>JAJWOH010000085.1:0-15480 GCA_021635485.1 Segatella copri | reverse complement strand
CTGCCTTTTTTTGTGCCCTTACCTGAACCATCGCATTTTTCATCTACCTTATTATTATGATTTTCATGGAGCAGCCAAGAGTTTTTCACCATAAATCTTTTTTCTTCCATAATTAATATGTAATTTTGCAGGCAGAAAAGCAGATATGAAAACTTCTGCTTATAGATTTCAGAATATTAATATAAGAAACAGATGAAGAAAACAATTCCTGTAATAGGCATGGCTTGCAGCGTATGCTCTGCCAATGTAGAAAAGAAGCTGCAGTCGCTAGAAGGCATTAACTCCGCCTCGGTATCCCTGGCAAGCCGAACTGCCCTGGTAGATTATGAGCCCGACATTATCTCTCTGGAAGATATGAAACGGGAAATCAGCAACGCCGGATACGACCTCGTTATCGAAAACGATAGAAGCGTGGAGGAAATCAACCGCCGTGAGTTCACCCTCCTGCGCCGCCGAACCCTCGCTTCCTGGCTCTTCGCCATCCTGACCATGTGTTTCTCCATGGGATGGATTTCCCTGGGTATGGAACAGAATATGATTTCAGATGGCGTTGCTTCGGCTCATCACTCGAGTTCCTTCGCCAACCAGATTTGTCTGCTCCTGGCACTCGCAAACCTGCTCTACTGCGGCAAACAGTTTTATGTTTCCGCCTGGAAGCAGCTCCTGCATCATACGGCAAACATGGATTCGCTCGTAGCACTCAGCACCCTCATCGCCTTCCTCTTCAGCACCTTCAACACCTTCTTCGGAGAAATGGTATGGGGAGCGAGAGGCATAGAATGGCACACTTATTTTGATGCTTCCGTGATGATCATCACCTTCGTGCTGACCGGAAGATGCCTGGAAGAAAAAGCGAAAGACAGTACGGCGAGCAGCATTCGCCAGTTGATGGGAATGCAGCCGAAAACCGCCCGACTGGTGACTTACGAAAAGATAGAAGGCACCAACGACTACAAGATGGAGGAAGTTCCAATTTCCACCATTCAGATAGGCGACATGATAGAGGTAAGAGCCGGAGAGAAAATTCCGGTGGATGGCGTGGTTACCCAGGCAGAGAGTTTCATGACTCCCGATGCTGCCTATGTAGATGAAGCGATGATTAGCGGCGAACCGACTCCGGCGATGAAAAAGGCAGGCGACAACGTGCTGGCCGGCACCATTCCGAGTCAGGGAAAGCTCCGCATGAGAGCCAAGCAGATTGGCGAGAACACCGCCCTGGCACACATCATCCGCATGGTTCAGGAGGCGCAGGGCAGTAAGGCACCCGTGCAGCGCATCGTGGATAAGGCGGCTCTGATTTTCGTTCCAGCCGTGGCAGCCATCGCCCTCATCACCTTTTTAACATGGTGGCTGATAGGCGGCAACGCAGCACTTCCGCAGGCCATTCTTTCAGCCGTAGCCGTATTGGTCATCGCTTGTCCATGTGCCATGGGCTTAGCTACTCCTACCGCCCTGATGGTGGGCATCGGCAAGGCGGCGCAGAAGCAGATTCTCATCAAGGATGCGTCGGCGCTGGAGAATCTCCACAAGATCAACGCCCTCGTCATCGACAAGACCGGCACCCTCACCATTCCTAACCAGAACATCGATTTCACCAAGCAGGAGGATTTGGATCTGGAGACGAGAGAGTCCCTCAAGCCTCATGCCCAGGAAGCAATGAAGCTGTTGCAGGAAAGGGGAATAGAGGTCTATATGATGAGTGGCGACAAGGAGGAAGCGGCTCACTACTGGGCAGAGAAAGCCGGCATCAAGCATTACCAGAGCAAGGTGCTACCTGGCGACAAGCAGGCATTGGTAAAGAAACTTCAGAACGAAGGTAAGCAGGTAGCAATGGTGGGCGACGGAATCAACGACACCCAGGCTTTGGCCCTTGCCAACGTGAGCATGGCGATAGGAAAGGGAACGGATGTGGCGATGGATGTGGCGCAGATTACGCTGATGAGCGACGACCTTCTGGCGATTCCGGAAGCCGTAAAACTGAGCCAGAAGACGGTTCACATGATTTGGCAGAATCTGTTCTGGGCGTTCATCTACAACATCATCTGCATCCCGTTGGCTGCCGGAGCCCTTCATATCTTCGGCATTGATTTCCAGATAACTCCAATGTGGGCAAGTGCCCTGATGGCCTTCTCAAGTGTAAGCGTAGTGCTTAATTCGCTGAGACTGAGATTGGCGTAAAATGAAAGAAAATGGCAGGTTCCTGATGCGTTAATTTGGAACCTGCCATTATTATATTTTCCTCCCTTTCAAGCATACCAAAATACACCTTTCTTTTACAGAGAAAGAAGGAGAAAAATGCTCTTAGGAGCAAGAGAAAGTGGTTCCGATGGCACTTTTCCTCCCTTCAGAAGGCAAAAATAAGAGGGGTAAAAGGTAGGATGAAAGGGGAAAAACGAGGAATTTCTTGATATATTTTTGTCAAGATTCTAGTAAAAAAGCAAGAAAACTGGGGTAGAGAGAAGATGAATATGTGCTGTTCCTACAATACAAAACATGGTACAAGCCAAAACTATAATATAAGCTAACTTACTGATTACCATTATATTACAATCATCCATCTCTTCTTCTCGAATAACTATCAGAAGCCTAATCCGGTCATTATCGGTCACGGTCATTTTCGGTCATTTTCGTTTTCGGGGGCGCAAATCTCCCCTATAGTATTATATAAATAATTTATATATACTATAGACCCAAATGACCGAATCATTTTTGAAAATGACCGAAAATGACCGTGACCGAAAATGACCGCTTTCCCAACATCAAAAACGATTTCAAAGGCAGCTTTTGCAATCAGATGCACAAGCCGAAAGCACTTATACCTCTACACATCAGCTACTTACGCACTATTTTCCAACATTCTACCGGAAAAAGCTTGCTTTCTGCTTAGAATTTTTGTATCTTTGCACCGGCAATCGAAAGAACAGCCTTCTTGTGCCAAAAGTCGGTCATCTATGACGACCGAGGCTGGTCTTAATAGATGGCAGGCGCCGGTCATCAATGAAGACCACAAAATGGGCAGGAAACGGCTTTCTGGGGAATTGTGATTCAAGGAACTCTTAAACGCAGACTGAGCATGATCAACTTTAAGAACTTTCAAAACTTCAAGAAAGACTCCAGCATTACAAACAAGTGGGGAGAGTTATTCCTCCCCCTCTACCTTGCAGCTGTCGAATCCCATCTCCTTGGCTTTGTCAGGACCAAAGGTGAAGTAGATGGCTTCGCCCTCATCACAAGCCTCGCCTTGGGAGTTCTCCAGAGTCAGGTGGATGGTGACGATGTTGCGGCGCTGACTGGCGATGTGACCACGCACCGTAATCTGAGAATCGGTAGTCATCACAGGCTTCTTGTACTTTACGTTAAGCTGCATCGTCACACCCGTTGTCTGCAATTTGCGGTTGATAACCCAGCCTGCCACTTCATCCATCAGCATACTGATGATTCCGCCATGCAGGGTGTTGATCCAGCCCTGGTAATTCTCGCCGGGATTCCAGATGGTAAGCACATCCTCACCCTCTTCCCAAAACTCAAGATGCAATCCTACAGGATTGTTTGGGGCACAGCAAACGCAGTTGTAACCCTTCTTGTTCAAATATGGATTTAATATCTTCTTCATTTTCTAACTTTTTTAAACAATGCAAAGGTACGAATAATATCTGATAAGACAAAGTTTTTAAAAAATATTATTGTTGGTAGCTGTTTAATACCTAAAAATAAGGACTGAACAGAACCTTCCATCCATATAAGAGAACCACAATACCTAGAAATGAGGATAGCAAAGAGCCTTATTTATTTAGATTAAATAAAAATACTAATTATTAAGTATTGCAGGATTTTAAAATATCAAGTATCTTTGCAGCGTGAATTAGAAAGATGCTCGCAGGCGGCGGGCAAGCGAACAAGAAATTATACAAAACATTAAGAAATGAAGAGAATTATTTTTATTATTTTAGGCTGCATCAATATTTGCCTTGCTTATGCACAGAGCTTTAACGGACAATATATTTCGGAATGGCAATGGGACATGAACAGGAACACCAATCTGATTAATCAGCTGAGATTGGAACTGAGTGTACCGATAGGAAAAGGAAAGGATTCGTTCGAGGCGGCTACGCTGCATGTGGCAAAGACCAACGATGGCATTATTGATGACTGGCAGGGATTTTCGAACATAGATGCAGACAATAACTTCGCCATGCTTGCCGTGCTGGGCTACATGCACGAGTGGAATTCGGGCCATCTGTTTGTAGGTGTGAGAAACGTGAACGAGGATTTCTTTACCTCTGATGTTACGGCACTTTTCCAGAACAGTTCTGAGGGAATCTTCCCTACCGTTGCTTCCAGCTATCCGATAGCCAACTATCCGTATTCAGGCTTGACCCTTTACTTTGATGTAACCAAGGGAGGATGGACTTTCAGAAACAGTCTGTATAATGGTGCGGGATATAATGGCTGGAAAGCTCACGACAATCCTTTCCTGGTTCGCCCGAAGAAGGATGGAATCTTCAATATGTCACAGTTGGAGTATGAACATAAAGGTGGAAAATATTTTGCGGGTGCTGCCGTCCATACCCGTCAATATCCAATCAACGAGGATGGCGAAATGGTTTCTGCCGATGAATCCAAGGGCAAAACAACCTGTGGCTGGTGGATTTACGGAGAGCAGAGTGTATGGAAGGCTGGCGACAAGAACATTTCGTGCATGGTGCAATATTCCGAGAACACCAGTCATCAGAATGCCTGCTACCGATACGCTGAACTGGGCGGCGCCTATCAGGACGAGAAGAACGAGTGCGGTCTGTCGGGCCAGTACGCCCGCTTCCAGCAAGGTTCGGAATATTCGCTGGAAGTAACATGGAAAAGACAGCTGACGGAATCCATATCCCTTCAGCCATCGTTCCAATACATCAAAAACGACAATGGAGATTTCACGGCACTCAGTGCCCGACTCTATGTCAGTTTCTAGCAATCCATTTCGGCAAGACCAGGGTGCCCATTACCAGGAAAGGGTAATAGAAGATGGCGCGCCAGAGCATGGCGGCAAGGATGGCTACTGAGGCCTCGGGCAGGAAATCGGCATAATAAAGGCGGAACATCAACTCTGCCACGCCACTTCCGCCAGGCGTAGGACTCAGAATGGAAATCATCCACATCACCCATTGGCGGCACCAAGCCACCAGCATGTTGCCCTGACAATGGAAGGCAATGAGAATAGCTACCACGATGGCGAATCTCGACAGCCACGCCAGGGAAGTATAACCCATCAGCTGCAGCCAGAATCTTCCGCCCTCCAGCTTTGCCTCCTCCGAAGCCATCGTCATCTCCTCGGCAAACTTCTCTACCTTGGGCAGGAATCTGCGAAGGAAAGGAATCTTGCAGCATCCCTTTAATACCCAGCCCAGAATCTGAGGACGATGCAACAACAAGAGGTAGAGGATGGCCGTCCAGACAGCAACGATAAGGGTGCTGATGATGAAGATAACCTGCACTCCACCCTTAATCCATTCGTTCGTAGCATCCGCAGAAATCCCCACTCCATCTGCCAAGCTAAACAAGAGATGCGATGGAACCAGGAAATAAAGCAACACGCAACTGATGGCCAGGAAAGCCTCATCAGCAAGCAGGGCTGCAAACATGGTGAAAATGCTTCTGCCCATAGAAATTCCCTCGCGGTTCAGATAAATAAAAGCCAAACCACTTCCCCCCACCGCCGAAGGAGTGACGGCAGAAGTAAACTCGCAGAGCACATTGATGCGGAACGCCTCGGCTACGGATAACTTACGCTGGCAGAGATGACGGAAACGGAGGGTGAGCATCAGATTCTGGACCGCAAAGAGCAACACGCCCATTACTACCCCCAGAAAGAACCTGGGAGACAAATCTATCCTGCTCAGAACTTCCACATCAAACTCCCGAATCATCATTCCAACAATGACCACCAGTCCGATGGAAGCCGCCAACCATAAATGCCATTTTTTCATATTACTCTCAAAATAAAACTATACCTTATTATATATAGTAATATAACGATTAAATGGCTAATCTATTTTGTTGTCTGTCAATTAAATGCAGATATCTGTCCAAAACTTCTACTGCGATGTCCTCCCAAGGGCGCACCAGGGTCTCTGCTGCTCCCTTTGCTGCCCAGGAAATGATGGTTGGACGCTCCAGAATATAACGGAGTCGGTTGGCAAAGGCAGTCACGTCGTTATCCGATAGGAAGCCGTTGATTCCATCCTGGATGATTTCCGCCGTATTGCTGCCCCTAGCCACGATGGATGGCGTATGGAGCGAAGCAGCCTCTCTTACCACCAATGGCGCATTATCATAGATGGATGGGAAAAGGAAGAGATCGGCTGCCGTATAGATGGTCTGCATCAGTTCTCGGGACTGCACACTTCCGAAGAAAGTTATCTTATCCATGCGGTAATCGCTGTTTCCCGACAAGCCGAGTTTTGCCGCCATCGCCTGCATCTCTGTTCTTGCGTAACCATCGCCCACGAAAAGGGCGTGATAAGGCAAATCCTTCACCTTGGCTAAAGCCTCGATGATGAGTTTCACGTTCTTCTCCCAGATATGCTGACCCACGAAAAGGAGCAGAGGTTCATCTACGGCTACATAAAGCTCGTTCTTGGCTGCCCATTTCATCTCCTCGGTATAAGGCGCATTGGCAAATTCGGTTCCGTTATCCACCACCTCGTAGGTTCCCTTGTAGCCATACTCGCGCAGGGTTTCGCCCACGGAAGCCTGAGGCACCCACACCTCATCAGCACTCTCGTAAAACTTCACCACCTTGCCCACGAGATAATCTACCAGAGCCTTGTTGGGGATTACCCGTTCGAAATCGTCACGATATTTGGAATGAAAGGTTGCCACCAATGGAATGCCCATCCTGCGAGCCGTCTTCAGGGCGAAATCACCCGAAGAGAAAGGACAATGGGCATGTAAGATTTCAAAATTCTGAGCAGCTACCTGCTTCTGGAACTTGAAATCGAGCGATGGGAAGCCATAGCGGTAAGGATGGCGACCGGGAACCGGAAACGAGCGATACTGAAAGACGGAATAAGGAAGCTGAGACTCATCGAGTCCTGGCATTTCCGGGGTTACCACCGCCACATCCCTGCCCTGCTGATAAAAGCAGCGAGCCAAATTGCTTACCGTGAGTGAGACGCCATCCATGACGGGTGGAAAACATTCATTGAACAATCCTATCATAATCTGAAAATCTTATTTTAATATTATCCTATTTTGCTGAATATAAAAGCTATTTGAGAATCTTATAAATCTTCTATTTGAGAATCTTATAAATCGGCGAAGCCACCGGCTGCTGACTATCATTCGTAAACGGAACCTTCAGGATGCTGGCGATGGTGGAAGCCACCTGCCTGGTGTAGATGGTTCTGCCCCCTTCCATTTCTCCCAGATGCTGGATGTCTTTTCCGAAAGCCACCAGCCAGGTTTGGTTACTGCCCTTGATTCTTTTTCCGTGTTCTGTCCAGGAAGCCTGGGAATCTACTTCACCTCTGTTGGCATGAGCACCCAGACTCTCTCCCCTGCCATGATCGCAGGTGATAAGAAAGGTGGTGTTGCCCTTGTAAAATGGGTCTTGCTGGCAGCATTTCCACAACTGGCGGATAAACGAATCGTTCTGATGGGCAGCATTCAGATACTCCTTCCATTTGCCATGATGCCCATAATAATCGGTCTCGCAAAACTCTACGAAGAGAAGCTTGGGATGCTTCTCCTTGAGCGTCTTCAAGGCACTGTTCAGAGTAACGCTATCATTTCTAACTTGTTTGCTCACCCTGTGAGGAGAGCGGAAATCCACCGGCAACTCGCTTCTGCGATAATTCAGGATATAAGGAATCACATCCCAACTCGCCACGGCACTCACCCTATCCTTATACTCAGAACAAGCCTCAGCCAATTCCAGAACCGAGCGGTTAAGATTATACTGCTTGCGGTTGTCAAAGATATGCTCATCATCGGTTACACCACAGAGCATCTCGCTGTAACCGGCATAGGATTTCCAGATGCCGTTTGCCACCTCCATCTTCGATTTCCGGTTACGGTTGCCTATCATGCAGCCCTTCTTCCTGCCCATCTCCCAGAGAAACGGCATCAGACTGTCGCGCCTGGCACCCTCAAACACCTCCTGCCATCTCAAACCATCAATAGCAATCACTACCACACGCGACTCCTCCTTCTTGCTATCCTTGCCATACACGGCGAGCAGGAACAACAAGGGAAGAAGCAGCAACAATGGAATCATTTTCTTCTTCATAAGCCTGGTTCTCCTTTCTATAATAATAAGTATCGTAAGCGTTTTCTATGGCGGCAACGATTCGGCTTTCAGCATGGTTCTCCCACATTCTGAACTCCACATCCTCCTCATAATCACGGGCAAAAGCCTTCAGTTTATCGATGTCGAAATCCTCGCTCACCACGCCTGCCATCTCTCTTTCCGCATCCATCGCATTACATTCCTGTTCTACATGAGCCGGAATCAGCATGCAAGGCTTGCCCATATAGAGTGCCTCGCAGACACTCTCGAATCCGGCAGTGGTGGCGAATGCCTTGCAGCCAGCCATCATCTTGAGAAACTTCTCATCGTTGATGCGATGAAAACTGAGCGTATCATCCACTTTGAGTTCTTCGGGCGCATCGGGCTGATCCCAGAAGAAATGAAGCTGGGTATGGGGATGCTTCTCATGCCAAGCCTTCACATCCTCGGCAAAGCCGGCATTCAGCATGTAGCCCATGATGTAGTCGCCATGATGGCGGATGATGGTCTTGGCTTCCTGACGAAGCAATGGTGGAACCACCTTGATGCCGTGCACCGGCTCATCCTCGTATTCACGGATGGAGAGTGCCAACTTGGCTGTGGCTCCCATGCAGGTGATACGGGTAAAGAATTTCAATAAAGATTCTGGTAAGGAATACTTTCCAGGCATCTGGAAAGAGGGATGGAGGAAGAGGTACTGATGACCGATGCAAACCTCTGGGATTCCGAAACGGAAAAGGGAACAGGTAATGCCGCACAACACCTCGTAGAAATTGATGATGATGTCGGCTCCGCTCTCCTGGATATTCTTTCGTATCAAATGGATACTGGAAAGATAGCCAGGAACCAAGAGCGTATTGTAAGTCAGGGAGCGCAGGAGATTGAACTTACGGTTGTCCTTAGATGGCAAGAAATTAGGACTGTCGAAAACCTCGACAGGAGTACCTATCTTATCTTGGAAGAACTCGGGAATCACCCTGTTCTTGCTCTTGCCCACTAAAACTTTCACTACTTCATGACCCTCGTGCAGAAGCATCTGCTTAAGCGCCAACGCCTGGGTGAGATGACCTCTACCCTCTCCTTGAATTACAAAAATTACCTTCATTTTTCTTTATACATCTTTAAACATCTGATATTTTGCTGGCGAAGCGGCAGATGCAGATCATCGCCCCTTTCCGAGTGCAAAGGTATAAGTTTCATATTTCAAAGATGTTAGAGAAAAATGAAGATAAGGTTAAAACTTAGAATATCGGCTGACCTACGCAGCCATTTGGTGCCTGCACATGAAGCAGGGCGGCGATGGTTGGCACAATATCGGTCATGAATGTCTGCTTGGTGGTGGCACCGTGCTGGATGCCCCAACCCATGAAAACCAATGGAATATGGGTGTCGTATGGATTCCACTCACCATGATCGGTTCCCTTCATGCCGTGGGCATAGAAATTCGGCTTCAACACGATGGCTACATCTCCGCTACGCTCACGGTTGTAACCATTCACGATACGCATCTTCACATCCTCAGGAATGCTCTCGGTCATCGTCTTCTCCATATCGCAGGCGTACTGCACGCAGCTATCCTCCTTCAAAACATCCACTACGCTCTGCTTGATTTTGGCGAAATCCAACTTGTTTTCCTTGATGATGTTACGGTTGAAAAAAACCTGATAGTTCATCACGGTCTTCACCAGATTGCCCACGTCAGGATACTCCTGAGCCAGGGTTTGATTCAGTTTCTTAGCCATCGCATCACCATCCCAACTGCCCGCAGGAATGCGGCGGTCTTGCAGGAAACGGGCGTTGTTCATCGCTCCATGATCGGCGCTCAGGAAAACCAGATAGTTGCCCTTGCCCACCTTCTCATCGAGATAAGAAAGGAAATCGGCTATCGCCTTATCAAGTCGCAGATAAGTATCCTCGGTTTCTACCGCATGAGTTCCCACCTGATGACCGATATAATCCGTGCTGGAGCAGCTTACAGCCAGCAAGTCGGTTTCATCATCAGCACCCAACTGCTCTCCGTCTATCGCAGCCTTCGCCAAATCTATCGTCAGCGAATTGCCGAAAGGAGTCTTTCTGATGATTTCATAACCATATTTCTTATAAAGAGCCGGGAGATTGAGCGGCAGCGTAGCCTTCACACCCTTGCGGATACCATCCTCATACTCGTTCTCATCTTCCGTACTTTCGATGTAAGTATTCTTAGGATAGAGCGTGTTCCATTTTTCCGAAAGATAACGTTCTGGCAGATGCTGGTTGTTGAAAGCATCCACCCACTTGGGCAACTGGTTCATATAATAAGAACTGGTGATGAACTTTCCACTCTCATCATCAAACCAGTAGGCACCATTTGGATTATGTCCGGCTGGAAGGATGGAAGCACGGTCTTTCAAAGCCACGCCCACCACCTTGGCTCTGCCGTTGGATGCAATCTTCATCTCATCGCCAAGGGTAGTAACCCACAGATTTCTAGGCGACATCAATCCTGCCTTACTGTTGGAACCCACCGGTTTCACGGTTTCATCATCCGTGCAATACACCTTCTTGCCATTCTTCACAAAATTGTTTCCGGCAATTCCATGAATAGACGGAACACTACCTGTATAGAGACAAGTATGCCCGATGGCAGTAACCGATGGAACATACGGAATACGTGTGTTTTCGCAAGAGAAGCCCTCGTTGAGCAGTCGCTTGAATCCACCTTCTCCATAGCGTTTCTGATAGCGGTAGAGATAATCCCATCGCATCTGGTCAACCACAATACCCACAACCAGTTTAGGGCGCTGAACGCCTGATGCATTCACCTGCTGGGCAGCAGCAGAGCCGCATCCCAAGAATGCCAACGCAATAAAACTAAATACCTTATTCATTTCTTTCTTTAAAAATACTGTAACACTTTTTACCGCTGCAAAGGTATTTAAAGGATATTGCTATCATGTTACAAAGAGATGAAAGAAAAATGAAGAAGAAATACCGGTTTCAACTTCATCTTTTCTTCATCCGATAGAAACCGTGATGTAACAAAATCATTCTACTTTTGCACCCGAAAAAATTATGCAAGATAATAAATAGGTTATGAACAAATTAAAGATTGTATTAATGGCTTCCCTGCTCGTGCAGGGTGTAGCATGTCTGGAGGCGAAAGCCGATAATACTCCAGAAGGTAATAAAACTAATTCTAAAGCATTGGGCGTAAATACCGTAAGCGGCAAGGTGACCAACGAACAGGGCGAAGCTTTGCCGGGCGTGGTGGTTCGCTGCGGCAACACGAATGTACAGACTGACTTGAACGGCGAGTTCCACGTCAACGTGAACGATGGCAACAAGCTCACCTTTACCTATATAGGTTACAACACCATCACCAAAGATGCTGACGACAACAACATGAAGGTGGTGATGAAGGAAAACACACAAGCCCTGGGCGAGGTAATCGTTACTACCCAGAAGAAGAAGCAGAGCAGCCTAGAGATTCCTGTGGCTGTAAGTGCCGTAACCGGTAGCGTGATGGAGAAACTCAACCTCCATCAGATGGACGACGTGGCTCAGTTTACCCCGGGCGTTCAGATTCAGCTGCAGAGTCCCAACAACCCTGGCTACGTGATTCGTGGTGTAACTTCAGATGGCGGCGAGGCTTACTCACAGCCAAGAGTTTCCGTGTTTATGGATGGCGTTTCTACATCCAGAAGCCGTTCTTCTGGCGTAGAACTTTTCGACCTGGAGCGACTGGAAGTGGTAAAGGGGCCTCAGGGAACCCTCTTTGGAAGAGGTGCTGAGATTGGCGGCATCAACATCATCCGCCACAAACCTGTAAACGAACTCAAGGACGAACTCTCCATGAACTATGGCAGCTACAACCAGCGTCAGGTAACAGGTTTCATCAACACCCCAATCATCAAGGACAAGCTTGCCAACCGCTTTGCTTTCGACTATGATGCCCGCGACGGCTTCATCAAGAACGAGGCAGGTGGCAGACTGAACGGCAAGAATGCCCTGGCTTTCAGAAACTCTACCCAGTGGTGGGCTAACGATGATACTTCCGTAGGCGTGGTACTCGATTATCAGCACGATGATTATCCAGGCACTTCCTTCCACAGCATCAACCCAGCCTTTGGCAATAGCAACCCTAACAGTCCTGCCAACCTGGAAGCCGGCAAACAGCTGGGCATCAAGCGAAACGTAGGTGGCGCCCTGCTCAACATCGAGCACAACTTCGGCAAACATTGGGCTTTCAATTCCATCACCGGTTTCAGAGCCTTCAACAGCGATGAGCATTTCGATGCAGACGGCACCTATCTCCCACTCCTACTCTGCGAGGAAAAGGAAAAAGGAACCCAGTTCAGCCAGGAATTCCGTTTCAATTATGATGATAAGAAATTCTTCTCAGGCTTCGTGGGAGCCAGCTATTTCTACGAGAATTCATCGCAGGATGTCAACGCCAAGGCGAATCTCCAATACCTCTATCCGGTGTTTATCCAGAAGAGTGTGAAGGCTTCTCTCAGCAGTCAGATAGATAATGTAAAGGGATTGCTCAGCCAGTATCTTCCTGCCGCTTATCAGCCGATGGTGGATTTGACGCTCTCACAACTGATGAGCAAATGGTTCCCTGAGAACCCGGAGACAGATGCCGATGGCAAACTGAAGCCACAGACCGCCACTCCCGATATCTATGGAGATTTGAAGACAGCCCTAGGTGCTGTGGGAATGGATTTAGACCAGGTTCTGGCAGGCATGGGCGATAACGGCAAGCTGATTCAGGCAACCCTGCAGGGCATTTCGGGCAAGACGCTCGATACAGCTTATACCGAGCAGGGCAAGAATTACGGTACCAACCAGGCTGTGGAGGTCTTCGCTGACGGAACCTTCAAGCTGACCAGAAATCTGAACTTCACCCTAGGTATCCGCGGAACTTATGAGAACCAGGAAACAGGCTATTCATCAGCTACCGTACCAAGTATGTTTGGTGCCGTGCTTTATCATCCTACCGAGGGTAGCGCCAAGGTAACTGCCAAGGAGAGCTACTGGTCGTGGGTAGGTCGTGCAGCCCTCAACTACATGATAGGTCGCAACAACATCTACGCCAGCGTGGCTCGTGGCCGTCGTCCGGGAGTGCTATATTTCAACAACGATCCTAAGGATTTCGAGACACTCGACCCTGAAATCATCTACAGCTACGAGGCTGGCGTGAAGGGAAGCATTCTGGAAGGCCGTCTGAACTACGACTTCTGTGCTTACTATTATGACTGGTATAATTATCAGACATCGGTTTTCAACGCCACCACCAGCAAGTTTGAATACGATGATGCTGGTCGTGCCCACAGTCTAGGTCTGGAGGCAAGCATCAGCTATTCTCCATGTCGCTACCTCAATCTCTTCGGCAACTGGTCGTACATCGAAGGCAAGTTCAACGAAAAGGATGACAACGGAAACGCACAGCTCTATGCCGGCAACCGTTTCCGCCTTACTCCAAAGAACAGTTTCGCCATCGGTTTCGACTTGAACGTGCCAGCCGGCGAGAAGGCTTCCTTCTATCTCCGCCCTACCTATTCATGGAAGTCGAAAGTATTCTTCGAGGAGAGCAACGAGCCTGAGTTCACCCAGGATGCCTACGGATTGCTCAACTTCACCGCAGGCTACCGTTTCCAGCCAGGCAAGGTTTATTATGAAATCGGTGCCTTCGGCAAGAACGTGCTCGATGAGAAATACATCGTGGATGCAGGTAACTCCGGCCGTCAGATTGGTTTCCCAACCTACATCGGCGGTTCCCGTTCCGTGGTCGGTGTGATGTTTAAAATGGGATTCTAAGACAATAAGTGCTATAGGAAAAACGTTTCTATGATAAAAAAAATAAGAACAATGAAAAGAATATTGATTTATATGATGCTGTTGATGGGAGTAATTCTCCCATCCTCAGCCAAGGATAGAGCCCAGCAGGTGATTGCTCACAGAGGCTATTGGAAGACAGAAGGTTCTGCCCAGAACTCCATCTCCTCACTTCAGAACTCCCACAGGATTGGGGTTTACGGCTCTGAGTTTGATGTCCACATCACCCGTGATGGCGAGGTGGTAGTTTTTCATGATGATGACGTAGACGGCATCAAGATAGAGAATGCCAACTATGCCGACATCAGAGACAAGCGCCTCAAAAATGGCGAGAAGATTCCTACCTTGAAGGAATATCTCGATGCAGCCAAATCATTGGGCGATATGAAACTCATCCTCGAAGTAAAGGAGCACATCCAGAAGGGCGATGAAGACCGATGCATCGATGCCACCCTGAAGATGGTAAGAGAGGCTGGACTGGAAGCAAGAACAGAGTATATTTCCTTCAGCAAGCACGCCTGCGATTATCTCGTTCTCCATGCTCCAGGTGCCAAGGTTTCCTATCTGAACGGAGACCTCTCTCCGCTCGATGCCAAAGCTGCAGGTTATGCAGGCATCGACTACGAAGACAGCGTCTTTTACGACCATCCTTCCTGGATCAAGGAAGCCAAGAAACTCGGTCTGATTACCAATGTCTGGACAGTCAATAATCTGAAAGCCATCAAATATTTCTTCAAGCAAGGCATTGATTACGTGACAACGAATGAACCTGAAAAAGCCAAAAATTTATAATACAACAATCAAAACAAAGGGTAAGTTTCTCATCATGAGTGGCCTGCCCTTATTTTTTTGCAAAAAGATTTAAAAAATGAGTCTGAACAAGACAAGGTAACGATATTTTGTTTATATTTGCAGTATCATTGCAAAATAAAAAGATTACGATATGAAGAAACTACTTTTATCCATCGCCTTCCTGCTCCCTGGTATGGGAATGATGGCGCAGACTCAGGTAACGACTGCCGAAGGTATCCTCGAAGGAAAAGACCTCTCAGGCATCACAGTATTCAAGGGTGTTCCGTTCGCTGCCCCTCCGGTGGGAAATCTCCGTTGGAAGGCTCCACAACCTGTACAGAAATGGCAGGGCGTTCGCGAGGCAAAGGAGTTCGGACCGAACCCGATGCAGGAACCTATCTTCGGCGACATGAACTTCGGCACGAAGGCAAACAGCGAAGATTGCCTCTACCTTAATATATGGACACCGGCAAAGACCATGAAGGAACATCTGCCGGTACTGATTTATTTCAACGGCGGAGGACTGATGGCTGGCAGCGGAAGCGAACCTCGATATGCGGGCGATGCGATGGCACGCAAGGGCATCATCT
>JAJWOH010000236.1:0-2733 GCA_021635485.1 Segatella copri | reverse complement strand
AAACAAAAGGTGGATTTTCATCAGAAAATCCACCTTTTACACTATAATTCGCTTTTTGTCCACCTCTTCTTTGTGTTTTTTGTGTACTTTTGCAACTGTGTATTAATAGCGGCATGAATTCAAGCTTAGCTTGGTTTCATGCCAACCAACAAGTAAACAAACAAACCTAAGAATAAGAAATGAATAAGAAAAGACAGATTTTACTTTCAGCAGTGTTGGCTTCTGCTTTAGCTGCCAACGCACAGGTTACCATCAATGTAGATGCCTCTAACCCAGGTATCAAGGTATCTCCTAACCTCTATGGTATCTTCTTCGAGGATATCAACCATGCTGCTGACGGCGGTCTCTATGCCGAACTCATCAGCAACCGTTCTTTCGAAGACGATGACAAGAATATTCCTACCTGGAAAACTGCCGCTCAGGAAGGTGCAAAGATCAATGCACAACTCATCAATAAGGGTTTGCTCAACAATGCACAGGGCAAGGCTCTCCAGCTTACCATCGCTGCCAAGCCTGCAGCTACAGCCTCTCTCATCAATGAGGGTTTCTGGGGTATCAACGCCGTACAGGGCAGAACCTATAAACTCTCTTTCTGGGCGAAAGGTAGCTACAAGGGCGGATTGAAGGCTCGCCTCACCAACGCCAAGGGCGACAAGGTGTATGCAGAAACAGCACTCAATGCCAAGGTTGGCAAGAAGTGGACTAAATATACAGCTGAACTCACAGCCAATGCCAACGATGCAAAGGCACAGTTTGAACTCGTAGCCGACGGAAAGGGTACCATCGTTCTCGATGTAGTAAGCCTCTTCCCTCCTACTTTCAAGAATCGCGAGAATGGCTTGCGCCCTGACCTGGCTCAGCTTCTCTATAACATCCACCCTAAGTTCGTCCGTTTCCCTGGCGGTTGCTACGTAGAGGGACAGGAGTCTCCTGAGAATGCATTCCACTGGGAGAAGACTATCGGTCCTATCGAGGAACGTCCAGGTCATAAGAACGTAAACTGGCGTTACCGCACCAGCGACGGTATGGGATTCGATGAGTATCTACAGTTGGCTGAGGATTTGAACGCCAAGCCTCTCTATGTTGTAAACGTAGGTTTGTGGCACGGCGGCATGACTCCTGTGGATAGCATCCAGCCTTGGATTGATGAGTGCATGAATGCCCTGGAGTATGCCAACGGTCCTGTTACCTCTAAATATGGTGCGCTCCGTGCTAAAAACGGTCATCCGGAGCCATACAACATCGAATATCTGGAGATTGGTAATGAGAACAACCAGCCGGATCCTGCGGCTCAGAGCGATCACTACTACGAGCGCTTCAAGAAGTTCAAGGATGCCGTATTGGCGAAATATCCTAAGATGCACCTCATCGGTAACGTGGTGGCTTGGGGCGATGACAATCCTAAGTGGGAAAGCAACGAAAGCGTAGAACTCCTCGATGAGCACTACTACAGAAACCCTGCCTGGTTTGCCGAGAACTTCAACAAGTATGATAACTACGACCGTAAGGGCAGCGAGATTTATGTAGGTGAGTATGCCGTAACCCAGGGCTTCGGCAATATGGGTTCGCTCGAAGCAGCGCTCGGTGAGGCAGTCTATATGATGGGCATCGAGAACAACTCTGACATCGTAACCATGGCATCCTACGCTCCTATCTTCGCCAACCTCAACAACCGTATGTGGGCACCGGATATGATTCAGTATACATCAGATAAGGTATTCGGAACTCCATCTTACTACGTTCAGAACGTGATGGCAAACAACATCGGTACCCGTGTATTGAAGGTAAACCAGGAGAATCCATACAAATATGAGCAGACTCAGGTGAAGCCAGCTATCTGCCGTGTTGGTATGGGAACATGGGGTACTCAGGTTTCTTTTGAGGACAAGGGCTACAGCGATGAGAACGGAAAGGCACTGCCGATGACCTTGCAGGAGTTGCCTACCGATATCCGTGGACAGTGGAAGACTGAGGGTAGCCTCATCAAGCAGACCAGCAACGAAGAAAGCTGCATCCGTCTGAACCCAGGTGAGATTACCAGCAATGGCTATATATATAAGGTACGCGCGAAGAAGGATGCCGGAAACGAAGGCTTCCTCATCATCTTTAACTACGTGGATAAGAACAACTACTGCTGGTTGAACCTCGGTGGCTGGAACAATACCCAGCATGGTGTGGAGTCTATCATGAATGGTGCCAAGAGTCAGGTGGCTACAACCCCAGGCAGCATCGAGACCGGAAAGTGGTATGACATCGAGCTGAAGGTAGTTGGCGACAGCATCTTCGCCAAGTTGGATGGCAAGGAAGTATTCGCCACCAAGTTGAAGGCAAACACCCTTCCTGGTATCTTCTCTACAGCAACACTTGATGAACAGACGGGCGAGGTAATCCTGAAGATTGCCAATACCAGCACCGAGCATACTACAGCGAAGATTAATCTTCAGGGCAAGGAAATCAAGAATGGCAAGCTCATCCGCCTTTCAGCCAAGAACGGTCTGGAGGAGAACACCATCGACAATCCTACCAACATCTATCCTGTAGAAAACTACGTAACTACAGAGAAGAACGGTGCAACGGTAGAGATTCCAGCCAGCTCGCTGAATATCATCCGTTTGAAATAACAGACTACATCCAGGGCAGGATGCCCTGGGATCCATATATAGGTAATAACATTTTGAATAGTTGATAAGAAAGTTAGTTAGAAAAGAGAAGGCGGCAACCTGCGTGATGCAG
>JAJWOH010000235.1:0-2741 GCA_021635485.1 Segatella copri | reverse complement strand
GAATAGTTCAATCGTCCGGTACTTCACAAAAGGTACTTCTGTAACTCGCAGCCCGGTCATAACGAAGACGGGGTGGCTGAAATGCCAATGGTGCGGTGCAAGCCCGCCGCCGGACGATTCCCCACTCCTAGGGAAGTCGAGGACCAATATGGGAGACCTTAACTTATTAACGCAGTTGAGCACTTGTTTCGTGCTTTTCTGCGACTGGAGAATTGGAACCCACCAATTCTCGTTACATACTCTTTGTTCCTGATTTCTGCTTCAGCTGGAGGTGATCAACATTTCAGAATATCTTACCATGCAAACTCCGCTGCCGCCGTTTCTCCCATACCCACGCTTCCTTTTGGAACTTGACCTGAGTCAGACTGCAAAAATGACTTATGTGCTGCTACTCGACCGTGCCACGCTCTCGCAGAAAAATCTCTGGATAGATGAACGTGGATTCGTGTTTGTCATTTTTACGATTTGCTCTTTGGCTGAGCAGCTAGGGCGCAGCACTGTCAGTGTTTCCAGTGCGCTTAAGGAATTGGACGCTGCGGGATTGATTGAGCGCAGACGAACGCGGTTTTCTTCGCCCAATCACATCTTTGTGAAAATTCCAAATGTTGAATAGTTCTGCGTTTTTCACGATTCAAGAACCGCCAAAATCACGATTCTGTGATGCAGATTCTTAATGGCATCTGCAAAAGATATTTTTCCTATGCAGTATAGCAGCCTTTAAGACTGTATCGAAGAAAACTTTCACCTAACCAACGTAATAAAACAAAAAGAGAAAAACGAATAGAATCCATCCATTCCTTTCCGTATTTGCACCACATGAATGAGGAGGTCTGCCCTTGAACAAAGAAAAATCTGAGAAGAAGCCCACCACACGCAAACGTGCGCCGAGAAGTCCGAAGTCCGTGCGCCTGATCGTGGAACGCCATTATATCGGCAATGTGCCGATGAATACGCTTTTTCAGCGGCTTGTGGAAGAAGAAATTCGTAAAACTGCCGAATCGTATCTCGCCGCTGGCTAATTGGACGTTTTACTGCGGAAAAGGGCTTGCATCATCACGCAGCATCCGCTACAATGTGATTGATGAGGTCTCTTTTCCATTATGGAGGTACACATGGAAAAGGACAAAAAAGTAACTGCTTTATACTGCCGACTGTCAAAAGATGACGGTTCAAACAGCGAAAGCCTGAGCATCCGCACTCAAAAGGCGATGCTTATGGAGTATGCCACACGCAACGGTTTCGGGAATTGCCAGTACTATGTTGATGATGGTTACAGCGGTACGAACTCTGACCGCCCTGCCTTTCAGGAACTTCTGGATGATATCCGGGAAGGAAAGGTGGCAACAGTCATTACCAAAGACCAGTCCCGACTTGGACGCAACCACATCGAAACCGGAACGTATATGGAAATCTTCTTTCCTGAACACGGTGTCCGCTATATTGCAATCAATGATGGTTATGATTCCAACGAGCAATCCCAGATGGATATTGCCCCGTTCCGAAACATCATCAATGAAATGTACGCCAAAGACACTTCCCGAAAAATCAAGAGTGCCCTTCGGACACGCAAGAAAAGCGGAAAGTATATCTCCAGCGGCGCACCGTTTGGCTACCAGAAAGACCCTGCCGACCACAATCACCTTGTGATCGACCCGAACACCGCCCCCGTTGTTGAGTATATCTATTCAATGGCAGAGGAAGGGCTGGGGCTTCACCGCATCGCCAAGCGGCTCCACGATGAAAAAGTCTTGAAGCCGTGTTACTACAAGAAAGAGATGTTTGGCCGCTTTATTGATGATGAAAAGATGTATGATTGGGACAGTGCCTATATCAGTCAGGTTCTGCACAGCCCAGTCTACGCCGGACACATCATCTACGAAGCCAAGCCCACCGTGTCCATGAAATCCAAAAAGCGGCGTTATATTCCGTTTGAAGAACGCGCTATCGTTCCGAATACACATGAAGCAATCATCCCACAAGACCGTTGGGAGAACGTGCAGCGAATCCTTTACAGCCGTTCCGGCTGTTTTATGTGCGATAAGACCGACTACGACAATATCTTCAAGGGCATCGTCCGCTGTGCAGACTGCGGCAGAACGATGTTAGTCAAGGTCGAGCACAGGCGCAAACGTAACAGTGTTCTGGATCAGACCTTTTATTGTTGCAGCACTTATCGGAAATATGGTGCGAAAGCCTGTGACTCTCATAATTTGGAAGCCCGTGTTCTGCATGAAGCTGTCTTTGCGGACATTCAGGCACACGCAAAGGCCGCTGTGAGCAATCGGGAAGCCCTTGTGAAGAAGATTGCAAATCAGATGCACCTCCGGGTGTCCTCTGACCGGGCGCAGCACAAACGGGATTTGAAGCAGTGTAAAGCACGAATCGCAGAAATCGAAGACCTGTATGCAAAACTTTATGAGGACGTATCAAAGGGACTTCTCCCGGAGAAACGTTTTCAAATGCTTGCAGATCGCTACGACAAAGAACAGGCTGAACTGACCGAGAAGATTGAGCAGTACGAGCGGGAAGGCCATGCTGAACACGATCAGCTGGACAAGATTCAGGATTTTATTGATGAAGTCAGCAAGTACGCTGGCATCACCGAACTGAACTATAAGATTCTGCATCAGCTGATTGACAAGATTCTGGTATCCAAAGCGGAAAAGGTCGATGGCGAATACGTCCAGAAAATCCAGATTTTCTACCGCTTTATCGGCCCATTGGATGCCATCGAGTAACAA
>JAJWOH010000234.1:0-2745 GCA_021635485.1 Segatella copri | reverse complement strand
AAACAATAAAAGTCAATTAGTGGTTGCGGCTATCGAGAACGGTACCGTAATCGACCATATACCAGCCGAAAAGACCTATCAGGTAGTAAATCTGCTCCAGTTGGAGAAGATGGAAACTCCTGTTACTATCGGCTACAACCTGCCAAGCAAGAAGATTGGCAAGAAGGGCATCATCAAGGTTGCCAACAAGTATTTTACCGATGAGGAAATCAACCGACTCTCTGTCGTTGCGCCTAACATCGGACTGAGTATCATCAAAGACTACGAAATCGTAGAGAAGAAGACCGTCAAGACTCCTGATACGCTGAAGGGCATCGTAAAGTGCAACAACCCTAAGTGCATCACCAACAACGAGCCTATGCAGACCCTCTTCCATACCGTAGACAAAGTGCTCGGTATCGTACGTTGCCACTACTGCGACAAAGAGCAGCAATTGGGCAAAGTAGAGCTCTGCAAGTAATAAAAACAGGTAGTTTATAACAAAAAGTAAGCAATATCACTCAAAATGTTACGATTTATTTGGTAGTTTGAGAGATATTGCTTATTTTTGCATCCGATTTCATTAAACATCAACCATAAAAAGTAAAGGGAAATGGTAAAAGATCAAGAGATTTTCGACTTAATCGAAAGAGAACATCAGCGCCAGCTGAAAGGTATGGAGCTTATCGCTTCTGAGAATTTCGTGAGTGACGAGGTGATGAACGCTATGGGTTCTTACCTTACAAACAAGTATGCCGAGGGTCTGCCAGGCAAACGTTATTATGGCGGATGCCAGGTAGTTGACATCGTAGAGAACCTCGCCATCGAGCGTGTAAAGAAGGTGTTCGGTGCTGAGTATGCCAACGTACAGCCTCACTCTGGTGCACAGGCTAACGCTGCTGTTCTGCTTGCCGTATTGAAGCCAGGTGATACCTTCATGGGCTTGAACCTCGACCACGGCGGCCACCTCTCTCATGGTAGCCACGTCAATACATCCGGTATTCTCTACAACCCTATCGGTTACAACCTGAACAAGGAAACAGGCCGTGTAGACTACGACGAGATGGAGAAACTGGCTCTTGAACACAAACCAAAACTGATTATCGGTGGTGGTAGCGCTTATAGCCGCGAGTGGGATTATGCCCGCATGCGCAAGATTGCCGATGAGGTAGGCGCTCTCCTCATGATTGATATGGCTCACCCTGCAGGTCTGATTGCAGCCGGTCTGCTCGACAACCCATTGAAGTATGCGCACATCGTTACTTCTACTACCCACAAGACCCTCCGTGGTCCTCGTGGCGGTATCATTCTGATGGGCAAAGATTTTGACAACCCATGGGGCTTGACTACCAAGAAGGGCGAGGTTAAGAAGATGAGCATGCTCTTGAATTCTGCCGTATTCCCAGGTCAGCAGGGTGGTCCGCTGGAGCACGTCATCGCTGCCAAGGCAGTAGCCTTCAATGAGAATCTGCAGCCTTCATGGAAGGAGTATGCTACTCAGGTAAAGAAGAATGCAGCCGTACTCGCAGATGACCTCATCGGTCGCGGATTCGGTATCGTGAGCGGTGGTACAGACAACCATTCTATGCTCGTAGACCTCCGAAGTAAATATCCAGATCTTACAGGTAAAGTCGCTGAGAATGCGCTGGTTGCAGCCGACATCACAGTCAACAAGAACATGGTTCCATTCGACAGCCGTTCAGCCTTCCAGACATCAGGTATCCGCCTGGGTACAGCAGCCATGACCACACGTGGTGCCAAGGAAGACATGATGCACCTCATTGCCGAACTCATCGAGGAGGTTCTGAATGCTCCTGAGGACGAGAAGGTCATTGCTCGCGTTCGCGAAAAGGTGAATGCTACAATGAAGGATTACCCTCTCTTCGCATACTAATCGTTACGGATAAATATAATTACAAACTGCGGGCCTTCCGTCCGCAGTTTTTTGTTTCATTTAATAAATAATAAAGAAAAGAAAAAAATTATGAAAAAGATGAAAAGCCTACTGCTCATGGCACTTGCGTTGCTCCCTGCGAGCAAAACTTTAGCACAGACCAACGCCCAAGTTTTCTACGACTTCGGCAGTGACCGCAAGTTTGTTACCCTCACACTCGAAATGTTCAAGCAGGACAAATGGGGTAACACTTATTTCTTTGTAGACCACGACTTCAATTACGACAAGATGGACACCAGCAGTCCAAACGTGGCACAGGGTGGTACCTACACAGAGATTTCACGTGCATTGAACTTCTGGCAGAACAGCCCAATGAAGAACTGGAGCCTCCACGTAGAGTATAATGGTGGTATTACCAAGAACTACCCTATCAACAATGCCTGGCTCTTCGGTGTGGAGTATTTCATGCACGACAAGAGTTTCAAGAACACCTTGACACTCCAGGCACTCTACAAGACTATCCGCAAGACCGACCAGAACGTACCGATGCAGTTTACTGCTGTTTGGGGATGCAAAGACATCTTTGGATTAAAGGGATTGAACTTTAGCGGTTTCGCAGATTTCTGGTGGGAAGACCACAGTTCTTTCCTGGATAAGGATGGCGACCCGAAGCTCGACAAGGATGGCAACATCGATTACAAAGCTGAGCACACCGTCTTCACTACTGAGCCACAGCTCTGGTACAATGTAGGCCAGCACTTCGGCTGCGAGAACCTGAGCGTAGGTAGCGAGGTAGAAATCAGCCACAACTTCGGCAGCAATGCCGGCTGGATGGTTCGCCCTTGCCTCGGTGTAAAGTGGGACTTCTAATT
>JAJWOH010000233.1:0-2745 GCA_021635485.1 Segatella copri | reverse complement strand
CGTAGAAACGCAAGTGACTGATAGACAACTTCTGTGTAAGCTGCTTTGGCAAGGTGTAACCCAAAGAGATGTTCTTCAATCTCAAGTAAGAGCCATCGCAAATATAGAGGTCAGAAACCTGCCAGTTGGTAGCATCGCCATTCTTCAGGATAGGATACTTATTGGAGGTACCCTCACCAGTCCATCTGCCGAGCATCCAAGTAGGGAAGTTGCCAGAGAACACATCTGTACGATAGGTTGCATCAAATACCTTATTACCCGTTACGCCCTGCAAGAAGAGGTTGAGGTCGAAGCCCTTCCACTCTGCATTGAAGTTGAAACCGAAGGTCCACTTTGGTGTACCATTACCAATATTGGTGCGGTCGTCTGGAGAAATCTCACCATCGCCATTAACATCTACGAAACGTACATCACCTGGCTTGGCATCTGGCATAATCATATTGCCATCCTTGTTGACGTAAGCCTGAACCTCTGCCATATTCTGGAACACACCAGCTGTCTTATAACCATAGAAGTATGGGAAAGGCTGACCGTTAGATCCACGAGTGCCACCGCCAGAGATACCCAGGAAGCCATCGAGGTCGATGTAACCTGTATCATTACCGAGGTTGGTCAACTCATTGTGCAGATAGGTAACATTAGCCTTGGCATTGAAGCGAGCATCAGAGATGTGCCACTTATAGCCGAGCTCAAACTCAAGACCTGAGTTCTTCATGTCACCCACGTTACCGAGTGGCTTGGTCTCACCTACGTAGCTTGGGATAGGCATAGTAATCAACATACCGTTGGTCTTCTTTACATAATAGTCAGCTGAGAATGTCAGCGCACTGCCGAAGAAACCGAAGTCGAAACCGATATCAGTCTGCTCACTCTCCTCCCACTTCAAGTCTTCATTGGCTGTGGCATTCGCCTTAGAACCATTATATTTGATAGCATCCTTACCGAAAAGTACATTATTACCCATAGATGTCAGCACCGTGTAGCGGAAATCACCGATATTATCATTACCATTCTTACCCCAGCTGGCACGGAACTTCAAGTTGCTCAACCAGTCGCGAGTACTTTCCATGAACTTCTCGTTCATGATATTCCAACCAATAGAGGCTGAAGGGAAAGTACCATATTTATGAGATGGTCCGAAACGGCTAGAACCGTCACGACGTACTGTTGCCTGTAACATATACTTCTCATCATAGTTGTAGCTCAAACGACCGAAGAGAGAAGAAATCGCATGAACCACGTTGTTTCCACCGCTCACGCCAAACTGTATTTGAGGAGAGCCTACAGAGATAATGTTACCATCTTTATCCTTAACGATTGTTTGCTCGTAATTACCTGTAGCATAGTCTATAGATGGCTTATTTACGTTTACCAAGTTCCAACGGCTGCCTTTCAGATAATCACTCTTATTCTTCATTGCACTCTGACCTAAGACAACAGCAAAACTATGCTTGCCAATAGTCTTATCGTATGTCAAAGTATTCTCCACCTGCCAGTTGATACCCTTCTCAGAACTCTTTTTAGCCTGGGTATGCTCTTCCTTGACGTTACCAGAGAGGTAATACTTGGATGCGGCGTAGCTATCTGAACCCCAGAAGCTGAGGTCTGCACTATAAGTGAAATGATACTTCAAGTTATCCCAGAGCTGGAGGTCGATAGAGAACTTAGGCACAAACTTATGTGACCAGTTCTTAGCTGCTGGGCGCGCCATCATGGCAAGAGGGTTGTTCATCTCCTGATAGGTACCTCCCATACCTGGGATGGTATAATAGTTGCCATTGGCATCACGAAGAAGCTCGTAAGTATCACGAGTACCTGTAATATTACCATCTGCATCGTATTTATTAGGATCCTCGTAGGTATTATAATACTTCTTCGCCACATTGCTATTGGTTACCGTAGGAGCCAATGTTGGAGCAAGATAGAGGGCACTACCCAATACTGAGCCATTACCATTAGCATCGATACTTGTACTCTTTACACGGGTGTAAGCCATGTTGACGGTTACATCGAGCTTGTTGAGGAAGTTGCGATCCTTGCTGGCATCCAATACATTATAAATGTTGTTGCTACGCATAGAGAGACGCTCATAGTTGCTCTGTCCGTAGTTACCACCTACGATACCTTCCTGCTTGTAGTAGCCCATGGAGAGGTAGTAGTTGATTTTTTCAGAGGCACCACTGATGCTCACCTCATGGTTCTGTACAGGGGCATTGTCGTTGAATACCAAGTCCTGCCAATCAGTACCAAATCCATTGATGGCATTACCATTGGAGTCGGTCAGTTTGTATGGATCAGCATAGATAGGAGCCTGACCACCATTCACTGCACGCTCGTTCTGAAGGATGGCGTAGTCAGTGGCGCTTGTCACATCACGCTTCTTCCATGCGCTTTGCCAACCGTAAGAGAAGTTATAGTTGATCTGTGCCTTTCCTATCTTACCCTTCTTGGTGGTTACGAGAATTACACCGTTGGCAGCACGGGCACCATAGATAGCACCCGAAGCAGCATCCTTCAACACCTCGATACTCTCGATATCACTAGGGTTGAGATAGTCGAGACCACCCTCGATAGGCATGCCGTCTACGATGTAGAGAGGATCTGAATTGGTGATAGTACCTGTACCGCGAATACGAACTTTAGGAGATGCACCAGGCTGACCTGAGGAAGAGGTTACGTTGACACCGGCAGCCAGACCCTTCAATGCGTTATCAACACGCACTGGGCTCTTGCCAGCCAAATCTT
>JAJWOH010000084.1:13666-15598 GCA_021635485.1 Segatella copri | reverse complement strand
ATGCTGCAGCCGAGAAGCTGAACAGCAAGATGAAGAAGGAAATATTGAAGTAAATTACATAATAAATATAAAAAAAGAGGCGAATAGGACGATTTCTCAATTTTTTTGTCTAATTTTGCACCTTGGAATTTAATTCATACATCGAATATAAAGAAAAAGAACAAGAATAATGAAGAAGAAAATTCAGTTCAGTCTCGTTTATCGAGACATGTGGCAGAGCTCTGGTAAGTTCCAGCCACGCAAGGATCAGTTGGCTAAAATTGCCCCAGTTATCATCGAAATGGGATGCTTTAGCCGTGTAGAGACTAACGGCGGTGCCTTCGAGCAGGTTAACCTGCTGGCAGGTGAAAACCCTAACGATGCCGTACGCGCATTCTGCAAACCTTTCAACGAGGTGGGTATCAAGACTCACATGCTCGACCGCGGATTGAACGCTCTTCGTATGTATCCGGTGCCTGACGACGTGCGCGCCCTTATGTATAAGGTAAAGGCTAAGCAGGGTACAAACATCACACGTATCTTCGACGGACTGAACGATGTGCGCAACATCATTCCTTCTATCAAATGGGCTAAGGAGGGCGGCATGACTCCACAGTGTGCACTCTGTATCACCAACTCTCCTGTACATACTCTAGAATATTACATGAACATCGCCGACCAGCTCATCGCTGCCGGTGCAGAGGAAATCTGCTTGAAGGATATGGCAGGTATCGGCCAGCCAGCATTCCTCGGCAAGCTCACCAAGATGATTAAGGATAAGTATCCACAGATCATCATCCAGTATCACGGCCATTCAGGTCCAGGTCTCTCTATGGCTTCTATCCTCGAGGTATGCAACAACGGTGCCGACATCATCGATACAGCCATCGAGCCACTGTCATGGGGTAAGGTTCACCCAGACGTAATCTCAGTTATCAGCATGCTGAAGAACGAGGGCTTCGAGGTACCAGAAATCAACATGAGTGCTTATATGAAGGCGCGTGCCATGACTCAGGAATTCATCGACGAGTGGCTCGGTTACTTCATCAACCCAGGTAACAAGATCATGTCTTCACTCCTGCTCGGTTGCGGTCTCCCAGGCGGTATGATGGGAAGTATGATGGCAGACCTCGGCGGTATGCGTCAGACCATCAACAACATCCGCAAGAAGAAGGGTGAGGAAGAGTTGTCTATGGACGACCTGCTTATCAAGCTCTTCGACGAGGTTGAGTATGTATGGCCACGCGTAGGTTATCCTCCATTGGTAACCCCATTCAGCCAGTATGTAAAGAACATCTCACTGATGAACCTCCTCACCATGGAGCAGGGCAAGGGTCGCTTCGTAATGATGGACGACTCTATGTGGGGTATGATTCTCGGTAAGAGCGGTAAGATTCCTGGAACTATCGACCCAGAACTCGTAGAGCTCGCCAAGAAGCAGGGCCGTGAGTTTACAGATGTTGATGCACACACATTGCTCACCAACGCCCTCGACGACTTCAAGAAGGAGATGGACGAGAACGGCTGGGATTACGGTCAGGACGACGAGGAACTCTTCGAGCTCGCTATGCACCCAGAGCAGTATCGCAACTACAAGAGCGGACAGGCAAAGAAGAACTTCCTGGCCGACCTTCAGAAGGCAAAGGATGCCAAGCTCGGTACAACCCTTACTCCTGCACAGCTTGCAGAGTTCAAGCATGCCAAGGCAGATGCCATCGTGGCACCAGTAGCCGGCCAGCTCTTCTGGGAATTCCAGGGCGAGGGCGAGTGCCAGCCAGCTGTAGAGCCATACATCGGCAAGGAATATAAAGAAGGTGATGCCTTCTGCTATATCCAGGCTCCTTGGGGCGAGTTTGAAACCATCCCAGCTGCATTGGGCGGCAAGCTCGTAGAAATCAATGCCAAGCAGGGCAGCAAGGTGCGCAAGGGCGATGTTATCGCTTATATCGAGCG
>JAJWOH010000084.1:0-13566 GCA_021635485.1 Segatella copri | reverse complement strand
ATGAATTATCAAGCAATTATTGATAAGTATTATCCTGAGGATAATGAGCTTCGGCATATCCTCATCACACATAGCCAATCTGTAGCGCGAAAAGCGCTACAGATTGTTTCGTATCATCCCGAATTGCAACTCGATGCCCAGTTTATCGAAGAAGCAGCCATGCTCCACGACCTCGGCATCTTCATGACCGATGCCCCAGGCATACAGTGTTTCGGCTCGCAGCCTTACATTTGCCACGGACGATTGGGGGCAGAAATCCTGCGCAAGGAAGGATATGAACGACACGCCCGCGTGTGCGAGCGCCATACCGGTGCAGGCATCACAAAGGAACAGATCATAGCACAGAACCTGCCCCTGCCACAGCAGGATTTCCTGCCGGAAACCATGGAGGAGAAGGTGATATGCTACGCTGATAAATTCTTCAGCAAAACTCACCTCGACCGGGAAAAGACTATAGAGAAAGCAGAAAAAAGTCTCATGAAGTTCGGTGAGGAAGGAGTAAAACGCTTCCAGCAATGGGAACGCATGTTTGAATAGAATTCTAATTTATTGAATGAGAAAACAATCGACGATAGCTATGCTGCTGCTCGCTGCCATCTCGTGTATGATGGTGGCTAACCCAGGTACGCCCGATTCGAAAAAGAAAAAGAAGAAGGAGAAGACGGAAACCGTGGACAGCGTGGGTGACAGTGTGTTCGTAGACTCGCTGGGCAACGAAATAAAGTCCAAACTGAAACAGGCTGACGACACCACGCAGATGGACTCGCTGCAGAAAGCTATATGGAAACATAATAAAGTGGTGGATGACAGTATCCGCCTCGACAGTATCGCCAGAAAGAAACAGGGTGGAGTAGACGCACCGGTTAACTATCAGGCGGACGACTCTCTCGTATACGATGCCAAGAACAAGGTGGCATATCTCTACGGAAACTCCAACGTGAAGTATACCAATATGGACCTCAGTTCCGACCGCATCTCCATGGATATGGACAAGAGCAACGTGAAGGCGATGGGTACTCCCGACAGTACGGCGGAGGGAGGCATCAAGGGCAAACCTGTCTTCAAGATGGGTAGCGATACCTATGATACCGACACCATCAAATTCAACTTCAAGAGCAAGAAGGCCCTTATTAATAATGTATATACAGAACAGGAAGACGGATTCCTGACCGGTATGAAGTCGAAACGCGACTCATCGGGAGTCATCTATCTGCAGCACGGAAGGTATACCACCTGTGATGATCCGCATCCCGACTTCTACATCTCGCTCTCCCGAGCCAAGGTAAGGCCGGGCAAGGATGTGGTATTCGGACCAGCCTATCTCGTGGTGTGCGATGTGCCTATGCCGCTTGCCATCCCTTACGGCTTCTTCCCGTTCACCAAGAGCTACAGCAGCGGTTTCATCATGCCAACCTACGGCGATGAAACGGCACGAGGATTCTATCTCAGAGATGGCGGATATTATTTCGCCATGAACGATAAATGGGACCTGAAGCTGCTGGGCGAGATTTATACCAAAGGATCGTGGGGACTCTCGGCAGCCAGCAACTACCGAAAGAGATACAAATACTCGGGTTCCTTCTTCTTCAGTTACCAGGATACGAAGAACGGCGACAAGGGAATGCCAGACTTTACCGAGCAGGAGAGCTTCAAACTGCAATGGAGCCACCGCCAGGACAGCAAGGCAAACCCATACAGTTCGCTTTCGGCAAGTGTGAACTTCGCCACATCGAGCTACGAACGCAACAACCTCAATTCGCTCTACAATCCGCAGACGATGACGCAGAGTACGCGAACCTCATCTGTCAACTGGAGCACCTCGTTCTCAAGCATCGGTATGACGCTCAGTTCCACCGCCAACCTCTCGCAGAACATGCGCGATTCATCTATCGCCATGACGCTGCCCGACCTCAACATCAGCATCTCCCGCTTCTATCCGTTCAGAAGAAAGAAGATGGTGGGCGATGAGAAATGGTACGAGAAGATAGCCATGAGCTATACGGGACACATCTCTAACAGCATCAATACCAAAGAGGATAAGCTGATGCACAGTTCCCTCATCAAGGACTGGAGAAACGGATGGCAGCATCAGATACCGGTGAGCGCTACATTCACGCTCTTCAAGTATCTCAACGTGAACCCATCGTTCAATTTCACCGACCGTATGTATACCAACAAGGTGGAGAGATCATGGGATGAAGCCAGCCAGACGGAGAAATGTGATACCATCTACGGTTTCAACAACGTGTATAACTGGAACATGAGCATAGGTCTTTCTACCAAGCTCTATGGTTTCTACATACCGAGCCGCAAACTCTTCGGAGACAAGATACAGGCTGTGCGCCACGTGTTTACGCCTACGGTTAACTTCAGTTATGCCCCAGACTTCGGAGCTTCAAGTTACGGCTACTGGGACACTTACCAGAAGACCGATGCTGACGGAAACGTATCGCTGGTGAGCTATTCGAAGTATGCCAACGCCCTCTACGGTGCGCCAGGCAAGGGTAAGAGCGGTAACATCTCGTTCACCCTGGGCAACAACATCGAGATGAAGGTGAAGAGCGATAAGGACTCTACCGGATATAAGAAACTCAGTATCATCGATGCGTTCGACATCAACATGAGCTACAATACCGCAGCCAAGGTTCGCCCTTGGAGCGATATGAACATTAACCTCAGACTGAAGTGGTGGAAGAACTATACCTTCAACATGAACGCCGTGTTTGCCACTTATGCCTACGAGCTGGACGACCAAAACAATGTTTATGTGGGTACCCATACGGAGTGGGGCAAGGGCAGGTTCGGACGATTCCAGGGTATGTCGCAGAACTTCTCGTTCACACTGAACCCGGAGAAGCTGAAGAAACTCTTTGGCGGGGGCGATGATGAGGACGACAAGAACAGCAAGCGCAATGATGACGACGATGATGAAGGTATGGATACCGACATCGAGAGCAACGTAGACGACAGTCTGGAGAAGGGTAAGACGGCTGCCAAGAAGGGCGGCAAGGCTGAAACGGATTCAGATGGTTATATGGCGTTCAAGATGCCATGGTCGCTGACCTTCGGTTACGGTGTAACGATGCGCGAGGATACCCGAAGAGAGAAGTTCAATGAGAAGACGATGCGCTATGCATATAAGTTTACCCAGACATTGAATATGAGTGGTAACGTAAGAATCAGTGATGGCTGGAACATCAGTTTCTCATCGGGTTATGATTTTGACAACCACAAAATCAGTATGACCACCGCCAGTCTGGCTCGTGATCTCCACTGTTTCAACATGAGTTGTTCTGTGGTTCTTGCTCCATACACAAGCTACAACTTCACCTTCCGTTGTAACGCAGCCACCCTTACAGATGCACTGAAATACGACAAGCGCAGCGGTTATTCGAACGCTGTACAATGGTACTAGATGATAGCTTATAGTTGAAAGTTTACAGTTAATAGAGCTTTTCAGCTTATAGATAATAAAAAAACAGGCAAGTGATTTTGCCTGTTTTTTTTGTTTTATCTATATTACTTTTTTACCTTTTTACCCTTTTACTTTTTTACCTTTAAAAGCCTTTTTTTCGCCTCCGGGTGCTCAGGATAAAGGGTGAGGGCCTTGCGGTAATTCATGATGGCAGCCTCTTTCATGCCCTCTTTTTCGCACTCCTTCCCCATAATCACATACTCCGTGGCAAGGCGCTTGAGGAACTTCTGCTGCTTCTCCTTCTCTTCATCCTTCTTTCTTATTTCTTCACGCAACCGCTCGTTCTCTGCCTGAAGCTCGTTCACCCTGTTCAGCTTTTTGCGGATGAAACGCTTGGCAAGCGGCTGCTCGATGTCATAACGACTGTGGATGGCAAGGAAGAAGTTGTCGAGAGCCGACTGCATATCGCCCCTGTCGAACGCCTTCACGGCATCATGATACTGCTTGTCGGCCTTACTCTGGGTAAGCGCAGTGTTGATGGTGCTCTGGTCGTTGTAATGACGGGCAAACTGCTTGACATCATTGCGCACGAAAACATCACTCTGACGCAACGGCTCCTGAAGACTGATGCCCTCGAGACTGGTGCAGCGGGACAAGGCAACATACGTCTGTCCGCCCGCAAAGACACCACCCGTGAAATCAATCTTCACCTGGTTGAAGGTGAGGCCCTGGCTCTTATGAACCGTTATCGCCCAAGCCAGACGGATGGGATACTGCTCGTATCTGCCAATCTCTTCCTCCTCAATCTTCTTCTCAACCTCATTGAAATGGTATCTCATGTTGCTCCATGCCGCAGGCTCCACCATCACATCCTTGCCTTCCTCGGTGCGCACATAAATCTTGGCATCCTCATCCTCGTCAAAACCGATGATGGTGCCCAGCGTACCATTCACCCACTGATGCTCGATATCATTCTTGATGAAGATAACCTGAGCCCCCGTCTTGAGGTAAAGTTCGATAGGGGTAGGGAGACTGCTCTCCGGAAACTCGCCCTGTATGTGGCCACGGAAGAGGCAAGGCTCTCCCGGAAGGCACTGGAGCTGGCTGTCGTTGATGTAATCTACCGTATCGCGGCGTGTAGAGAGGGTGATGGCAAGTTTGGAATCGCTCTCATCGAGCAGGGCTCCCACGCGCTGGTTGAGGCGCTGGAGATCCTGCATGGGCACCTGAGACGTGCGGATATGGTCGAGGATGCTGATGAAAACGGGATCGCTCTGACGGTATACCTTCTTGAGTTCGATGCTCACGAGCTTGAAGTATTCGAACACCTTGGCATCGAAGAAGAAACTGCTGCGGTAGAAGGGACTGAGCAGACGGCGGTCGTCCTCTCTTACCACAGGCTCCAGCTGGAAGATATCGCCCACTAAAAGCAGCTGCTTGCCCCCGAAAGGCTCTCGCATGTTGCGGCAATATACCCGCAATACCTTGTCTAGGAAATCGATGATATCGGCACGAACCATACTGATCTCATCGATGATGATGAGCTCTACCTCGCGGATAATCTTTATCTTCTCTGAATTATACTTCAGGGTGTTGCGGATGTTGCGGACGGAATACATGCTGTCGTTGGGCAGCAGCGGGTGGAAAGGAAGCTTGAAAAAGCTGTGGAGCGTGCTTCCTCCGGCGTTGATGGCCGCAATGCCTGTTGGGGCAAGAATGATATGTTTCTTCTTGGTATTGGCGGCTATATAACGTAAAAAAGTAGATTTACCCGTCCCCGCCTTTCCGGTAAGGAAAAGCGAGCGACGGGTAAACTGTATGATTTGGAGTGCATTCTGCAACTCCGGGTTGTCGAGATCAATCATTGTATTTAATTTATAGTTTATAATTTATAGTTTATAGCATAAGCCACATTAAATCGCCTTCTTACTAAACGGCGTAGCCGCTATAAACTATAAATTATTAACTAAATTTAAAGATCATCGAAGTTGACAGGCTGCTCCGTTGGCTTGGCCTTCTTCTTCTCTTTCTTTTCTTCTGTGGTGGCTGTACCGTTGGCAGATTCGCCTTCCGCCTTCTTGGCAGGAACCTCGCGGATGATAGGGTTGCCTTCGTCATCGAGAACGATCTCTTCCTGGAAGGCGGTACTGTCTACCTTGGTGGTATCTACCTTTGGCTTTGGTGCATAGCTTGCACAGATGTACATATCGCGGGTGATATCGCTGTCCTGTGGCTTGTCAAACTTGCCGTGATACTGCTGGAAGGCTGGGTCGCCAAAGACACTTTGGAGGAAGTAACCGCACACAGGAAGAGCGGTTCTCGAACCCTGACCCAATGCTCCGGTGCGGAAGTGGAGACAGCGGTATTCGCCTCCTACCCAGGCACCAACTACGAGCTTAGGGCTCACACACATGAACCAGGCATCGGAGTGGTTATTGGTGGTACCTGTCTTGCCACCGAACTCAGTATCACGGTAGTTGCCTACATAGCCCCAGAGACTCTGGGATGTACCTCCCGGCTCCTTCATACCGCCCTGTAAGAGCTGCTGCATGAGGAAGGCACTCTTATAAGGTATCACCTGCTCGGAATCGGTAGGGCCCTCGTAAACCACCTTACCGTCGTGGTCTACAATCTTGGTAACCAATACCGGATCGTGGTGCTTGCCATTGTTGGCAATGGTGCTGTAGGCGCATGCCATCTCCAGGAGGTTGACATCGCTGGAACCGAGGGCGAGAGAAGGGGTGTCATCCAGCGGACTGTTGATACCCATCTTCTTAGCTGTCTCGATGATGCGCTTGATGCCCATCTCCTGTCCTAATCTTACAGCCACAGAGTTGATACTCTTGGCAAAGGCACTCTTCAATGGGATGCTGTCGCCCGAGAACGAACCGTTGGCATTGGATGGACGCCAGGTGGTCATCTCGTGCTTCTTCTTATCGTATACCTCCATAGAGATATATTCGTCGCGACGCTTGTCACAAGGGGTTAAACCCTGATTCATTGCCTCGGTATAAACAAAGAGCTTGAAGGTAGAACCAGGCTGGCGCTCGGCTGTAACCTTGTCATACTTCCAGTGGTCGAAGTCGATATCGCCCACCCATGCCTTTACTGCTCCGGTCTGTGGCTCCATGGCTACAAAGGCGCAGTGCATGAAGGTGGTCATATACTTGATGGAGTCTTCTGATGTCATGTTCATCGTGATGCTGCCCTTGTCATAATCGAATACCTTAACCGGGTGAACCCACTCCTTATAGTAATAGTTTACTGAGTCGGGATTGTTAGGGAAGCGGGCTATCAATGCCTGGTAGAATGGCTGGCGCTCGGCGATGCCCTGGATGAAGTTTGGTATCACGTTGTGGTTCTCATCCTGCCAAGGATCCTGACCCATCCAGTTGCCTTTGCCTGCCTGGGTACGGCGGATGCTCCAGTGGTTGTTGAAGTTCTGCTGTACCTGTTTCATCTGCTTGCGGGCTGCATCTTCTGCATACTTCTGCATGCGGGTATCGATGGTGGTATAAATCTTCAAACCGCTGGTATAGAGGTCGTAACCTTCGTCTTTACACCAGTCTTTCAGGTAGTTGGCTACTGCCTCACGGAAGTATTTAGCCTGTCCGTCGTAGTTTTCTTCTACCTTGAAATCGAGCTTGATAGGCTCATCTTTCAGTTCATTGTATCTGTCTTTTGAGAGATCGCCATGTGTCACCATATTATATAATACGGTGTTGCGGCGTGCAAGACTGTTCTCCGGGTTGGTGCGTGGGTTGTAGTAGGTGGTAGCTTTGAGCATGCCCACGAGCACGGCAGCCTGACCGGTGGTCAACTCCTTAGGGGTGGTGTTGAAGTAGGTCTTCGCAGCGGTTTTGATACCATAGGAATTGCTACCGAAATCTACCGTATTAGCATACATGGTGATGATTTCCTTCTTGCTGAACACCGTTTCGAGTTTAACCGCGATGATCCACTCCTTGCTCTTGATAATGAGCAGGCGGAGTACAGGAATCTTGCCCAGCAAACCGGTAGAATATTGCGAACGTACACGGAACATGTTCTTCGCCAGCTGCTGTGTGATGGTAGAAGCACCGCGCCCGTTATGATGAAGGAGTGCATCCTTGGCAGCAGCAAACACACCGATAGGGTCGATACCGATATGCTTGTAGAATCGTTCATCCTCGGTATCTACCAGTGCCTTGAAGAAATCAGGTGTTACCTCATCATATTCTACCGGAGTACGATTTTCGTTGAAATACTTGCCGATGAGTTTTCCATCAGCCGAATAGATTTCAGAGGCCTCTGAGGTCTGTGGGTCCAGGATGCCTGAGAAATAGCCAGGTGACTTGCCGAAGAGCCATAAGAAGTTGATATCTACTGCGCCCAGATACAAGATGAAGGCGACTATACAACTTGCCAAGGCTACGAGGGTCTTGGTATACCACGCTCTGCCCTGATACAATCCTTTGTACCAGGTACAGAATACGCGAAACTTTTGCCATAACCAGGCAAAGAGAGACTTAATTTTATTCATATATGATGATATAATGATTTCGTTGTTTTACTCTTCGTTCTTCACTTCCTCTACATCCACATAAATTTCCTTTGAATCCTGTTTCTGCTGCTGGTTCTTCAGCCAGATTCTCTTGTTGTTGGAGACTTTAAAGGCGTTGAGAAGCTCTACTACACCATAGATGAGCATACCCCAACCGATGATGAAAAGAGGGGCTGAGGCGATGGCTGAAGGCTTGATGATGGCGAGCAGACCCAGCAGAAGAAGGGCTGAAGGGAAGAGCCAGAAGAGAATGCCTACGCGTCCCATCTTAGCTGCTGAAGCCAGGTTGACAAACTGGGTCAGAGCGCCCAAAATCAGGATGAATGCCAGGATGAACATCAGCCAGGCGATAAATACCTGAGGCATCAGGGCAAGCAGCAATCCCAGGATAAGACTGCCTACGCTCACAAGCGGGAATTTAGGCATCATGCCCATGATAGGCTTACCATTGGAATCAGACAGAATCTGGCCCTGCATCTTCTCTGCATTGCGCTTGGCTGCCCAATAACTGGCAAGGGAGATGACACCTGAAAGGAAAAACAAAACACCGATGGCGATGGTTATCCAGGTGACAGTCTGCTCACGATATTGGATGAGCAGGACTCCTACGATGATGGCGCATACTGCGCGGAATATTGAACTGTGTATTACCTTCATACTAAAACTGATTTTGTTATTTCGGGGCAAAGTTACGAAAGAAATCCGAAACTAGCAAGAAGTTTTTTATATAAACTTAAATTATTGCTATATTTAACGCTAATTATTGCTATATTTAACGCAAATTATTTGTTGGTCTCGATAGAAAGCCGTAATTTTGTAAGCAAAATCAGAATCATAATGTCTTGGAAAGAGACTTAGTGAAAGTAAAAACTATGTCTGGAGTATAGACTTAGGAAAAGTAAAAACTCATTTTTGATATAGACGGAAAAAGTAAAGACAATGACAAAATTATATTTGGTGCGCCATGGTGAAACGGTGGATAACAAGGCGCAAATTATGCAGGGACAAACACCGGGAAAACTCAATATGAAAGGTATTGAGCAGGCTGAGGAAGTGGCCAGGAAAATGGCGGGTACACCTATCGATGTTTTCGTATCGAGCGATCTCTATCGCAGTATACAGACCTGTGAAATTATCGCCGGCTCGCATCCCGTTGTCACCACTCCCTTGCTCAGAGAACGTGATTGGGGCGATTTTACGGGTAAATTCATCCCTGACCTGCCGAAGGATCCAAAGGATTGGCCGGACAACATAGAGACGCTGGAAAAGATGAAATCAAGAGCCCAGAATTTCCTTACCTGGCTCAAGGTTACTTATCCTGACCAGACTGTTCTTGCTGTGGGGCATGGCATCATCAACAAGGCTATCCAGAGTGTTTATTATAAACGTCCGATGAACCAGATAGAGAAAATGGCGAATGCTGAGGTCAGAGTCCTTATTCTTTAAGTGAAGAGTGAAGAATTCAATTGCTTCGCTAATCATAAAGTTCAAAGTATCAAAAGTTCTAAGTATAATTCAAAGTATCAAAGAATATGAATAAAATTGCTCTTATTACAGGCGCAACAAGCGGTATTGGCGAAGGTTGTGCACGTCGTTTTGCCCGTGGCGGCTATAACCTGATTCTTACAGGTAGAAACACGGGAAAGTTGGAAATTCTGAAGAAAGAACTCGAGGCTGAGGGCGTTGAGGTGCTTGCCTTGGCTTTCGATGTGCGTAACCGTGAAGCTGCCAAGAAAGCGGTGGATTACATCCCTGAGGAGTGGCGCAATGTGGATGTGCTTATCAATAATGCGGGACTCGCACGTGGATTGGAACCTGAATATGAGGGCGATTTTGAAGATTGGGACCAGATGATTGATACCAATATCAAGGGACTCTTAACCATGACGCGCCTGATTGTACCTGGTATGGTAGAACGTAATCATGGTCATGTAATCAATATAGGTAGTGTAGCGGGTGATGCTGCTTATGCGGGAGGTAATGTATATTGTGCTACCAAAGCGGCAGTAAAGGCTATTACTGACGGATTGCGCATAGATGTGGCACATACGAAAGTGCGTGTTACCAATGTAAAACCGGGCTTGGTGGAAACCAACTTCTCTAACATCCGTTTCCATGGTGACCAGAACCGCGCAGACAACGTTTACCGCGGCATAGAGCCTCTAAATGGCGATGATATAGCTGATGTAGCCTTCTATGCTGCAAGTGCCCCAGAACACGTGCAAATAGCTGAGGTCCTGGTTCTTGCTACGCATCAGGCTAACGGAACCGTGATACACAGAAGCTAGTTAATAGTTTACAGTTAATAGTTAATAGTTTATAGAGGCTGCGCTGTTGAGCAAGATTGTCAAAGCGGTTTATGCTATAAACTATTAACTATTAATGATGTGGCAAAGCTGATTGATATCTGATTCGAATGTATCTCGATTAATCGCTTTTGCTCGCATTCCAGACTTGTAGTTATAGATGGTCTGGGTGGAGTAATGCAGCAGGGTGGCAATCTCCTGGCTGTCGGTTACACCCAGTCGCATCAGGGCAAAGATGCGAATCTCAGTAGTCAGGTCGTGCGTAGTAGGAACTTCCATTTGACATTCTGGCAGCAGGAGCTTGTTCAACTCAGTAACGAAACCCGGATACAACTCCATGAATGCCTTGTCGAACCGGTTGTAGAACATCTGTGATTCCTCTTCTTCCAATTTATGGGTGTTGAGACTCTTCAGCAAATCGGCGGTCTGGTTTGCCTTGATCTTACGGCTTACCAGTTTGCGATAATCTGATAACTTGCTGATATAAGCCGCACTGATGTCCATAAAGAGGCGCATGTAGGTCTCTCGCTTGATATTGGTCTCTATCAGCTGCTGGTTCAGTTCGGTGAGCTGTGCATTCATCTCTTTCTGCTTCTCGTTCTGTTCTTCAATCTCAGCCTTGTTTTTCTTCAGCCTGTTCTTCTGTCGGTTGTTGACTAAGGAGAGAATGAGGATGATGACCAGTGCTACGCTTACACCAATGAACCCCCAAAGAAAGCGGGTACGAGAGCGCTCGGCAGCCTGCTGGTTGGCTGAAGCGATGACTGGAAGGATGTTGGATATCTCTATCATGCGCAATTGGTTGTTGAAGAACTGTGCATCTTCCATCGTGTGCTGGATATATTTGGCAGCTCTCTTACTGTTGCTTGCATCCTTTTTAAAGAGGTAGTAGGCTAGCTTTTGAAGCGCAACAGTTTCTTTGAGTTGGCACAATCCATCGCTCACGGATGCCTCTACGAGAAATTCCTCGTAAAGGTCGAATTTGCCGGTTTTTTTGTAATATCTGGCTATACCATAAGCTGACATGGCATGGATACGGGATTTGGCTGGCGACATCTTCAGTGCCTTCAGATAATAGTTGAGCGATTCCTTGCTGGTAGGGTTGTGGAGATAGGCGTATTCGCCCATGAGATACTGATAGAAGACGTTATGCTTATTGTTTTCGTTGAAACTCTGTATCAGAAGGGTCATATAATGTTTCTTCTGGGCACGGAATTCTTCGGCGTAATCTGAGTTCTTGGAGTATGATTCCCAATAGCTGTAGAGCCAGGCGTATGTGAAGTAATAGTATAGCTTCAACTGGTATGGCATCTCATCAGGATTGAGAGATTTGAGTATGTTTTCTGCTTTGCTATAAAAACCCCTTACCGAAAGTATTGACGCCTGGTTTATCTGGTTGCGTAAGATATAATAGGTGTTATGACATTTTTCTGCCAATTCAAGCCCCTGTTTCATATATGCGTATGCTGAATCGTAGCGGTAAGCGCTATAGGCATGATATATGCTGTCAAGAAACAGTAGTCGGGTTTGGTTGTCTTCAGCTTCATAAGCTTGCCGCTTCAGATGTTTCAATTCCTTTTCCTTGATTCCCTGATAATATTGGTCGTTTTCAATCATCTTGTCAATACGATCCAATAAAGTCTTCTCGTCCGTTTTGCCTTGAGCAGCCAATGGCATAGTAAGCAAAAGAAGTAAATATATAAGTAGTTTCATCTTTAATGCTTCTTTATAATTATAATAAAATTGTCTTTTAAATGTTATTTTCGTCCTTTTGTCCGTTTTGTGGTGCAAAGATACAAATTTCCTTTCATATAATGCCATTTACTTTAGATAAAAATAGTTAATATATTAAAGCGTCTGATTCTTAATGAGTTATCTGTTTCTTTGGTAGGCTGATTTTTTACCAAAATGCTACTTAGGTATACAACTTTGAAAAAAATGATATAACTTTGCAAACGAAATCAGAAAACAGTAGTTTTAATGGTTTAATTACCACTTCAAGTCTTCTAAAAGTATTTAATGATAAAGAAAATTCCTTTTGTTGATTTAGTATGTTGATTTAAATAGGAAAACAGGTTTAGTTTATATTAGGGAAAAAAGGATTGGTAATAGACTAGGCTACTTGATGATTCAAGTTTGCCCTTAAAGGCAAAGCTTATCTATTATGTTTTAGGGAAAACCGCCATGCTTTTGTGAAAAAGTATGGCGGTCTTTGTTTAATATATGTTAGTTTCTTCTCTTTTCTTTGGTCAACTCAAATTATTTTTTTACCTTTGCCACATATTTATATATAGATGAATGGATTTATATATATAGGTAGTGGGAAATAGATTTCGAAAGAAAATATCAGTTTTCTTCATGTGTAGAGGGAAATGGTAAGTAGACTTTAAAATATTATATTGAATAAAATATTAAAACAATGAATATATTAGTAACAGGCGCTAATGGTCAATTGGGACATGAAATGCAAATCTGTGCCCAAAAAAGCAATCACAAGTTTGTCTTCACCGATGTGGCTGAAGGCTATGAAAAACTGGATATCACCAATCTTGACGCTATCCGAGAAAAGGTGAGGGAGAATGATATTCAGGTAATTGTTAACTGCGCTGCTTATACCAACGTAGATAAGGCTGAAACAGATTACGATCTGGCTAATCTGCTCAACAATACTGCTGCGGGAAATTTGGCACAGGCTATGAAGGAGGTAGATGGTACTTTGATTCATGTATCTACCGACTATGTTTTTCAGGGCGATAAGAATATACCTTGCCGTGAAGATTGGGAAACGAATCCTTTGGGGGTATATGGTAAAACGAAACTTGCAGGCGAAAAGAGTATTGAAGCTACTGGATGCAAGCATATCATCATCCGTACAGCATGGCTCTACTCGCAGTGGGGTAAGAACTTCGTGAAAACCATGCAGAGTCTCACGGCAAGCCACGACACCCTGAAGGTGGTCTTCGACCAGGTGGGTACTCCAACTTACGCTGGCGACCTGGCTGCTGTCATCTCACATATCATCGAAACTGACCAGTTGGATAAGACGGGCATCTACCACTTCTCTAATGAGGGTGTCTGCTCTTGGTTTGATTTCGCTAAGATTATCTGCGAACTGAGCGGAAATACTTGCGATATACAGCCTTGCTACAGCGAGGAGTTCCCAAGCCCAGTGAAGCGTCCTCACTTCTCTGTACTTGACAAGAGTAAGCTGAAGCAGACTTTCGGATTCAAGGTGCCATACTGGACTGACAGTTTGAAGAAGTGCATCGCTGAATTGGCGGCAGCAAAATAATTATTAATTA
>JAJWOH010000005.1:54967-65380 GCA_021635485.1 Segatella copri | reverse complement strand
CATTCAATGCCTGCTTCAAACTGACGGATGTATATATGCGTCATAAAGAGGCTCCTTACTGGATAAGCTGGTGTGTATTTGCTAGCAAGAGCACAAGTTTATACCGCACGCTGCATCTCTATCCGGGCAGCAAGGCGAAGTATGATGCTCATCAGTATACCAAGAACTGGATTAAATACTTTGATAATGTGGTAGAGGATTTGGAGCCTACCGGCATCCATTCTGTAACATTGGATAAGGAAACAGGCAATGCTGCCATTTACGACCTGAACGGCCGCCGCATTACTGAGGCTATGAAGAAGGGCGTATACATCAAGAATGGCAAGAAAATTAGCGCGAAGTAATGGGTAATGTTGAATGTTGAGTGTTGAATGTTGAGTGTTAAGTGTTCAGTGTTGAGTGTTGAATGTTGAATATTACAATTAAAAGATAAGAATCCCCTGGTGCTTTCTGTGGCATCAGGGGATTTTTTCGCTTAATGCGTAAAAAAGGGGGCAATGCGTAAAAAAAATAGGGGATGCGATGAAAAAAAAGCAAAAAAACTTGCTGGGTATTAATATTTTCCCTATCTTTGCAAAAGGATAAACTACTTTCGGCAATTAGAAGAAAACTTTCGTTGCATGAACTTTAGAAAAGGATAAAATATCTAAAAAACTATAATAGGTATATAGAAAATTATTAAACAACAAGAACTAATGAAACGAAAATTACACTTTAAAAACATATTGGCATTGTTGCTGCTGCTGGCATATTCTCCTTCGGAGGCTAAGCGGATAACTCAATGGCAGGCACAGCAGCAGGCTTACAGCTTCTGGGGAAAACAGATGCCGCAGAAAGCTAGAGCCAAGAGCCGCACGGCTAATACCGCATCGCGCTCTGATGCTTATTATGTTTTCAACAATGACGCAGACGGATTCGTCATTATTGCAGGTGACGACGCAGTAGCGCCAGTTTTGGGGTATACCTCAACAGGAACATTTGATGCAGGAAATCTGCCCGACGGACTGAAGGACCTGCTCAAGAGTTATGAACGGCAGATAGCAGCGCTGGCTAACAGCAATCAGGCGAACCAAACTGCCACAAGAACCGGTTTCAGCGGCGAAAAGCTGCTCAATACCGCGAAATGGGACCAGATGGCTCCATTCAACAAGTACACGCCAAACAAATATCCGGTTGGCTGTGCGGCTACGGCTGGTGCCATCGTGATGCAGTATCACGGTTATCCTGCCAAGGGTACCGGAAGCCATTCCTATAAATGGGACGGCAAGACCCTGACTGCCCAATTCGAGCACGAATATGATTGGGCAAACATGCCTGTGCGATATGACGGAACCAACGCTGCTGACTTCGACGGCGTGGCAAGGCTCATGTCAGACCTCGGTGTGGCTGTGGATATGCAGTATACTGAAGACGGTAGCGGTTCGTATATAAGCGATCTGGTGGCTGCCATGCAGAAGTATTTCGGCTACAGCAAGATTTCGCATCAGATGTCAATAGAAGCAGGGAGCGCAGAGGAATGGAACGAAAAGTTGCGCGGGGAGATAGATGCCAACCGTCCTGTGCTCTATGCTGCATTCGACTCTATTGGTGGCGGTCATGCCTTCGTGATAGATGGTTACAAGGACGATAGCTTCAGCGTAAACTGGGGCTGGGGCGGTCTTTGCAACGGTTTCTACCATATAGGAGCCCTCAATCCGCAAAACGAAGAAGGAAAGCCAGTTGCCAGTCGGTATAATGTTGGCCAGATGGCAGTATTCGGCATGGAGCCATCTGACGGAAAGGAAAAAATCTCTGATATGAGATTCACGAAGATGACTGACTATCTTCAGGAAATGAATATGAATGTTACTGATGTGAAGAAGGGACAGAAATGTATCGTCTTTTCAGTACCAATCAAAAATGAAGGAAAACAGAACTTTGACGGAGTACTTGCCATGGCTCTGATGAATGCCAAGGGCGAGATTCGGGAGATTGTATCATCCAGCACCAAGATTGTTAAAGACTTTGGACGGGGCTATATCTATCCTAAATTGGCTTTTACTGTTCTGAGTAGTGTAGATGCGGAACCGGGTGATTATCTGGCTGTTGTGGCTAAGAGAAATGGCTCGGAGGAGTATATGGAACTGTATGACCAGGACTTCGGGAGAATGCGTCTGCCGGCAACCGGATACGAACCTCGCACATTTGAGGTGAGAACCAAAATAGGAGAAGGTGCAACATTCGAGGAAGCAGGAAGCCGGTATAATCCTTCCAGCATTTTCTATAATGGCAAACCGGTCATCGGCTCTACTTATTACTATTCTCTGACGGTGGATGAAGGCGTATCAAAGTATTATGCACTAATGGATGGTAAATTGGCTGAAAACATCGTATTTGGTGCTGGAAGCGTGAACAGCGTAAGAGGTCTTGAACCGGTTTATGAACTCGAGGTAAGGACTTATCGTAACCTGGAGTCTACCGGCATCCATTCTGTAACATCGGATCAGGAGACCGGAAATGCTGCCATTTATGACCTGAGCGGCCGCCGCATTACTGGGGCGATGAAGAAGGGTATATACATCAAGAATGGCAAGAAATTCTGCGTTACGAAAAGAGGAGGGTGATGAGCGGAATGGTGATGATGCTGCCAACCGTGGTGATGAACGTCATCTCGGTGATGAGCGAAGGATTGCGGCCGTATTTCAGACAAAACATCGTGCCGAAACTCGCTACTGGCATCGCTATAACCACCGTATTGATGTTGTTGACCAAATCGCTTACGCCACATACCTTGAACAGGAAATAGATGCTCAGCGGTACTACGCAAAGGCGCAGAAAAGAGGAAACATATACCTTCGGACTGCCGATAATCTCCTTCACCGGCAACTTTGCCATCGAGGAACCGATAATCATCAGAGCCGCCGGTACCGTGACATTGCCCACCATCGTGACCGGACGCGCAATGATATCAGGTGTATGTACCCCGAAGGCTACCAGGAGGGCGGCTACGAAGGCGGCAAGAAGAGCCGGAGAGAACAGTACCTTAGGATTGAACTGCTTCACGCTGTACTCACCCTTGATGAGCATGACACCTGCCGTAAAAATAAAAAAGGTGTTCGGCATGTTGAGCAGGGCTGCATAAAAAATCGCCTTCGGGCCGAATATGCTCGAAACGATAGGGTAGCCGATGAAACCTACGTTGGCAAACATCAGCGCAAAACCTATCATGCCCTGGTCATCATGATTGCGCGTGATGAGACGCGGCACCCAGAAACCGAATACCAGCAAAAGGATGTAGGTAAGGAAACCTACGCCCAGAAGGGGAAGGATGAGCGTGCGGTCGGGCAACTCATCGCCCATTACTGACGAGAGCACCAGCAGGGGACAGGTGATATCTACCACCATGCTGGATAGCTTCTTGTCAAACTTGTCGCCCATATATCCCAACTTGCAGGCGACGTAACCTAAAATCACGATGATGAAAAGTATCACCATCACTTCCAAATTCTCCATTTATCCTGAAAATCTATACCTTATATATATATGTATGCCGGAATCCCGATATTCTCTCGGAATTTCCGGCAAAAATGGGTTAATCGATAAATCGCCTGGTAATATCCCCGTAGTTCTCGATGCGGCGGTCGCGGAGGAATGGCCACCAGCGGCGCACATTCTCGCTGTGCTTCAGGTCGATATCTACCACCAGGCTCTCTTCTTCCTGATCGCTGGCACGGTAGTAGAGCTCGCCCTGAGGACCGGCTACGAAACTGCTGCCCCAGAACTGGATGCCCTCGGTCTGACCGCTAGGATCAGGCTCGAAACCTACGCGGTTTACGGCGATGACCGGCAATCCGTTGGCTACGGCATGGCCTCGCATCACGGTAGTCCACGCCTCGCGCTGGCGCTGCTGCTCCTCCTCGGTATCATAGGTAGCATAGCCGATGGCGGTAGGATAGATGAGCATTTCGGCTCCCTGCAGCGCCATCAGACGGGCTGCTTCGGGATACCACTGGTCCCAGCAAACCAGCACGCCGAGCTTGCCTACAGAGGTCTGGATAGGGTGGAAACCGAGGTCGCCCGGAGTGAAATAGAACTTCTCGTAGTAGGCAGGATCGTCGGGGATGTGCATCTTGCGGTATTTTCCGGCTATGCTTCCATCCTTCTCCATCACTACCGCCGTATTGTGGTAGAGACCCGGAGCGCGGCGCTCGAAGAGGGAGGTGACGATGACGACGCCGAGATCCTTGGCAAGCTTGCCGTAGAAATCGGTCGAAGGGCCCGGAATAGGCTCTGCGAGGTCGAAGAGGTCGACATCCTCTACCTGACAGAAATAGAGGGAGTTATGAAGCTCCTGGAGCACGATGAGCTCTGCGCCGCGATGGGCGAGGTCGATGATGCCTTCTGCCAGGCGCTGCTTGTTGTTGGCGATATCTGCCGTATTATGAAGTTGTAATAAACCGACGTTCATAGTTTAATGTTGAGTGTTGAATGTTGAGTGTTGAATGTTGAATGTTGAGTCTCTGAGGGCTCCCTCAGGCAACTGCATGGTGATACAGTGGATGCTGCCGTGCTGGCGGATGATGGTCTGCGAATCTACACCGATGATTTCGCGGTCGGGGAAGGCGAGCTGAATCTGCTTGCGTGCCTCCTCGTCCTTTTCCGGCTGATTATAGGTTGGATAAATCACAGCCTTGTTGAGTATCAGGAAGTTGGCGTAGGTGGCAGGCAGTCGGTCTCCCTCGCTCTCCGGGTTGGTGGTGAGGCAGTCGCCCTCATCATAGATAGGGTCGGGCATCGGCAGTTTGAGCAAGCGGTAAGGGTATCCCTCCCAGGTGAAGAGGCCCTTGAGCTGCTTTTCCAGCGCCTGGAAGTCTTCATACTGCTCATCTTCCGGATTATCGCAGCCTACATATAATAAGGTGTCGTGTGGAGCCACTCTCACGATGGTGTCGATGTGCCCGTCGGTATCATCGCCAATCAGATTGCCGTGATCCAGCCAGACGACTCTCTTGAGCTGGAAGAATGTCTGCAGCAGATGGTCGATGCTGTCGTGGTCGAGCGGCTGGTTGCGGTGAGGCGCCAGCAGGCACTGAGAGGTGGTGAAGAGTGTACCCTTTCCGTCACTCTCGATGCTGCCTCCTTCGAGCACGAAGCCCTGGTGGTTCTCTATATCGGCATTGAAGGCTGCCTGATAGTATAGTTGCAGGGTGATGGCATTATCCTTCTCCCATCTGAACTTTTCGCCCCAGCCGTTGAACTTGAAGTCGAGTATGCGGTAAGGCACCATCCAGGTGTTCTGTTTTTTGCGCAGCACCATGGTGAGGGGTCCGTGGTCGCGCACCCAGGTATCATTGCTTTCTACCTCGTAGAGCAGCACGCGGCTCATCTGTTCGGCAGAGAGCTTTTTCTTGAGCTGGTATCGGGTGGCAGGCACATCGGGTGTAGCCACAAGCAGCTGCTCGTAGCGCGTGATGATATCTGCCAGTTCGAGATAAGTATCTGTAATTTCAGGCAGATACGGCTTCCAGTCGGTGCCGGCATGTGGCCAGGTGAGCATGATGGCGCTCTGTGGCTCCCATTCGGCAGGGAGTGCGAAATCGCAGGGTAATGTAGATTGATGCATAAGCTATACTATTTTTATGATACGATGTTCTAAACCAATTTATTATACTCTGTTCTTCATCGGGAACCTTTCCTTGGGGACGGGCTCCGTTCTGCTTTTATGAAGTATGCTTGCAAAATTAATAAAAAATCTACAACTATCGGCTGTTTTTGTGAAATATTTTGCGCAAAAGCGAAACTTTATATTAAAAAAAATTAAACGGAGGGCTGTATGGAGATAAAATCGGGGAAAAATGAGTAACTTTGCAGTCTAAAAATAAAATATTGAATAGGAGCGTGAAAATAAAACAGGTAGTTGATGCCCTTGAACATTACGCGCCTCTGCCCTTGCAGGAAGGATATGATAATGCCGGCCTGCAAGTTGGATTGACAGAGGCGGTAGAAATGTCAGGGGCATTGTTGTGTCTTGACGTTACTGAAGCTGTGGTAGACGAGGCCATCCAGAAGGGCTGTAACCTCATCGTGAGCCATCATCCGTTGATATTCCGCAAACTGGCGAGAATCTCGGACGAGAACTACGTGCAGCGTACCGTGCGCAAGGCGATTAAGAATGATATTACCATCGTGGCGATGCATACCAACATGGATGCGGCTGCGGGCGGCGTGAACTTCAAGATTGCCGAGAAACTGGGACTGGAGAACGTGCAGTTCTTTGCAGGCGAGAAGGAAGTGGACGGCGTGAAGGGCGGCGAGGGCGTCATCGGAGAGGTGGCTGAGGACCTGGCAGCCGACGACTTGGTGCTGATGCTCAAGGAGCGGTTTGGCGTAGAGTGCGTGCAGTGCAACCAGTTGCTTCGCCGTCCTATCAGGAAGGTGGCGCTCTGCGGTGGAGCAGGTGCTTTCTTGCTCGACGCAGCCATCAAGGCTGGTGCCGATGCCTTCATCACGGGCGAGATGAGCTATCACGAGTATTTCGGCCACGAGCAGGAGATTCAGATTTGCGTCATCGGCCACTATCAGAGTGAGCAGTTTACGGGCGAAATCTTCCGCAGCATCATCCAGGAGAATTTCCCTGATGCCAAATGCTGCATCTCGGAGATAAATACGAATCCGATATTGTATTTATAGGTTGGAAGGGCGCAAGCCTCATTCAACATTCAACATTTAACATTCAACATTAAAAAAATAAAGTTATGGCAAAGAAAGATCCTACAGATTTGACAGTGGAAGAGAAGTTGAAGGCTCTCTATCAGCTTCAGACCACCTTGTCTGCAATTGATGAAAAGCGTGCGTTGAGAGGTGAGTTGCCTCTCGAAGTTCAGGATTTGGAAGACGATATTGCTGGTCTTACCACCCGTATCGAGAAAATCCAGACCGATATTGAGCAGTTTGACCGCGCCATCGATCAGAAGCAGCACGAGATTGAGGAGGCTCAGGCTAGCGTGGAGCGTTATAAGAAGCAGCTCGAAATGGTTAGTAACAACCGCGAGTATGATACTTTGAGCAAGGAAATCGAGTTCCAGGAGCTGGAAATCGAACTTTGCAGCAAGAAAATCCGCGAGGCGCAGCAGACTATCAACGAGCGCCTGTACGACCTTCACAAGGCTGAGGACCAGAAGGCAGACCGCGAGAAGGGTCTGGTAATGAAGCGTTCTGAGCTTGAGTCAATCATGGCTGAAACCCGTGAGGAAGAGGAGAATTTGAAGGAGAAGGCATTCGAACTCGAGAAGAAGATTGAGCCACGTTTGCTCCAGAGCTTCAAGCGCATCCGTAATGGTGCCCGCAACGGTTTGGGTATCGTTTACGTGCAGCGTGATGCATGTGGCGGTTGCTTCAACAAGATTCCACCTCAGCGCCAGCTCGATATCAAGATGCACAAGAAGATTATTCCTTGTGAGTATTGCGGCCGTATCCTCATCGACCCAGAATTGGCTGGTGTTAAGATTGAGGCTCCTAAGACAGAGGAGAAGCCAAAGCGCAAGCGCGCTATCCGCAGAAGAAAGACTGAGGGTGAGGAATAATCTTCCTCCTCTCTCCGCTCTTTTCGGATGATAATCTTCTGATAAAGATACGATAAGATACAATAAAGGCTCGCCAAAATTGCTTGGCGAGCCTTTATTTTTTTCGTTTTCAGGCAGCTAGGACAATCTGCCTTAACTCCTTTAATCCTAATCTGGAACTTTTAATCCTAATCTGGAACCTAGAGTCCTCTAGCCTTGTAAATGCGGTCTTTGGCGTCGTTGATTTCCTGGAATTTCTTCTCGGCTGCACGGCGCACATCTTCGCCTAGGGCTGCTACCTTGTCAGGGTGATGCTTGAGCGCCATCTTGCGGTATGCGGCCTTCACCTCATCGTTTGAGGCGTCAGGACTGATACCCAGAACACGGTAGGCATCATCCAGACTACCTGCTGAAGAAGCCCCGCTCTCCAGGTTCAGCATCTGGTCTACATCCTCGGCAGAAAGCCCCATGTGGATGGCCATCTCCTTGAGTGCCTGAATCTCCTGAGAATTCACAACTCCATCGGCCTGGGCTATCATGACGAGGAAATTGAGCAACTGCAGGCGCTGTTCATACATCATGTTGGCACGTATCTGATGACAGCTGTCCTGTATCACCGAACGGTACTGCTGCATGCCCATCTGCTTCTGCTGTTCGAAGAGTTTGAGGAGGATTTCCTCGCCCTGCTGCTTGGCTGCCTCGCCGAAATTCTGACGCAGGAAGCGGCGCACCATCTCCATCTCGGAATGCATGATCTTGCCATCTGCATTGATGATGTAGGAGCTGAGCACCAGCAGCGAGAACATGAAGGAGTTTCGCTCTCCCTCATAGCTCTGCTGGCGGCTGTAGCCCTGGTTGCCGTAGCCCTGGCGGCCGTTGTGCTGCTGGCCGCTGTAGGCATCGTAGGCGTTGTTGTAATGGTGGTCGCCGTCGCGGTTTACCGCATCCAGTCCGTGCTCAAAGAGGGAACCGAGGGCATAGCCTGCCAGGGCTCCCAGCGGACCGGCTGTGATGAAACCGAGCACACCACCAATCCATTTACCTGCTGCCATCTTTTAGTTGTTGAAATAGTAGAGGAAAGAAGCGATGCCTGAGAGGGCTGGCTTGCGCTGACCTTCTATTTCGATGTCAAACTTGATGCTGGTCTTGCAGATGCCACGGATGTTCTGGATGTCGTGGAGAGTGGCTACCAGGCGCACGCGTGAACCGGTGATGACTGGCTGACCGAACTTCATCTTGTCCATGCCGTAGTTTACGAGCATCTTGAGGTTGTTTACCTCGATAATCTGCTGCCAGAGGTATGGGAGTACAGAGAGGGTGAGGTAACCGTGAGCAATGGTGCTGTGGTAAGGGCTCTCTACCTTGGCGCGCTCTACGTCTACGTGGATCCACTGTGGGTCGAGTGTAGCGTCTGCGAACTTGTTGATACGGTCCTGGTCAATCTGCAACCAGTCTGATTCTCCTAACTTCTCACCGAGGTGAGATGCAAATTCCTCGTAGGAATTGATTACTAATTTTGCCATTTCTTATTTTTCTCTTTATTATAAATATTATTGTTTCCTATATTCCGTCTTCCGCTTTTAACTGTTAACTTTTAACTATTAACTTTCAGTTCAGATCAGTCTCTTCTGAAAATATCGCGGGTGTAAACCTTCTCTTCCACATCATCCAGACACTTGTCATACCGGTTGGCGATGATGGCCTGGCTCTGCTGCTTGAAGGCATCCAGGTTGTTTACGATGCGGCTTCCGAAGAAGGTGGTTCCGTCTTTCAGCGTAGGTTCGTAGATGATGACCTGCGCGCCCTTTGCCTTGATGCGCTTCATCACACCCTGTATGCTGCTCTGGCGGAAGTTGTCGCTGTTGCTCTTCATCGTGAGGCGGTATACGCCGATGGTGCAAGGCTTCTCTTCCTCCTCGCTGAAGTTGTTCTGGTTGGCATAATCGTAGTAGCCAGCCATGTTCAGCACGCGGTCGGCGATGAAATCCTTGCGGGTGCGGTTGCTCTCCACAATCGCCTGAATCAGGTTCTCAGGCACATCGGCATAGTTGGCGAGCAGCTGCTTGGTATCTTTCGGCAGACAGTAGCCGCCGTATCCGAAGGAAGGGTTGTTGTAGAAGGTGCCGATGCGAGGGTCCAGACCCACTCCGTCGATAATCGCCTTGGTGTCGAGGCCCTTCATTTCGGCGTAGGTATCCAGCTCGTTGAAGTAGCTCACGCGCAGGGCGAGGTAGGTGTTGGCGAAGAGTTTCACCGCCTCTGCCTCGGTAAGTCCCATGAACAGGGTTTCTATGTCTTGCTTGATGGCTCCCTCTTTCAGCAGTGCTGCAAAGGTGCGGGCTGCCTGGTCCAGTCGCTCGTCACCGTTCGGTCTGCCCACGATGATGCGGCTCGGGTAGAGATTGTCGTAGAGTGCCTTGCTCTCGCGCAGGAATTCAGGAGCGAAGATGATGTTCTTGCTGCCCGTCTTCTGGCGGATGCTTTCGGTGTAGCCTACCGGAATGGTGCTCTTGATGACCATGATGGCATCGGGATTCACCTGCATCACCAGGCGGATGACTTCTTCTACGTGCGAGGTGTCGAAGTAGTTTTTCACCGGATCATAGTTGGTTGGTGTGGCAATCACTACGAAGTCGGCATCCTTATAGGCTTCTTCTCCATCGGTTGTGGCTCTGAGGTTGAGTTCCTTCTCAGCCAGATATTTCTCTATGTATTCGTCCTGGATAGGTGAGCGGCGGGAGTTGATGAGCTCCACCTTTTCGGGTATCACGTCTACTGCCACCACCTCATGATGCTGGCTCAGCAGGGTAGCGATGCTCAGGCCTACATATCCTGTTCCGGCTACGGCGATTTTTATCTTTTTATTCTCCAT
>JAJWOH010000005.1:49065-54867 GCA_021635485.1 Segatella copri | reverse complement strand
TCAGGCCTACATATCCTGTTCCGGCTACGGCGATTTTTATCTTTTTATTCTCCATATCTTTCTGTTCTTTTAGGCAGTCTATACCTTAATATATATATTAGTTGCAAAGATAATGCAAAAGGAGGAGACTACAAAATGAAAATGGGTTTTTTATTAAAAAATAACGCGAGAAAGGGGATGGGAGGAAAAGGAGTGCTCAAAAAGGGAGAGGAAAAGGAGTGCTCAAAAAGGGGGAGGAAAAGGAGTACTCAAAAAGGGAGAGGAAAAGAAGGCAGAAAAAGGCCTTCAAAATTCGCGAATTCTAAAACGGATGGCCGGTTGGGCGGAAATTCGCAAATTTTGAAGGCTGGGGAAAGCTCTGTTTAAAAACTTCCGGACTATCCCCGACGCTCTCATAATGTCAATAAATCGGAATAATCGGGAATAGTCTCTAAAAATACATATTTTTTACTTTCATAATCCATCTTGCAGATGTAATGCTCCAGCCCGTTACTCACCACCAGGAAGTCGACATGGAGCAGGAGATTGTAGACCGAAATCTGGTCGAACACTTTCTGCGTGATGGGGATGTGAGGGGCTTTGTACTCGATAATCATGCGGGGTTGCAACTCACGGGAGTAGAGCACACTGTCGGCGCGCAGCACCTTGTCGCCACATTTCAGCTGGATCTCGTTGGCGAGCAGCGAGGCAGGATACCCCTTGTGCTCGATGAGAAAATGAACGAAATGCTGGCGCACCCACTCTTCGGGAGTGAGCGTGATGAACTTCCGGCGCAGCACATCCAGTATCTGGGGATGCTGTTTTGAGCCCGAAACCTTGATGTCGAAAGATGGCAAATTTAAGCGAATCATTTTTCTGTACCTTATTATATATAGGGTTATATTTCTTTCTTTTCTGTTTTCGATATGGTTTCTTTTCTTCTTTTAACCATACCTCATTTTCAAAAACTACCTCTTTTATATAGGCAGTTCAATTTATTTTTTGTAACTTTGCAGTCGAAGTGCAGCTGAAAACTGCACCTCAGAAAACTGCGAACCTGGAGGCGGAGCAAATGCTTGTCCGCACCCCCGGAGTTTGCTGGGTGCAAAGTTACAAAAAATAATCCAATGGTAGAAAAGAAAAGTGCAATAAGTTACGAGTCAATCATGAAAGATTTGAAGGCTCGGAAGTATTCTCCCGTCTATGTTCTGATGGGCGAGGAACCTTTTTATATAGATAAGATCTGCGACTACATTTCAGAAAATGTGCTCCAGCCTGAGGAGCGTGACTTCAATCAGACGGTGGTTTTCGGAGCTGATGTTACGGGTGCGCAAGTGGCAGATTTGTGCAAGGGCTATCCGATGATGGCGGAGTATAGAGTGGTGGTTGTGAAAGAGGCTCAGAATTTGCGGAATTTGGAAGCGCTCGAGAAGTACCTCGAAAATCCGGTAAAAACAACCATCCTTGTTTTCTGTCATAAAAACGGCAAGCTCGACAGTCGTAAAAAGTTTTCTGCCCTCGCTGCCAAGGCGGGTGTGGTTTTTGAGAGCAAGAAACTCTACGACCGAAATCTGCCGGGCTTCATCGAGACATATCTCAAGACCCGCAAGGCAACCATAGAACCCAAGGCTACCCAGATGGTGGCAGATCATGTGGGAGCAGATTTGCACCGACTCACTTCCGAGCTCGACAAACTGCTCATTTCTCTTCCTGAGAACGACCGGCGTGTTACTCCGGAGATTGTGGAGCGAGAAATAGGGGTGAGCAAAGACTTCAATGCCTTCGAGCTGAGAAGTGCCATCGTCAACCGCGATGTGTTCAAGGCAAATCAGATAATAAATTATTTTGACAGCAATCCGAAGAGCGGTTCTCTCTTCACGCTTCTCCCGATGCTCTTTACTTATTTCCAAAATCTGATGATTGCTTATTATGCACCCAACAGGCAGAACGAAAATGAGCTCGCAAAATTTCTGGATTTGCGCGGAGCTTGGGCGGCGCGCGAATATATTACAGGAATGAGGAACTATACGGGCGTGAAAGTGATGGCGATTATTGAGAAGTTTAAGGAGGTGGATGCGAAGATAAAGGGACTGGATAATCCATCCACTCCGGTGGGTGAACTGATGAAAGAACTCATCTTTTTTATCCTTCACTGATGCTGAAGAGCGAGGTGGGGGAGAGTAGGCGAGCTCCTGCTGAGAGTTTTCTCTCGGCAGGAGCTCGTTTCCGTTTTCGGCCTTCTTTGCTGCCTGTTTCCTGAAAGCAGCCAACTAGCGTTTAGCATTATAAATTTGCCCCAAATAGGGGATTTTCGGCTCTTTTTGGGGCGCTTTCCTGGGCTCATTTTGGGCGATTTTTGGGCAAAAATGGGGGATTTAAGCGATTTTTCGAGCTAGATGCCCATTTTCCTGTTTCGCCTGAAAATAGACTTAACTTTATTGGTTATCAGTAACTTACATAAATTAACCCTCTTCATTACTCGCGAATTTGCCCGTTTCCTTGCCGATGGGCTAGAATACGCTAGAAATGGAAAAATTTGCCATTTCCTGTTGTCTGAAATCGGTCGTTTGCATTTATTAAGGTTTACGTTTCCTAAGTTTATATTTTTAAATTCATAAATCAAAACGGGTGATTTTGATTTATAAACATAAATGCAAGAAAACTAAATACATGAATTTATGTTTTATATTTATAAAAATAAAGGTAAAACAGGGTGTCTATGGTTATGAATGAATAAATATTCATGCTATAATTTAAATTTATAAGTGGCGGAAACTCAGTCAGTTATGTATTTTAGTTGTTTCGTAAGCCATAGACTTTTACATAGGTGTTGGGTAAACATTGCATAAACCGCTCTATATGCCTTTGTTTAGGCGGTTTATGGTATGAATAACCAGTGATTTAGCCTAAATCTATAAAGAAAAGGTTCGTCATATATTTTGATTGATAGGTTTATATTTATAAAACTAAACCTAAAAACCGAACACTGGAGTGAGTAGAATTCAAATTTATAAACAGAAACCTAAAGTTTAAAAATCTAAATTTATTCAGAAATGTTTGGTTATTCTAAATTTTTGCTTTATCTTTGTAAAATCAACCGAAAAAGGGCCTAAAAGTGGCTTGTTCGGAAATAAAACATCGTATCAGTAGAAAAATGAACGCTAAAATTTTTAGAGCATGAAAGATAGAATCAGACAGCTGATGGAGGACCAGCACCTCACTCAGCAAAACTTCGCTCAGATGATCGGAATCTCGACCGCTACACTGAGCAATATTTTCAACGGGAAGACCAATCCATCGCTCAGTATTGTGGATGGCATCCATAAGAGTTTTCCTCAGGTAAACGTTTATTGGGTACTCTACGGTACTCCTCCTATGTATCAGAACCAGGCTTCCCAGGGTGGCAGCGAAGAGGGTGCTGCAGACATGTATCAGGGCGTTACGGATGGAGCAGCCGGTGGTGCTGAGGGGATGAAGCAGGGCAGTCAGCCTTCTGGAGCCGCCTCTGCCGAGCCTATGCTCGATTTTGGAGCCGAAGGAGCCACAGCCTCCCCTACTTCTCCTTCGCTCTTTGACCAGCCTCAAATGCAAGGTGTAAATCGTACACCTAAAAATATCGCCCAAGCGGCGGTAAAATATGTAGACAAACCGCAAAGAAAGATTACCGAAATCCGTATTTTCTACGATGATCAGACCTGGGAAACCTTCGTTCCTAAGAAATAAAGTAGGGATTGGAGAACCCTAAAACAAACACATAGGAGCGGCGATAAAGAAAAAATATCTCTTTTCTTTTCGTAAATTCGGATTTTTGATGTACCTTTGCATCGTAGAAACGTAGGTGGGCGTAACCGGAAGCTACGCGTACCTATTATAATATACGTACATTATATAATAAGCATATTAAAAATTAGCAATAAGATGAAAAAATATGTTCTCGACCTCAAGGTGGTTTCTGTAGAGGCGCTTAGCGATAAGCATGTTTTGATTAAGCTTACCGATGAGAAACCTTTGCCTGAAATCTTGCCTGGCCAATTCGTAGAAGTAAGAGTAGACCATTCGCCTACTACCATGCTTCGCCGTCCTATCTCCATCAATTTCGTGGATCGTGAAAATAATCAGCTCTGGTTGCTCGTAGCAATGGTGGGCGACGGTACCCGTCAGCTCGGACAGCTCAAGGAGGGCGATGTGCTCAACTGTATGCTGCCTCTCGGCAACGGCTTCACCATGCCTACCGAGAAGAGCCAGAAATATCTGCTCGTAGGTGGTGGCGTAGGTGTGGCTCCGCTCCTCTATTTCGGAAAACTTATCAAGGATTTCGGGGCTGAAGTTACCTTCCTGCTGGGTGCACGCAAGGCTACAGATCTGCTCGAACTGGATGAGTTTGCCAAGATTGGTAAGGTATGCATCACTACCGAGGATGGCTCGGCTGGCGAGGTAGGTTTCGTTACCAACCACTCTGTTCTGGAGAACGAGAAGTTTGATATGATTTCTACCTGCGGTCCTAAGCCGATGATGGTGAGCGTGGCTCGCTTTGCCAAGAAGGCTGGCGTGGAGTGTGAGGTTTCTCTCGAGAACAAGATGGCGTGCGGCGTGGGTGCCTGCCTCTGCTGCGTAGAGAAAACTACCGAGGGTAACCAGTGCGTCTGCAAGGATGGACCTGTCATCAACATCAAGAAACTTACTTGGGAAATTTAAGTGAAGAGTGAAGAACGAAGAGTGAAGAATTCGTTTGGAAGCGAAGAGTGAAGAATTCGTTGGAAACGAAGAACGAAGAGTGAAGAACGAAGAATTCTCTTGTCTTTGTTTGTAAAACATTTTTAAGTAAAAACAGAAGATTATGGCTGATTTAAGTGTAAAGATAAAGGATTTGGAGTTGAAGAACCCTGTGATGACTGCATCGGGTACTTTCGGCTACGGATTGGAATTTGCCGATTTCGTTCCTCTGGAGGAGATTGGCGGTATTATCGTGAAGGGCACTACCCTGGAACCGCGCGAGGGAAACGACTATCCGCGTATGGCTGAAACGCCTCAGGGCATGCTCAACTGCGTAGGTTTGCAGAACAAGGGTGTGAAGTATTTCTGCTCTCACATTTATCCTCAGATCAAGGACATTGATACCAATATGATTGTCAACGTGAGCGGACATTCGCCTGAGAGTTATGCTGAGTGTGCTGCGCGCATCAACGAGCTGGATAAGATTCCTGCCATAGAGCTGAATATCTCCTGTCCTAACGTGAAGGATGGCGGCATGGCTTTCGGTGTAACCTGCGAGGGTGCAGCCAGCGTGGTGAAGGCGGTGAGAAAGGTTTATAAGAAGACCCTCATCGTGAAGCTTTCGCCTAATGTTACCAGCATTGCCGACATCGCCCGTGCCGTGGAGGCTGAGGGTGCCGATTCTGTTTCGCTCATCAACACGCTGATGGGTATGGCGGTGGACATTGAGAAGCGCCAGCCTCTCTTGAGCATCCGTACGGGTGGTTTGAGTGGTCCTTGCGTTAAGCCTGTTGCCCTGCGCATGGTTTGGGATGTGGCTCATGCCGTAAACATTCCGGTTGTTGGTCTGGGCGGCATTTCTTCTGCCAAGGATGCCATTGAGTTCCTGATGTGCGGTGCTACGGCCATTGAGATTGGTACAGCCAACTTCATTGATCCTGCGGTTACGAAGAAGGTGAAGGATGGAATCAACGAGTGGCTTGATGCTCACGGATGCAAGAGTGTGACTGAGATTATCGGGGCCATCAAGTAATAATAATAAGGTTATGGATTTGAATCAGATAAACCCTGTTCTGTTGCTTGCTACGCTGACGCAGCAGATTGTAGAGC
>JAJWOH010000005.1:45566-48965 GCA_021635485.1 Segatella copri | reverse complement strand
TCCTTATATAATAAAGGAGAAACGGGCTCGGAAAGAACAAAAGTGAGTAACATATAAAATGTAAAGACAATGAAGAAGTTTAACGCATTCTTTTTTAGCTATTACTTTTACTTTGCAAATAATTGTAAAGCGGGAAGTTGCGTGTAAATTTCAACTTAGGATATTAGATTCTTGAAATCATCGAAACGGTCCCGCTCTTATTGAGTAGGACCGTTTTTCGTAACATTAGACAAGATAAAAGAAACATGAAGAGAATAGCAATTCAAGGAGAGCTGGGATCTTTCCACGACATTACCGCCCACCAGTATTTCGAGGGCGAACAGATTGAAATCATCTGTTGTGCTACCTTCGAAGAGGTGTTCGAAAACATCAAGCGCGACCCTACTGTAGTAGGCATCTGCGCCATTGAAAACACCATTGCGGGCAGCCTGCTCCACAATTACGAACTGCTCCGGCAGAGCGGAACCACCGTGGTAGGCGAACACAAGCTCCATATAGAGCACAGCATCTGCTGTCTGCCAGAAGACGACTGGAGCACCCTGCAGGAGGTTCACTCCCATCCGGTAGCCCTCATGCAGTGCGGCAAGTTCCTAGCCAACCATCCCGACCTCAAGGCGGTGGAGGCAGAAGATACCGCAGGCTCGGCAGCCTACATTGCCCAGCACAAGGTGAGGGGATGGGCGGCCATCTGCTCTTCTTACGCCGCCCACATGTACGGCATGAAGGTGCTGCAGGAAGACATCCACGACAATCCGCACAACTACACCCGGTTTCTCGTGGTCTGCAATCCGCAGAAGGCAGCCCTGCTCCGTCCCATAGAAAAGGCCAACAAGGCGAGCATCGTCTTCAGTCTGGCTCACGATAAGGGATCGCTCTCCAAGGTGCTCACCATCCTGAGTTTCTACGACATCAATCTCACCAAGATCCAGTCGCTGCCAAACATCGGACATGAGTGGGAATACCTCTTCTACGTAGACCTCACCTTCGACAACCTGACCCGATACCGCCAGAGCATCGACGCCATTACGCCGCTCGTGAAGAAAATAAAGGTGTTGGGAGAATATGAGGAGAAAGAATAGTTGATAGTTAACAGTTAATAGTTGAAAATAAGAATTATGATACAACCAGCCAATAGAGTAACGGAAATACAGGAATACTACTTCAGCCGCAAGCTGAAGGAAGTGGCTAAGCTTAATGCCGAGGGCAAAGACATCATCAGTCTGGCCATCGGAAGTCCAGACATGCCGCCTTCTAAGCAGACCATTGACAAGCTCTGCGAGGTAGCCAACAATCCAAACGCACACGGATATCAGCCTACGGTGGGCATACCAGAGTTGCGCAAAGCAATGGCTGGTTTCTATAAGCGCTGGTACGATGTAGACCTCGACTGGGCTACAGAAATCCAGCCCCTCATAGGTAGCAAGGAAGGCATTCTGCACGTAACGCTCGCCTTCTGCAACCCTGGCGATGAGGTGCTTATCCCGAACCCGGGATACCCTACCTACACCGCCATCAACAAGATTCTGGGTACCAAGATTACCTACTACGATCTGAGAGAGGATAACGGATGGCAGCCCGATTTCGACGCTCTGGAAAAGATGGACCTGAGCCACGTAAAGCTGATGTGGACCAACTATCCTAACATGCCGACAGGCGGTGTGGCAAAGCGCGAAACCTACGAAAAGCTGGTGGCATTCGCCCAGAAGCACAACATCGTGGTGGTGAACGACAACCCATATTCGCTCATCCTCAACGAGCACCCTATGAGCATCATGCAGGTGCCGGGAGCTAAGGACTGCTGCATCGAGTTCAATTCCCTGAGCAAGAGCCACAACATGCCAGGCTGGCGTGTGGCGATGATTTCGAGCAACAAGACTTTCATCTCATGGATTCTGAAGGTGAAGAGCAACATCGACAACGGAAGCTTCCGAGGCATACAGCTGGCAGCTGCCGAAGCGATGTTGAACAACACGGATGAATGGCACCGCGAGAACAACATCCAGAACTACCGCCGCCGCCGTGACATTGCTGAGGAGATCATGAAGGTGCTCGACTGCCAGTTTGACCCTAACCAGGTAGGCATGTTCCTCTGGGGCAAGATACCTGAGAAATATGCTGATGTAGAAGACCTGACAGAGAAGATTCTGCATGAGGCACGCGTCTTTATCACCCCTGGCTTCATCTTCGGAACCAACGGCAAGCGTTACATCCGTATCAGCCTCTGTGCCAAGGATGAGAAGATGAAAGAGGCCCTGGAGAGAATCAAGAAGGTTTTTGAAAAGTAAAAGGCCTTTGAAGGGTAAAAAGGTAAAAGGGTAAAAAGGTAAAAAGAGCCTTTCCCCTTTCCGCCCCCGTTCCCAGCGATTCCATCGCTGGTCCCCCCGGGCTTTAATCTTAAAGATAAAAAAGAAAAAAAGTAAAAAATTAAAAATATACGACTATGGAATTAGAATTAGAACCATTGAATTTTCCTAGTGATCAGGAACGCCCTTGCGTCATTGCCGGCCCTTGCTCGGCAGAGACAGAAGAGCAGGTTATGACTACCGCTAAGCAGTTGGCTGCCAAAGGTTGCCACATGTTCCGCGCAGGTGTGTGGAAGCCACGCACCAAACCGGGAGGCTTCGAGGGTAACGGCGAGAAGGCCTTGCCTTGGATGAAGCAGGTGAAGGAAGAAACAGGCATGCTGACAGCTACTGAGGTGGCTACCCCAGAGCATGTAGAGCTCGCACTGAAATATGGAATCGACATTCTCTGGGTAGGCGCACGTACATCTGCCAACCCATTCGCCATGCAGGCACTTGCCGACAGTCTTCAGGGCGTAGACGTGCCTGTGCTCGTTAAGAACCCGGTAAACCCAGACCTCGAGCTTTGGATCGGTGCCCTGCAGCGCATCAACCAGGCAGGCATCAAGAAGCTCGGTGCCATCCACCGCGGATTCTCCAGCTTCGACAAGAAGATTTACCGCAACCTCCCTATGTGGCAGATTCCTATCGAGTTGCACCGCCGCATACCACAGTTGCCAATCATCTGCGACCCTAGCCACATCGGTGGCCGTCGCGACCTGATTGCTCCTCTCTGCCAGCAGGCAATGGACTTGGGCTTCGACGGACTCATCGTTGAGAGCCACTGCAGCCCAGACGATGCATGGAGCGACGCCAAGCAGCAGGTTACCCCAGAGGTGCTGGATTACATCCTCAGCCTCCTCGTAGTGCGCGATGAGCATTATTCTACAGAGGGTCTGCACCAGCTGCGCGGTCAGATTGACGAGTGCGACAACCAGCTGATGGATCTCCTGGCTAAGCGTATGCGCGTTTGCCGCGAGATTGGTACCTACAAGAAGGAGCACAACATGACCATCGTTCAGACCAACCGTTACAACGAGATTCTCGACAAGCGTGG
>JAJWOH010000005.1:27738-45466 GCA_021635485.1 Segatella copri | reverse complement strand
ACAACATGACCATCGTTCAGACCAACCGTTACAACGAGATTCTCGACAAGCGTGGTGCCCAGGCTGCCCTCTGCGGCATGAGCCCTGAGTTTGCCGCTCAGATCTTCGAGCACATCCACGAGGAGAGTGTTCGCCAGCAGTTGGAAATCCTGAATCAGAAATAAATTAAGTGAAGAGTGAAGAAATGAGAATATTAATCATGGGAGCAGGTAAGATGGGAAGCTTTTTCATCGACCTGCTCAGCTTCGACCACGAGGTGGCAGTTTACGAAAAGGATGCCAAGCGCCTGCGCTTCACCTACAACTGTTACCGCTTTACCAAGATTGAGGAGGTGGAGATGTTCCGTCCGGAACTTGTTATCAATGCCGTGACGTTGAAATACACCATTCCGGTGTTCGAGGAGCTGCTGCCGCATCTCTCCAGCGACTGCATCATCAGCGACATCGCATCCGTGAAGACCGGACTGCAGGAGTTTTACGAGAAGAGCGGTTTCCGCTTCGTGAGCACGCACCCTATGTTCGGCCCGACCTTTGCCAATCTGAACCAGCTTTCAGAGGAGAATGCAGTCATCATCAAGGAGGGTGACTACATGGGCAAGATATTCTTCAAGGACCTCTACCAGAAGTTGGGGTTGAGTCTGCATGAGTATACATTTGATGAGCACGACCAGACGGTGGCTTACTCGCTGAGTATTCCTTTCGTGAGCACCTTTGCCTTTGCAGCAGTGATGAAGCACCAGGATGCTCCGGGCACCACCTTCAAGCGCCACATGCAGATAGCCAAGGGCGTGCTCAACGAAGATGATTACCTGCTTCAGGAAATCCTCTTCAACCCATACACATCGGGTCAGGTGGCACAGATCAGAGAGGAGCTTGCTGAGCTCATCGACATCATTGACCACAAGGATGCGAAGCGTATGAAACTCTTCCTTACCAAGATACGTAATCATGTGAAGGAAGATATTGAGATTAAAGAAAAATAAAAATGTTGATTTAATGGGGGAGCCCTTATTATTATGTTCCCCCTCCAGTTGTTGGTGTTTTGCATGTGAATGCAGAACATTTAAGTTGTTTAAAGGCCTTGCATGTGAATGTAGGGTCTTTTTTTATATGTTGCCGGAAGCGGAAAAGCTTAATGACCTTAATGACCAATGACCTTAATGACCACCCCGATTAGTGATTAGTGATTAATGATTAGTGATTAGGCAGGTGTGCGTCCCCGGTAAGGCGCCAGCAGGTGGATAATAAGGAAAAAAGGGGGCAAAATGAAAATATGTAAGGAGATAGGGGCGATTTCTGAAATATTATTTGTACCTTTGCACCCACAAATCAAAGGATAGATTGTAGAATCAGTAAAAAAGATTGTAGAATCAATAAACAGATTGTAGAATCAGTAAAAAGAGAGCAGTTCTATTATGAGCGAACAGAAAGAAACAAAGAATATGAAGAATGCTGCTGAGGCGCAGGTCCCTGAGCAGAATACAACAGAAACAGCAGCTAAGCAGAATGAGGATGCTAAGCAGGCTGATACAACAGAACAGCAGGCGGATGCTGCTGCCTTCCAGGTAGTGAACGAGGGTTTTTCTACCCGTGAGGCCATTGAGGAGGCTAAACGCTGCCTCCACTGCAAGATTCCGCAGTGCAAGAAGGGATGCCCGATTGGTAACGACATTCCAGATTTCGTACACGAACTCTCTATGGGTAACATGGGTGCAGCGATGAGCATCATCAATGCCAAGAGCAACCTGCCGGCTATCTGCGGCCGTGTATGCCCTCATGAGAAACAGTGTCAGGGCAACTGCGTACTCGGAAAGAAAGGCAAACCGGTACAGATCGGCAAACTGGAGCAGTTTATTGCCGATTTTGATACCAAGATGAACCTTTCGCGCGAGATGTTGCCACAGAAAACACGTGGCCGTGTGGCAGTCATCGGTTCGGGTCCAGCGGGCTTGACCGTAGCCGGCGATCTGGCGCGTCAGGGCTTCAACGTCACCATTTTCGAGGGCCAGGCTGAGCCGGGAGGCGTGTTGATGTATGGTATTCCTGAGTATCGCTTGCCTAAGTCGGTAGTGCGCGATGAGGTGGCTAAGATTGCTGCCCTCGGCGTGCAGTTTATTACCAACTGCATGGTGGGCGAGAACAATGTAACCATCGACAGTCTGTTCCGTGCAGGCTACGACGCCATCTTTATGGGCACAGGTACCAGCGTGCCTCAGAACATGGACTCTACACCGGGCTCAAAGCTCCACGGTGTGAGCCAGAGTACATACTTTCTGCATAACGTGAATGCCTATAACGAAGGCGCTTTGACCCGCGACATGGTTCCGCTGCGCGACGGTGAGAAGGTGGGTGTCATTGGCGGCGGAAACGTGGCCATGGATGCTGCCCGTACTGCTATCCGACTGGGTGCCGATGTTACCGTGCTGTACCGTAAGACCCAGGAAGAGATGCCTGCCATCAAGAGCGAATATGAAGATGCTGTGAAGGAAGGCGTGAAATTTGAGTGGAAAACTACCGTTGAGGCCTTCCTGAAGGGCAAAAACGGCCGTCTGGGAAGTTGTGTGCTGAACACTCCTGAGGGTGAAAGGGTAGAAAAATTCGACAGAATCTATCTCGCCATCGGTTCAAGACCAGCCAACCGTATCGTTTCTACCACTGCCGGAATCGAGGTGGACGAGAAGGGATATGTAAAAGTTGTTGAACGTCCGTTCGGTATGACCACCCGTCGCGGTGTGTTTGCCGGAGGTGATGTGGTACACCGTCCGCAGACTGTAGTCCTGGCAATGAAGGCTGCCAAGGAGGTGGCTCAGGGCATCGCTCAGTATGTAGATGCCATCAAGCTTCTTGAAGAGGCTAAGAGAATCGAGCAACGTGGAATAGTAGAATAATGAAATGAACTCAATAGAATTAAGTGAATTATTTCTGCAGTAACGGAATTGCTTTTACTGGGATTGGTCACTAGGCTCGGCAGATGTGCTGACTGTAGTCGGCAGACCTGCTGACTAGGCTCGGCAGAGCTGCTGAGCCTAGTGGTAATATCTGGGAAGCTATGTGTTTTGTAATGAGAAACTATGTGTTTTGACTAAAAAGACTATATGCAAGAACTCTAAAAGCTATATGCTTTTACTTATAAAAATATTTCTTAGTGTTGAAAACACCATATCTTTCCTTTGAATGATACTATATACCTTTGAATGATACTATATAAATAGACCAACTGTTATAGACGCTTAATTTTTTTACATTACTCTTTAAATGAACTTAAACTTCTTGGGGAATTTAATGAAGTATCAGATTTAATCATTACTTTTGTATCAGATTCATATTAAGAAGAAGTAATTTGTCTGGTACAAAGAAAAGATATAAATCAGAGAAAAAGCATGAAGCGTATCATATTGATTTTAACAGTATTGCTTGCCATGTTAGGGCAGGTAGCCTATGCGCAGAAAACGTGTGTCATCGCATCGGCAGAAAATCATGTGCCTATTCGTGAAGCACTTATTCATACCAATAACAATCATTGGGCAAGAACAGATTATCGGGGCTATTGGACGATGCGCTATCAGTTTGATTCAGCAACCGTATCGAAACCTGGTTTTATGAAGGCAACTATCCGGTACAAGGAACTGCCGGATACTCTGTTTCTCTTGCCGGATGCCAAACAATTAGGCGAAGTGACAGTTTGGGGCAAGAATCAGGAAGGCATCAAAAACATGGAAGAGGATATTCAGGAGAAGATAAACTCTTTGCCAACTTCATCTGCTGGCATCGGGTTTGATGCTTTCGGCTGGATGGATAAACAGGGTAAACGTGATAAGAAGCATCTGCAACAGGCTAAAAAGGTATTTGAAAAAATGGAACATAAGGATCCTGTGGTAGCTGCTTATGAAAAAGCAACGGGGAAAAAGTATGAATTGACTAATCCGTATGATGTCTCGGCTTTTAAGAAAGATCCTCCTTCTGAAATGGCTACAGAAGAGAAAAAAGCAACTTCTGATGCTGAATCAAAATCGAAAAAGAAGGAGAATCCTGAAAAATAAGCACAAGAGTAAACTGAAGAAATGAACTCGGGAAAGGCAGAGCGACAGCTATTTTAGCCGACGGGATAAAAAAAAGCATAAACAAGTTGGCTTTCTCGAAAAAAAGTCGTATCTTTGTAGCCAAAAATATAAAGAAAGAAAAATGTTTGAAAATTTAAGTGATAGACTGGAACGCTCGTTCAAAATCTTGAAGGGCGAGGGAAAAATTACAGAAATCAACGTGGCGGAAACCATGAAGGATGTGCGCCGTGCACTCCTCGACGCCGACGTAAACTATAAAGTGGCTAAGGAATTCACCAACAAGGTGAAGGAGAAAGCACTCGGTATGAATGTACTTACTGCCGTAAAGCCGGGACAGTTGATGATCAAGTTGGTGCACGATGAACTGGAAGCACTCATGGGCGGCGAAGAAGCCCCATTGAAGCTCGAAAGTCATCCGGCCGTCATCCTCATGAGCGGTCTGCAGGGTTCGGGTAAGACTACCTTCAGCGGCAAGCTTGCCAACATGCTCAAGACCAAGAAAGGCAAGAAGCCATTGCTCGTGGCCTGCGACGTTTACCGTCCGGCAGCTATCCAGCAGCTCCATGTAGTGGGTGAGCAGGTGGGTGTTCCGGTATACAGCGAGCCTGAGAACAAGGATGTGCTCAGTATCGCCGACCATGCCATCCAGCAGGCTAAGACTAACGGCAACGATGTGGTAATCGTCGATACAGCCGGACGTCTCGCCATTGATGAGCAGATGATGAACGAGATCAGCAATCTCAAAAATCATCTCCGTCCAGACGAAACCCTCTTCGTGGTTGACTCCATGACCGGTCAGGATGCCGTAAACACAGCCAAGGAATTCAACGACCGCCTCGACTTCAACGGCGTTGTTCTCACCAAGCTCGATGGTGATACCCGCGGTGGTGCTGCCCTCAGTATCCGTACCGTGGTAACCAAGCCAATCAAGTTTATAGGTACCGGCGAGAAGATGGACGCCATTGACGTGTTCCACCCAGCTCGTATGGCAGACCGAATCCTCGGCATGGGTGACGTGGTATCTCTCGTAGAGCGCGCACAGGAGCAGTTCGACCTGGAAGAGGCCAAGAAACTGGAGAAGAAGATCAGAAAGAACCAGTTCGACTTCAACGATTTCTACAACCAGATCCAGCAGATCAAGAAGATGGGTAACATCAAGGATCTGGCAGCGATGATTCCGGGCGTGGGCAAGGCCATCCGCGACGTAGATATCCCAGAGGATGCATTTAAGGGCGTAGAGGCCATCATCCAGAGTATGACTCCTAAGGAGCGCACCAACCCAGCCATCCTCAACACATCACGCCGCCAGCGCATCGCTAAGGGTTCGGGTACCAACATCCAGGAGGTGAACAAACTCATTAAGCAGTTTGACCAGACCCGCAAGATGATGCAGATGATGACCGGCAACAAAATGGCGCAGATGATGAGCCGCATGAAGGGTATGCCAGGCATGCCTAAGATGCCGGGCATGTAAGAAAAGTATAAACGTTAAAATAAGAATAAAAATGCAGCTTATAGACGGAAAGGCGACGGCAGCCGCCATCAAGGAACAGATAGCCCAGGAGGTGGCACAGATTGTTGCCGACGGTGGCAAGCAGCCACACCTGGTAGCCGTGCTCGTAGGGCACGACGGAGGCAGCGAAACCTATGTGAAAAACAAGGTGCTGGCCTGCGAGAAATGTGGATTCAAGTCGACTCTCATCCGTTATGAGGAGGATGTTACCGAAGAAGAGCTCCTGCAGTGTGTAGACAAGCTGAACCAGGATGATGATGTTGACGGATTCATCGTTCAGCTTCCTCTGCCTAAGCACATCGATGAGCAGAAGGTGACCATGGCAATAGATTACCGCAAGGATGTAGACGGATTCCACCCGGTAAACGTGGGCAGAATGTCGCTCGGTATGCCTTGTTTCATCTCTGCCACTCCGCTCGGTATCCTCACCCTGCTGCAGCATTACAATATTGAGACCAGTGGCAAGAAATGCGTCATTCTGGGCAGAAGCAACATCGTAGGCAAGCCAATGGCTCAGCTGATGATGCAGAAGCAGTATGGCGATGCTACCGTCACCGTATGCCACTCCCATTCCAAGAATTTGAAGAAAGAGTGTCAGGAGGCAGATATCATCATCGCAGCCATAGGCCGTCCTGATTTCGTGACAGCCGATATGGTGAAGCCGGGAGCCGTAGTCATTGATGTGGGTACCACCCGCGTGCCTGATGCTACGAAGAAAAGTGGTTTCCGCCTGAACGGTGATGTGAAATTCGGCGAGGTGGCAGAGAAGTGCTCCTTCATCACTCCTGTTCCGGGAGGCGTTGGTCCGATGACCATCTGTTCGCTGATGAAGAATACGCTGGCTGCCGGCAAGAAGGAATATTACAGCTAGAAAGAAGATAATTATTTCAGAAAGAAGCAGTGCTTAAGTCACTGCATACTTGATTTTTTATAACTCTCTAATTTGTAGGGGCAGGGTGCAGGGATGCACTCTGCCTTTTTATCAAGCCGAGAGAAATAGTGTAAAATGAACAAACAATATTAATCTAAAAATATAGAAACATGATAAAACTAAAGTACATATTTACATCAGCGCTGCTCGTGGCAGCTGCCAGTGCCAGTCAGGCTGTCAGCAGGCAGCAGATGCAGAAGCAAATAGACAAGGATGCCCCTGCATACACCATACAGGGCAAGGACTCCATCTGCCAGATATTCATCTATTCGCCAGCACCCAACCAGGGCTTGCATCTGGCTTATTTCACCGACGATGAGCGTTGGGTGGATGTAGGACAGCTCTGCGCCAGCGACTACGGTCCGTGGGGAGCTGAAAAGAAGATGTATAACCCCTTCGTGGTAAAAGCTATCGACGGCACATGGCGCGCACTCTGGAGCGTGAACCAGCATGCACCGCAGTTTGCCGTAGCCTATTCTGAAGACCTCATCACCTGGCGCCCGCAGGATTATCCCATCATCCGCGAAAAGGGCGTGAAGGATGTGGCTGCCTATCAGATGGATGACGGTAACTTCGACATCTATCTCAAGACATCCAAGGGCAAGCGATACGTACAGGCAAGCAACGATTTCCGTACCTTCAAGGAAGATACGCTGGAGGCTTCTGCCGATGAGATACTCTGGCAGCGCGACACCGCAACCATAGGCGGAAAACTCTTCCAGGGTTGCGATTTCGAGGTGCCGGCCGTGCATCTCAACTACATCCGTTCCTGGTTCCACGCCCTCTCTGAAGAGGCAAAACTCAACGCCCAGCCGATGCCGAAGACCGATGCCGACCTCGCAGCTTATGCCAAGGACAACCACATCGACCTGCCGAAAGATTCGGAAATCCCTGCCAACCTCAGTATCAATCCACAGAAATCCCACCGCATCTCCAACAAACTGATGGGTATCTTCTTCGAAGACATCAGCCGCGCTGCCGACGGAGGACTCTCTGCAGAAATGTTGCAGAACGGCGACTTTGAGTATAACAAGGAAGACCACCGCCAACAGTGGAATGCCACCACGGCATGGGTGGGGGTAGAGAAAGAAGGCATCGCCACCGAAAACGGGGTGAGCCAGAACAATGCCCATTATGCCGTTCTGGGCGCTACACCTATTTATAATATAGGTTGGGACGGCATCGCCATACGTCGCGGAGCTGCCGTTGAGGGCAAGGAGGGTAAGCATCAGCCAGCCATTTACGAGGTGAGCCTGCACGCCCGCTGCATCGATGCCAAGAAGAAAGACCTCACCCTGGCGCTCGTAAACCAGGAGGGATTGCCTGTATGCCAGACCAAGATCAAGGTGCAGGGCGCAGACTGGAAGGAATATAAGGCGCAGCTCATCGTGACCGATAAATATGAGGGCGAACTCGCCAGCGAAGCCACCACCAAGGAGGGCAAACTGGGCAAGAACATCCGGTTCGCCATCTTGCCTAAGGGCGAGCAGAAAGTGGCGGTAGATTTGGTAAGTCTCAAACCACAAGATACTTACAAGGGTCATGGACTGCGTAAAGACCTTGCCGAGGCCATTGCCGACCTGAAGCCTCGCTTCGTGCGCTTCCCGGGCGGCTGCATGCTCCACGGTCAGGGGCTCAAGAACATTTACCACTGGAAGGAGAGCGTGGGTCCGCAGAAAGATCGCAAGCCAGCCTACAACATCTGGGGATACCATCAGACCCGCCAGCTGGGTTTCTATGAGTATTTCCAGTGGTGCGAGGATATGGGAGCCGAGCCGCTGCCTGTATTGGCGGCAGGTGTTCCTTGTCAGAACTCTGTGGCAGATGAGCGCGGAGTGGCTGGTCAGCAGGGCGGAATCCCGATGAGCGAGATGCCGCAGTATATTCAGGACGTGCTAGACTTGGTAGAATGGGCGAATGGCGACCCTGCCACCTCTAAGTGGGCTAAGATGAGAGCCGATGCGGGTCATCCGGCTCCGTTCAACCTCAAGATGATAGGTATCGGCAACGAAGACCTTATCTCTACCGATTTCGAGCAGCGCTACCTGATGATCTGCAAGGCAGTGAAGCAGAAGTATCCTCAGCTCGAGGTGGTAGGTACCGTAGGTCCGTTCCACTTCCCGTCTTCCGATTATATTGAGGGTTGGAAGATTGCCCGCGAAAACAAGCGTTGGATTGATGCCGTAGACGAGCATTATTATGAGCAGCCGGGCTGGTTCCTGAACCATCAGGATTATTACGACCATTACGACCGCAAGGCTCCTAAGGTTTATCTGGGCGAATATGCATCTCGCGGTGCCAATGCGGCAGACAATGCGCTGGCTGAGGGCATCCACCTCTGCAATGTGGAGCGCAACGGCGATGTGGTAGAAATGACATCCTATGCTCCTCTCTTGTGTAAGGACGGATACAGCAACTGGCAGCCGGACATGATTTACTTTGATAATAATAATGTACGCGCGAGCGAGAGCTACAAGATGCAGAAGATGTTCGGTCAGCATGCCGGTGACCTCTACATTTCATCCGTGCTCAGTCTGCCGGATGCGCTGAAGAAATATGTGGGCACCAGTGTGGTGAAGGATTCTAAATCGGGCAAAACCTGGCTTAAAGTGGTGAATGCCTTGCCTCGCACGCTGAAACTCTCGGTTTCTGGCTTGGGAAACATGCAGGTAACCATCGCAGGCAGAAGCGCTCAGTTTTTCGAACTTTAGCTTTCTTCAGAAGATGTTTTCTGATAGAAACGGATAGAACCAATAATGGCTCAGATTATTCATTTTGAGTAAAATAGAATGAAGAAATAGGATATTAAAATGTTCTTTTTCTCCATTTTTTATGTTTTACAGCATAAAATATGGCCAAAAATTTGGTAGTTAATAATTTTTTTTATTATTTTGCACCCTGAAAATGAAGTTTTAAGTAATTTATATAAAATCAAATTTTAGAGAGAAAATGAAAAAGTTAGTATTAATGTTTGCTGCTGCCGTAATGGCAGTATCTGCATCTGCTCAGACTACACAGGAGAGCAAGTTCTTTGACAATTGGTATCTTGGTGTAAACGTTGGAGCTGCTACAAAGACTACTCACAATGCATGGTTCAAGAACGTAAATCCTTCAGTAGGTGTACGTCTCGGAAAGTGGTTTACTCCAGTTTGGGGTGCTGCTGTAGAGGCTGACCTCTATGCTCGTAACCGCAACCTGCCTTTTACACATAAGACTTTGGTTCGTGGTGCAAGCGGTAAGTTCATCGGTACTATCAATGCAACAAACCTCTTCTTGGGTTACAAGGGTGAGCCACGTAAATTCGAAATCATCCCATTGGCAGGCATCGGTGGTTACCACTCTTTCAACCTTCATAATGGCAACCTCAATGCCCTCACAGCTAACGCAGGTGTTGACTTCGCATTCAACCTTGGCGCAAACAAGGCTTGGCAGGTATATGTAGAGCCATCTATGAATTGGTTCCTTCACGACAACAAGAGTGCTTGCAATGGTTGCCAGTTTGATGTTAACAAGTCTGCTTTCCAGGTTAAGGTGGGTGTTTACTACAAGTTCAAGGGTTCTAACAACTCTCACAACTTCACTATCGTAACTCCACGCGACCAGAACGAGATTGATGGTTTGAATGGTCAGATCAACAACCTCCGCAACGACTTGAATAGCAAGGATTCTGAACTCGCAGCTAAGGACAAGCAGATCAAGGATCTCCAGAATGCGCTCAATGAGTGCCAGAAGGCTCCTAAGTATGTAAAGCCAGCTACTGCTACCAATTTGCAGCCAACAGTATTGTTTACTGTAGGTAAGTCAAAAGTAGAGCGTAGCCAAATGCCAAACATCGAGATGATTGCTCAGTATATGAAGAATCATCCAGATGCTAAGGTTGAAATTAAGGGTTATGCATCTCCAGAGGGTTCTAAGGAACTTAACCAGAAACTTTCTGAGGCTCGTGCCAATGCTGTAAAGAACATTCTCGTTAAGACTTACAAGATTAGCGCAAATCGTCTTCAGGCTAAGGGTATGGGTGCTACTGACAAGCTCTTCAAGCAGGTTGAGTTCAACCGTGTTGCTACATTCAATGATAACAATGCAGCTGAATAAAGAAATAAGTAGTTTCAGATATTTGGTCTTGTGACCAGGTCCTCCTAAACTTCGGTTTAGGAGGATTTTTTTTCTTCTTACCTTTCTTACATGTCTGGCCGCCTCGCTTTATACTTTTTCGTCAGGTAATCTTAATAAGATAAGAGTTCTGTGTGGTTAATAAGCTCTTTCTTGTTTTTTTGCACAAAATCAGCAGAAATGAGTATCTGTCGTGATAAATTGTAAGCATTTTATTTGTTTTTCTAACAAAAAAACGAAGTTTTCTGAAATTTTATACGAAATTAGTTGGCTATTACATAAATTCTCTGTATCTTTGCAGGCAAATTATAACAAATGGGCTCGAAAGAGCCCTTTTAAGCAAGGAAATAAAAGAAAAAAAGATATGAAACATCCATTAAGAAGTAGCGTCTGCACTGAAGGTAGAAGAATGGCAGGTGCCCGAGCACTCTGGGTAGCTGCAGGTATGAAACACGAGCAGTTTGGTAAACCAATCATTGCTATCGTGAACAGCTTTACTCAGTTTGTGCCAGGTCATACCCATCTTCATGAAATCGGTCAGATCGTCAAGAAGGAAATCGAAGCTATGGGGTGCTACGCAGCCGAATTCAATACCATTGCCGTTGACGACGGTATCGCAATGGGACACGACGGAATGCTCTATTCCCTCCCAAGCCGTGACATCATTGCCGACTCTGTAGAATACATGGTCAATGCTCACAAGGCCGACGCCATGATCTGTATCTCAAACTGCGACAAGGTAACCCCAGGTATGCTCATGGCATCTATGCGACTGAACATTCCTACCGTGTTTTGCTCAGGTGGACCTATGGAAGCCGGACGCTGGAAGGGTGAGAACGCCGACTTGATTACAGCTATGATTAAGGGTGCTGATACAAGCGTTTCTGACGAGGAGATGACGCAGATTGAGCAGTGCGCCTGCCCAGGTTGCGGTAGCTGCTCAGGTATGTTTACCGCCAACTCTATGAACTCTCTCACCGAGGCCATCGGTCTGAGCTTGCCAGGTAACGGAACCATTCTTGCTACCCACAAAAACCGCATCCAACTTTTTAAAGATGCAGCACGCCAGATAGTTAAGAACGCTTATGCATATTATGAGGACGGCGACGAGAGCGTATTGCCACGCAATATAGCTACCCGAGACGCATTCCTCAACGCCATGACCCTGGACATCGCCATGGGCGGAAGCACCAACACCGTGCTCCACTTGCTGGCAGTAGCTCAGGAAGCTGGCGCAGACTTCAAGATGGAAGACATCGACCAGTTGAGTCGCAAGGTGCCTTGCCTCTGCAAGTTGAGCCCTAACACCCAAAAATACAGTGTACAGGAGTGCAACCGCGCAGGTGGTATCCTCGGTATCCTGAACGAGCTGAACAAGGGCGGTCTGATCAACGGCGCCGTAAAGCGTGTTGACGGCAAGACACTCGATGAGCAGATGAAGAAATACGATATTACCGGCACAGAGATTGATGCCGAGGCTGACAGAATCTATCATTCAGCACCGGGCAGAAAGTTCTCTACCCAGATGGGTAGTCAGGACGCTCAGTGGGAGAGTCTCGACACCGACCGCGCCGAGGGTTGTATCCGCGACCTCGAGCATGCCTACACCAAGGATGGCGGACTGGCAGTGCTCTTCGGCAACATCGCCCAGAATGGTTGCGTAGTGAAGACAGCCGGAGTAGACCCAGTGCTCTGGCATTTTGAGGGTCCAGCCGTATGCTTTGATTCTCAGGAAGATGCATGCGAAGGCATCCTTGGCGGCAAGGTTAACTCAGGCGACTGCGTAGTCATCACCCACGAGGGTCCGAAGGGTGGCCCTGGCATGCAGGAGATGCTCTACCCAACCTCTTACATCAAGAGCCGTCACCTGGGCAAGGAATGTGCCCTCATCACCGACGGCCGCTTCTCAGGCGGTACATCAGGCTTGAGCATCGGTCACATCAGTCCTGAGGCTGCAGCAGGTGGTAACATCGGCAAGATTAAGGATGGCGACATCATCGTCATTGATATCCCTAGCCGCTCCATCAATGTGAAGCTCTCTGACGAGGAACTCGCAGCACGCCCACAGCAGCCGCTGAAGCGCAACCGCGTGGTTAGCAAGGCACTGCGCGCTTATGCCCAGAGCGTAAGTTCGGCAGATAAGGGCGGTGTGAGAATCATCGACTAGTCTTCGAGAGTCTTTGAAAAGACAGTTTTTAGAGTCTTTGAGAAAAGAAAAGTTTTTGAATTATTCAGAATAATAACATATAAATGGCAAAAGAAGTAATAACAGGAGCCGAAGCACTGATGCGCTCCCTGAAAAACGAGGATGTTAAAACCATCTTCGGATATCCGGGCGGCAGCATCATGCCAGTGTTTGATGCACTGTACGGTTACACGAGAGGTGAAAAGAAGATGTTTGACCACATCTTGGTACGTCACGAGCAGGCTGCTGCTCACGCTGCACAGGGTTATGCCCGAGTCAGCGGCGAAGTGGGCGTCGCTCTTGTCACTAGTGGTCCTGGAGCTACTAATACATTGACCGGCATCGCTGATGCCATGATGGATTCTACACCAATCGTAGTCATCGCCGGACAGGTAGGCGTAGGTGCCCTGGGTACCGATGCCTTCCAGGAGGTAGACCTCGTGGGTGTTACCCAGCCAATCTCCAAGTGGTCTTACCAGATACGCCGTGCCGAGGATGTGGCATGGGCTGTGAGCCGTGCTTTCTACATCGCCCGCAGCGGACGTCCGGGACCTGTGGTGCTCGACTTTACAAAGAATGCGCAGGTGGCTACATGCGAGTGGGAACCAGTGAAATGTGAGAAGGTTACATCTTACAACCCTTATCCTACGATAGATGAAAAGGCGGTGGCTGAAGCTGCTGAACTCATCAACAATGCCAAGAAACCATTCGCCCTCGTGGGTCATGGAGTAGAGCTTGGCGGTGCACATAATGAACTCATCGAATTCCTCGAGAAGGCAGATATCCCTGCCGGCAGAACTCTGCTCGGCCTTTCTGCCCTGCCTAGCAACCACCCGCTCAACATGGGTATGCTCGGCATGCACGGTTCTTATGCTACCAACATGAAGACCCAGGAGTGTGATGTGCTCATCGCCATCGGTATGCGTTTCAGCGACCGTATCACAGGCGTGCCTTCTAAGTATGCTCCTCAGGCAAAGATTATCCACCTGGACATTGACAAGGCTGAGATTGATAAGGTTATCAAGACAGATGTGGCTGTGGTGGGCGACTGCAAGCAGAGTCTGCCAGCCATTACCCGTCTGCTGAACAAGAATGTTCACCGCGAGTGGAGAGATTCCTTCGAGGAATACCGCCAGCAGGAACAGGAAAAGGTAATAGAGAAGGATATCCACCCTACAGAGGGACCGCTGCTTATGGGCGAGGTGACCAACGTGGTAACGGAAGCTACTCATAATGAAGCAGTTCTCGTAAACGACGTAGGTCAGAACCAGATGATCAGTAGCCGCTACTTCAAGTTTACCAAGAAGCTGAGCATCGTAACCAGTGGTGGTTTCGGAACCATGGGCTTCGGCCTTCCGGCAGCCATCGGTGCCACCTTCGGAGCTCCCGACCGCACCATTTGCTGTTTCTTCGGCGACGGCGGTTTCCAGATGAACATCCAGGAACTAGGCACCATCATGGAGCAGCAGGCACCGGTAAAGATGATTCTGCTAAACAACAACTATCTGGGCAACGTTCGCCAGTGGCAAGACCTGATGTTCGGCGGCCGTCACTCCTTCACCCACATGATGAATCCTCATTATGCAGAGATTGCCAAGGCCTACGGCATACCATACGATGTGGTAATAGACCGCAAGGACCTTCAGGCTAAGGTGGAGAAGATGATCAGCACCAAGGGGCCTTACCTGCTGGAGTGCGCCATCAAGGAGAATGAAGACATCGTTCCGATGACGCTGCCGGGCAAGAGTGTAGATGAGATGCAACTCGAGTTGAATTATTAAAAGTTCTCGGCTATATATATAATAAGGTGTAAATTCCTTCATGAGGGAGCATCCTCCGAAAAGGAAAGACTCCGAAAAGTAACCGATTATTTTAAAATTTGGAAAAATGGAGAATAACAACGAAAAGAAATTATATACATTGCTTGTTTACTCAGAAAACATTGCCGGTATCCTGAATCAGATTACTGCCGTGTTTACTCGCAGACAGGTAAACATCGAGAGCTTGAATGTTTCGGCCAGCAGTATCAAGAATATACACAAGTATACCATCACGGTTTGGAGTGATGAAGAGCAGATTGAGAAAATCAACAAGGCAATAGAGAAGAAGATTGACGTGGTGAAGAGCGATTACTACTCCGACGACCAGATCTTCATCCATGAAGTGGCTCTCTTCAAGATTTCCACTCCGGTATTGCTCGAAAATCCAGAGGTTTCGCGCGCCATCCGCAAGCATGATGCCCGCATGATGGAGGTGAATCCTACTTACAGCACCGTGCTCCTGGCAGGACTTACCGAAGACATCGCCGACCTCTTCCAGCAGCTCAACAGCTACAACTGCCTCCTTCAGTATACCCGAAGCGGCAGAATCGCTGTTACGAGAAGTTTTGACGAACCCATCTCTGATTATCTCAAGCAGAATTCAGAAGATTAGATTTCTTTCATATTTTGATGCCCTTTGTTCCCCTGGCTTCAAACTAGCGGAGCAGGGGGCTTTTTCGGTTTAAAACAACAAGACAAACAACAAGATAAAAGGACGAGACAGATATTATGGAACAGAAAATATTAGATAAGGTAGGGCGTTACGAATTTCTTTCGGAGCCTTTCCACTGCGATTTCAGCAGCCATCTTTTTATGGGGCATCTCGGAAATCATCTGCTCAATGCTGCCGATTTTCACAGCAACGACCGCGGGTTCGGTATGAACTACCTCATGCCCCGACACAAGACATGGGTTCTCAGCCGACTGGCCATAGAGATGACAGAGATGCCGAAGTCTTACGACCGCTTTGTAGTAGAAACCTGGTGCGAGAGTGCCATGAAATATTTCACATCCCGAGATTTCAAAATCTGCGGCAAGACATCATCATCCGAAGAAGCCAAGGTTTACGGTTACGGCAAGAGCGTGTGGGCAATGATTGATACGGAAACCCGACAGCCTGTTGATATTTTTGAAATTCACGACGGGCTTATCAAAGAATATATTGATTCGGAAAAACCTTGTCCTATCCAGGCAAGTTCGAGAGTGAAAATGGGCAAGGATGCCAAGCTGGTGAGAACCATTGACACCTATTATCATGATGTAGATGTTAACGGGCACATCAACTCGGTGAAATACATCGAACATATCCTCGACCTCTTTGATCTGGATTATTACAAAAATCACTTTTTGCAAAGATTTGAGATAGCTTACGTAGCAGAAAGTCACCAGGGAGACCAACTTCATTTCTATTTGGAAGAAACGAGTGAGGCGGAAAAAGTGCAAGAATACTGCATAAAGATAACAAAAAACGGCAAAAATGACGCAAATGAGGTGGAAGTTGTAAGAAGTAAGGCTAAATTTATTAAAAATTGAAAGAAAAATTTGGTAGTTTCATTTTATTTGCTTACCTTTGCACTCAGAAAATAAAAATAAACCCAGAGCCGCCTTCTTGGATAGGGGGTGGACGGATCAAACAGGCTCTCTTTGGATAAGAATACAGCTCGCATCCGTATGGACAAGTATAACCCGCGGCTCCTCAAACGGCAAGCCGCACAAAAAAAATAAAAATTATGGCAGAAATGAATTTCGGTGGCGTAATGGAAACTGTTGTCACCAGTCATGAATTTTCATTGGAGAAAGCACGTGAAGTATTGAAGAACGAAACAATCGCAGTTATCGGTTATGGTATCCAGGGTCCTGGTCAGGCTTGTAACCTTCGCGATAATGGTTTCAACGTCATCGTCGGACAGCGTCAGGGTAAGACCTACGAGAAGTGTCTGAAGGATGGTTGGGTTCCTGGTAAGACATTGTTCTCTATCGAGGAAGCTGCTGAAAAGGGTACTATCATCTGTATGTTGCTTTCTGATGCCGGTCAGATTGCATGCTGGCCAAAGATTAAGCCACACCTCACAGCAGGTAAGACTTTGTATTATTCACATGGTTTCGCTATCAACTGGAGCGACCGCACAGGCGTTGTTCCACCAAAGGATATTGATGTAATCATGGTTGCTCCTAAGGGTTCTGGTACTTCTCTCCGCACTATGTTCTGCGAGGGTCGTGGTTTGAACTGCTCTTACGCTGTATACCAGGATGCATCTGGCAAGGCAGAGGAGAAGACTATTGCCTTCGGTATCGGTATCGGTGCCGGTTATTTGTTCAAGACAACATTCCAGCGTGAGGCTACTTCTGACCTCACAGGTGAGCGTGGCTCATTGATGGGTGCAATTGAGGGATTGTTGGAGGCACAGTATGACGTGCTCCGCGAGAATGGTCACTCACCATCTGAGGCTTTCAACGAGACTGTTGAGGAGCTCACACAGAGCCTTGGCCCTCTCTTCGGTGCTAAGGGTATGGATTGGATGTATGCTAACTGTTCAACAACAGCTCAGCGTGGTGCTCTTGACTGGGCTCCTCGTTTCCGTGAGGCTATCAAGCCTGTAATGGAGTGGTTGTACTACTCTGTAAAGACTGGTAACGAGGCTCAGATTTCTATCGACAAGAACTCTCAGGCTGATTACCGCGAGAAGTTGAACGCTGAACTCGAGGCTATGCGCAACAAGGAAATGTGGCAGGCTGGTGTTACAGTTCGTAAACTTCGCCCTGAGAATAACTAATTTTTTTCTCGTACATAATGTTGAAAAGGGAATGGCCCGAGAGGTGTCGTTCCCTTTTTTCTGTTTATATGGGGGTATAAGTTGCTGGCATATACAAATCTCGCTGCTGGCGTATGCGAAATCCCAATGCTGGCATATACAAAAAGCCCTGAAAAGGCAAAAGCATCTCTCTTCTGAAAAGCTTTTACTCCTTCAGGACTTATAAGATATTAGGGCTTCATTTCCGGTTTCGGTTCAAGCCGGATTTCATCTTCCTCAACATTCATCATATTCTCCACAACCATTTCTTCAAGAACTGCAGCCATATCTTCTGAATCATATTTCAGTTGGTT
>JAJWOH010000005.1:0-27638 GCA_021635485.1 Segatella copri | reverse complement strand
CAACCATTTCTTCAAGAACTGCAGCCATATCTTCTGAATCATATTTCAGTTGGTTTAATTCTGTAATGTCATGTGGCTTTCCGTCTTTCAGCAAGTCTAGAATTTCTGATATAATAGTTTGCTTCTGGGGTATTTTGTGGTCTATGCAGACATCACATATCCCGCAATCGTCCTTCATTTTCGTTTTTTCGCCAAAATAACTCAGAAGCTGGCGCGAACGGCAGATGCTGTCGTTCTTTGCATAACTGATAATGCTCTTGATGTGGGCAGTAAACTGTTTCTTGCGTACTTCCCATACCTCCTCAGGGATGATAACTCTGAAACCATCTTCCCTAGGACGCGTGTAGCTGATATAAGGTGTCTTGCGGCGGGGAATGAAGTCGATGATGTGGCGGGCACTCAGATTTTTCAGAATCATGTATACCTGCTGACGGTTTAGTTCGCTTACACGCTCTATCAGCGACTCATCAATGTAAACATAGTCGGTAAACAGACCGCCGTAATTACGCAGAAGCCCCGTAATAACAGACTCTTCCTTCTCCGAAACATTCTCTAGCAGATAGAGATCATTTCGGCTGATGTTAAATCTGATTCTTGCTTTTCCGTCAGGATTGTCCTCGTAGTGGATATAGCCTGAGCGCTCCAGAATGCGCAGAGCCGAGTCTACGCGAGTAGGGAAGTACTTGTAGGTGAAGCAGAACTTCTCTATCTCGAACATGAAAGTCTGTCCCATTCCGCTTCCAACTGCCACCTGGAAAAAGTAAGCAAGATGCTCGTAAACGTCTTTGATGAATTCTTTGTCTGGGAAAGTTTCGTCTATGCGTTTCATGAGTTTGTTTTCATCACTCTGGTTGTAGAGCAGCACAGCATAAGCCTTTTCGCCGTCTCTTCCGCCTCTACCCGCCTCTTGAAAATAGGCTTCCAGTGAGTCTGGACAATCTATATGAATTACCATTCTCACATCTGACTTGTCTATTCCCATGCCGAAAGCATTGGTTGCTACCATTACCCTTATCTCGTCATTTTGCCAGTTCTTCTGTCGGATATCCTTCACGTCGGAATCCAGTCCGGCATGGTAAAATGTAGCAGAAATACCTTGTTTGTTCAGAAGTTCTGCCATCTCCTTAGTTCGTTTTCGGCTTCTCGCATAAATGATTGCCGAGCCTTGGGTACACTGCAGGATATGAACCATTTCGGTCAACTTGTCGTTGGTGGTGCGCACCACATAGGCAAGATTCTTGCGGGCAAAACTCATTTTAAATACGTTTTGCTTCTTGAAGTGAAGCTGTTTTTGGATATCTTCTACTACATCGGGAGTGGCCGTAGCCGTAAGAGCAAGGACTGGTACACCGGGCTTCATATCTCTTATTTTTGCAATTTCGAGGTAAGACGGGCGGAAATCGTAACCCCACTGGCTGATGCAGTGAGCTTCATCTACCGTGATGAAACTCACCGGAATGTGGCGCAGTTTAGTTTGGAACAATCCTGAAGAAAGACGTTCTGGTGAAACATACAGAAACTTGATTTCACCGAAAATACAATTTTCCAATATTCGGAGAATCTCTTGGCGCGACAATCCTGTGTAGATGGCTTCAGCCAGGATGTTGCGGGCCTTGAGATGCTGTACCTGATCCTTCATCAGCGCAATGAGTGGAGTTACCACAATACAGACGCCCTTTTGGGCAAGGGCTGGAACCTGGAAGGTGATGGATTTACCGCCACCTGTAGGCATAAGACCGAGGGTATCCTCACCTCGGGCTATACTCTCGATGATGTCTCGTTGTATGCCGCGAAAGTCAGGATACCCCCAATATGTACGTAGTATTTCTTGATATTTATCTGCCATTTTTTGAAACTTTTGCCCTTGCAGATTTCGATGCTTTTGCGTCCTGACGGATTTGCTCTACAAATCCGTGTAATCCGAGTAATCAGTGCCTAATCCATGCATAGGGCTAAGTACCTCATCCTTCGTTTGGACGGATGTCTTCTATCTGAAGTTGAACTTGGTTTTTCTTAAAAATATTCTCTTCTATGGTGAAGGCTATGTCGAAACTTCGCTTACTCTTGATGTAGCGGGCAGCTGCACTCTGACCGAAAGCGATGCCGTTTAAGACCGTGCTCGATTTTGAGTCTACCAGTTCCAACTTGATGTGTTCCTGTTCTCTGCCCACCACCTTGCTGGTACCATAATCATATACCCGGTTGGTGCAGAAAATAGGTTTCTGGTTACATGGACCGAAAGGAGAGAAGCGCTTCAAGTCGGCCTGCAGATGCTTGGTAATGTCTTTAAAGTCAATTTCAGCATCTATGTTGAGCATCGGTTCTGTCTGTTGAGGCGAAATATGCTCTTCTACATAATGCTGGAACCTGTCTCTGAACTCTCTAACCTTATCCCACTTCAAGGTAAGTCCGGCAGCATAGGTATGACCACCGAAATTGAGCAGGAGGTCGCGGCAACTCTTGATGGCTGAGTAGATGTCAAATCCCGTTACGCTACGTGCTGAACCTGTAGCCATATCACCATCCCGGGTCAGAACAATGGTAGGGCGGAAGTAGATTTCGGTGAGTCGGGAAGCAACAATGCCAATGACTCCCTTTTTCCAGCCTTCATCATAGAGCACGATGCTGGAATTGTGTTTCATGCTTTCCAAACGCGATACGATGCCGTTGGCTTCTTCAGTCATCTGCTTGTCTATGTCTTTGCGCTGCTCATTGTACTCATTGATGTGTCTGGCCATGCGCAGGGCTGAGGAATAGTCTCTTTCTACCAGCAGATCTACGCTCAGCTTGCCGTTCTCCATTCTGCCTGAAGCATTGATACGGGGACCAATCTTGAACACAATATCGCTCATAGAGAGCTCGCGTCCGTTCAGTCCGCAGATGTCGATGATGGATTTCAGACCGATACTTGGATTGGTATTCAGCAACTTAAGACCATGAAAGGCGAGTATTCTGTTCTCATCTACCACCGGCACAATGTCGGCAGCAATACTCACGGCGCAGAAGTCGAGCAGAGGAATGAGCCTGGAGAACGGAATGTTGTTGTTCTTGGCAAAAGCCTGCATAAACTTGAATCCTACACCGCATCCGCAGAGATGCTTGAATGGGAATGGATCGTCAGGACGCTTCGGATTGAGTATGGCCACAGCAGGTGGCATCACATCGTCAGGAACGTGATGGTCGCAGATAATGAAGTCTATTCCTAGACTTTTGGCATATTCTATCTCCTGAATAGCCTTGATTCCGCAGTCTAGAATAATAATCAGTTTTACACCAGTCTGATGAGCAAAATCTATTCCTTTCTTACTCACTCCGTAACCTTCGTCGTAGCGGTCGGGAATGTAGTAGTCGATGTTTGAATAGAATTGCTGCAAGAATTTGTACACCAGGGCAACGGCGGTGCATCCGTCTACGTCATAGTCTCCGTAAACAAGGATACGTTCCTTTCTACCCATAGCATCGTTCAGGCGGTCTACGGCAATATCCATGTCTTTCATCAGGAATGGATTGATGAGATCTGAGAGTTGTGGACGGAAGAACCGTTTGGCTGCAGACTCTGTCGTAATCTCGCGCTTGATGAGCAAATGGGCAAGAACTGGGCTCATATTTAGCTTGGCGCCTAATTCTTCAGCTGCTTTTTGCTGTTCAGGTGTTGGTGATTCGTAATTCCATTTAAAATGCATTTTAATTATTTTTTATTTCTGCCCCCAAAGTTACGAAAATAAAATGACAAAAGGAAATGTTTAGGGAGGAATTTTATTAAATTACCTAGAAATAAGTAAAAATAAGACTTGTTGGCAACCCAAAATAAGTGAATAAGAGATTTTCTTGGCAACAAAAAAGGCAGCAAACTCATCGGTTTGCTGCCCCTTGAATATTTTTGTTTAGGAGAATGTCCATAGAAAACCTATAGACTGTTAACTATAACTTTTAACTATTAAAACTCTCCTAGATTCCGAGCTTCTTGCGGATGTCCTTAGGAAGGGCGTTCTTGTTAACCATGAAGTCCATAGTCTTGTAAGCTACGAAAGCCTTGGTCATGTACCAGGTTCCCTTGTAGTCACCATACTCGCCCCAAGAGTTCTTAACCATGTAGTACTCCTTGCCGTTCTGATCCTTAGCGATACCGTAGATGTGCATACCGTGGTCATCAGTTGTCTCCCAATTGTCGAATGCTTCCTGACGCATAGCCTGTGTAGGAACAATCTCAGGAGCATTTACGCCGAGAGAATCAAACTTCTCCTTCTTCTCGTCCTTAGAGAGCTTGAACCAATGGTCAGCATCTGTACCGGCCATAGAGCGAACCTTCTTTACGTCGTAAGCGATACCGAGACCCTTGCGAGTGAAACCATCTTCTGTTACGTCACCGCCCCAAGCTACTGTGTAACCGTTGTTTACAGCGTTGTCGATGATCTTGCAGATGTCTTCTATAGGAACGTTGTAACTCAAAGGCCAGCGCCAGTTATCCTGTACCTCAACAGCAAACTTGCTCCACATTGGGTGGTGGGTGTAGCTGGTAATGGTTACATAATCATCAAGATTCAAACCGAGGTTCTGGCAGAAGCTCTGTGGAGTATACTGCTTGCCCTCGTATGTAAACTTCTCAGGAGCCTTACCGATGTAAGAGTCGATGATGCCCTGAAGACCGCTCTTCCAGGCTGGAGAAAGCTTCTTAGCTGTGCTCTTTGCTACTGCCTCTACGTATGGAGTCATTACATTGAAGAACTCACCGAAGTTAGCCAAAGAGTCACCTGTCAATGAACCTGGTGCAGGCATGGCAGACTCAGGTACAATACCATAGTGCTGCAAAGCATAGAGTACATCGTAGGCGCTACCACCCTCAGAGAAGCTCACGTCGCCGTGCATTCTTACAGCCACTGTGGCGCGGTCCATATAAGTCTTGTTGGCTACGAACATCTCGCTGAGGTCGTAGGTCTTGCCTGTCTTCTTCAAAATCTCGCTCTCGAAGTAGCTGAGGGTAGAGTAAGCCCAGCACGTACCACTGCGGTTCTGATCCTTGATGCTAGTGATAGGGTTCTGCTTTACCACTGTAAATACTGGTTTGTTCTTTGCTACTTCTGCAGAGTCTGCAGCTTTCTTCGCATTTGCTCCTGTGGCTACCAAAGCCATCAAGGCTGCAACAATCATAGTTTTCTTCATGAATTCTTTTCTCTTTATATTAATGTTCTTGTTATATCTTCTCTCGGATTCTTTTATTTCTGGAAATGATTTCTCTTTCAGGAATTAATTCCTTGTTGGCTGCCATGAACTCCTCAACATCTTTTGGATGATAAGGAATGCGGTCTTTGCCCAGGAATCTGCAACCGTCCTTGGTGATGAGTACATCGTCCTCAATTCGGATACCACCGAAATCTTTGTAGGTCTCAATCTTGTCGAAGTTGAGGAATTCTGCACAGTGGCCGGATGCCTTCCAGTCGTCGATGAGGGCAGGGATGAAGTAAACTCCCGGCTCATCGGTTACTACGAAACCTTCCTGCAGACGGCGACCCATACGCAGGCAGTTGGTACCGAACTGCTCCAGATTAGGGCGTACCTCCTCGTCGAAACCAACGTTAATCTGGTCGAGGTTCTCCATGTCGTGAACATCCATTCCCATCATGTGGCCCAATCCGTGAGGCAGGAACATGGCATGTGCGCCAGCCTTTACAGCCTCTTCTGTATCACCCTTGGCAAGTCCGAGTTCCTTCATGCGGTCGAAGAGCAGGCGGCAAACAGAGAAGTGTACGTCTGCCCATTTCACGCCTGGCTTGGCTACATCCAGTGCATGGTCATGACATTCTTCTACAATAGAGTAGATTTCCAACTGGCGCTGGCTGAACTTTCCGCTCACCGGCATGGTGCGGGTGTTGTCTGAACAGTAGTTGTTCATGGTTTCAGCACCTGCATCACAGAGAGCCAGTCTGCCTTCTTCCAGTAAATTCATAGATGGATAACCATGCTGAATTTCGCCGTGCTGGCTGAAGATGGTTGGGAAGCTGACCATGGCTCCGTAAGAGTGGGCGATGCCGCTTACCTGACCTGCTACATATTTTTCTGTTACACCCGGACGTACGAGTTTCATCGCTGTGGTATGCATCTTGTATCCAATGACTGCAGCGCGCTCCAGTTCCTCGATTTCTTCCTGGGTCTTGGTTGAACGCATCTTTACGACAGCCTTGATGAGGTCCATGCTGGCCTCTTCTTTCTGCTGGTTAGGATGGATACCCAGAAGGTCGAATACCTGCAACTTGATGTCGTAGCGGTAAGGTGGCAGGAAATGAATCTTGCGTTTCTTCGACATGGCATCGTTGCAGATGGTCTTGAGCGTTTTCATAGGTGCTGAGTTGTGAACGCCTACCTGTGCAGCAAGATCGTGAACGCTGTCAACGCTTCCGTACCATACGATGTCTACGAGATCAATGTCATCGCCAATCAGGGTTTCAATATCGTTGTCTATATCTATCACACCAACCAGACCATCGCGCTGCAATCCGAAATAATAGAGGAATGTAGAGTCCTGACGGAATGGGTAATACCCGTTATTCGGGAAATTACATGGTGAATTATTGTTTCCAAAAAGTATAACTACGCCGCTCTTAACAAGTTTCTTCAGTTCCTGTCTGCGGCTGATGTAAGTCTCTTTGCTGAACATATTTTTAGTATTTTACGTTATTTTGCTTGCAAAGTTAGCAATTATTTCCCAAAAAATACGTATCTTTGCAAGCAAAATTGAATAAAACGCGTAAATTTATAAATAATTAATATAAAAACGGCTTTTTGCTAGACAAAATGTAAGAAAATTGTCTATGCTGCGAGCAAAATATAATTATTTTCAGAATTTTAAAAGCAGAGAGTGTGTTATGAAATTGAATTTGAAAACAACAGGTTTGGTTCTTGAGGGAGGAGGCATGCGAGGGGTCTTCACTAGTGGGGTACTGGATGCCTTCATGAAGCATGATGTTCATTTCCCTTATACGGTGGCTGTATCGGCTGGGGCATGTAATGGCATGTCGTATATGAGCCGCCAACCTCGGCGTGCCCGTATCTCTAACATCGATTATCTGGCCCGATACCAGTATATCGGTATTCGCCATCTGGTGACTCAGGGGTGTATCTTCGACCGCAAATTGCTCTACGATAAGTTTCCGAACCAGCTCTTGCCTTTCGATTTTGATACCTATTTTAAGTATGCCGATGGTTTCGAGATGGTTACTACCAATTGTCTTACGGGCAAGGCTATGTATCTTTCCGAGAATCATGACAGGCAGCGTGCACTGGATGTTGTGCGTGCTTCCAGCAGTTTGCCATATGTGAGCAAGATTGTGGAAGTGGATGGCATTCCGATGTTGGATGGTGGTATTGCGGACAGTATTCCGGTACAGCACGCCATTGACATGGGGTGGCAACACAATGTGGTTGTCCTGACTCGCAACAAAGGATGGCGTGATATGGGCAAAGACCATAAGATACCTTATTTATATAAGAACTATCCTCGCCTGCGTGTGGCTCTGAGTCACCGCCATCGGGCTTATAACGAACAGATCCAGCTTGTAGATGATCTGGAGGCTGCGGGTAAGATTACCTGTATCCGTCCAATCCGTCCGTTGGAAGTTGGCAGAATAGAGAAGGATACCGATAAACTGGAACGCCTCTACGAAGAAGGTTTCATGCTGGGTGAGGCTTTCTGCGAAAAATGCGTAGAAAAAGAATAATATTAATAAGGTGTAGTTGATAAATAAGGTGTAGAGTTTTAGTATATGGCTTGAGAATGAGTAGAACGGTGATTTTTAGGAACGGATTACACCGTGCCTAAAAATCACCGTTCTGGGTATGATAGTAATCAGCAATGATTTCTTCTTATTTCAGCAGGTCAGGGCGCAGACGCTTGGTTCTTTCCATGGCCTGGTCGAATTCCCACTGGCGAATTTTGGCTTCGTTGCCACTGAGCAGAATCTCCGGAACCTTCCATCCCTTGTAGTCGGCAGGACGGGTGTAGATAGGGGCAGCAAGAATGTCGTCCTGGAAACAGTCGGAAAGTGCGCTCTGTTCGTCGCTGATAACACCCGGAACCAGTCGGATGACGGCATCTGAGATGATGGCTGCAGCAAGTTCGCCACCCGTCAGCACATAATCACCTACACTGATTTCTCGGGTAATGAGATGGTCGCGCACACGCTGGTCAATACCCTTGTAGTGACCGCAGAGGATGATGAGGTTACCCTGCATCGACATTTCGTTGGCTATCTTCTGGTTGAAAGTTTCACCATCTGGCGAAACATAAATCACGTCATCATACTCGCGCTCCGCCTTCAGTGCAGCAATGCAACGGTCTATTGGCTCGCATTGCATCACCATGCCGGCACTTCCACCGTATGGATAGTCATCCACTCGCTTCCATTTATCTAATGTATAGTCACGCAGATTGTGCAGATGAATCTCAGCGAGACCCTTCTTCTGCGCACGTGCCAGGATTGATTCATTGAAGAATCCCTCCAGCATCTCTGGTAATACAGTAATAATGTCTATTCTCATAACATCTGCAAAAATAATAAATAATGCGGAGAGCACCAAAAGTTTTTGCTTTTTCTTTCATTTTTGCTCCTCTTTTCTTTACTTTTCTTTCTTTTTCCCCCTGTTTTTCTACCTTTCCGTAGCCATTCCCGTCTTTTCGTATCAAAATCCTGTTTTTCTGGAAAAAGAGAGTTTTAGGTGTATAAATATGCAACAAAATTATCAAAAAATCAGAAAAGTCATATCAAAATGATAAATTTTCGATAAAACATGCTACTATTTGTAGAAAAAGTTGTATTTTTGCAAACAGAATTGCTCGAAAGAGTGTATAATTAATTAAAATTGTGAACAAGATGATATTGGACATTGAAATGCTGAGAAGCTTTTACGCTTCGTATTCGGAAAGTGTAGCCCAGGCAAAGGCTACGGTGAAACGACCTCTTACTTATGCCGAAAAGGTGCTCTTTGCACATCTTTTCGACCCAACACAGTTGCGACCATATAAAAGAGGTGTAGAATATGTTGACTTCCGACCTAATCGCGTGGCGATGCAGGATGCGACTGCGCAAATGGCGCTCTTGCAGTTCATGAATGCGGGTAAGGACAAGGTGGCCGTACCTGCTTCCGTACATTGTGATCACTTGATTCGTGCCGATGTGGGTGCTACGCAAGATCTTCCTGAGGCTTGCAAGACTAATAAGGAGGTTTATGACTTTCTGAAGTCTGTTTCTCAGAAATACCATATCGGTTTCTGGGGACCGGGTGCCGGAATCATCCATCAGGTTGTGCTCGAAAACTATGCATTTCCTGGAGGTATGATGGTGGGTACCGATTCTCATACTCCTAATGCCGGCGGTCTCGGTATGGTGGCTGTAGGTGTAGGTGGTGCTGATGCTGTAGACGTGTTGACCGGTCAGCCTTGGGAACTCAAGATGCCTCGCCTCATCGGTGTGCATCTCACAGGTAAACTCTCTGGCTGGGCCACTCCTAAGGATGTGATTCTCGAAATCCTCGGCATCCTTACCGTAAAGGGCGGAACCAACGCCATCCTCGAATACTTCGGCGAGGGATTGGACAGCATCTCGACTACCGGCAAGGCTACCATCTGTAACATGGGAGCCGAATTGGGTGCCACATGCTCTATCTTCCCATTCGACCAGAATGCCAGCGAGTATCTCCGCAAGACAGGCCGTGAAGAAATTGCATCTCTCGCACAGATGAATGCAGCCGAACTCCGTGCTGATGATGAGGTGTTGGCAGATCCGTCTGCTTTCTACGACCAGATTGTTGAAATCGACCTTTCTAAGGTTGAACCTCATCTTAACGGTCCGTTCACTCCAGATGCAGCCACACCAATCTCTCACATGAAGGCAAAAGGTCCTGCCAACGATTATCCGATGGTAGTAGAAGTCGGATTGGTAGGTAGCTGTACCAACTCTTCTTATCAGGACTTGGCCCGTGCTGCCAGCATTGCCCGTCAGGCTTATGAGAAAGGTATTGAGGTGAAGGGACAGCTTATCATCAACCCGGGTTCAGAGCAGATTCGCTATACAGCCGAGCGTGATGGCATCCTTGATGATTTCAAGAAGATTGGAGCCCTCATCATGACCAATGCCTGCGGTCCTTGCATCGGACAGTGGAAGCGTCATACCGACGATAATACGCGCAAGAATGCCATCGTCACTTCTTTCAACCGAAACTTCCGCCGCCGTGCTGATGGAAATCCTAATACGTTTGCCTTCATCGGCAGTCCAGAGCTCACCGTGGCTCTCACCATTGCGGGCCGTCTCGACTTCAATCCGGCTACAGATTCCTTGCTGGATAAGGATGGCAACAGCGTGATGCTCGATGCGCCTACAGGTTTCACCTTCCCACCTAAGGGTTTTGCCGTAGAGGATAAGGGATTCATTGCCCCAAGCGAAGAAAATGCCAATGTAGAGGTAGTCATTGCGCCTGACAGCAACCGACTCCAGAAACTTGCTCCGTTTGCTCCATGGGATGGAAAAGACCTGACAGATATGCCGCTTCTTATCAAAACCGAGGGCAAATGTACCACCGACCACATCTCTATGGCGGGTCCTTGGCTGAAGTTCCGTGGACATTTGCAGAACATCTCCGACAACCTTTTAATGGGTGCCGTTAATGCCTTTAACGGTGAGAGCAACAAGGTAAAGAACCAGTTGGATGGTGCTTATGTTGAGGTTTCTACCGCAGCCAAGGCTTACAAGGCTAAGGGCATCAGCAGCATCGTGGTAGCAGAGGATAATTATGGTGAAGGTTCATCCCGTGAGCACGCAGCCATGGAGCCTCGTTTCCTCAATGTAAAGGTGATTCTCGCCAAGAGTTTCGCCCGCATCCATGAAACCAACCTGAAGAAACAGGGTATGCTTGCCCTCACATTCTGCAACAAGGATGATTATAATAAGGTGCAGGAGGACGACCGCATCTCTTTGACAGGTTTGAAGGAGTTTGCGCCAGATTCTAAACTCACCATCACCCTGAAGCATAAGGATGGCTCTGAAGACAGTTTTGAGGTAGAACATACCTATAATGATACGCAGATAGCATGGTTCAAGGCAGGAAGTGCATTGAATTTTGCAGCAAAAAATAAGTAGTTATGAATAAAGAATATTTAATATATAAATTAAGCGATGAGGTAAAGAACTCATGCAAAATTGATAAGGAAGCATTCAAGAAGTTCAATGTGAAGCGTGGACTTCGTAATGAAGACGGATCTGGTGTGTTGGTCGGATTGACCAATATCGGTAATGTTGTGGGTTATGAGCGCGATGCAGAAGGTAAGTTGACCCCTACAGAGGGTAAACTTTATTATCGTGGTTATGAACTTGATGACCTGGTAACTCCTCTCTTGAAGGAGAAGCGTTTCGGATTCGAGGAAGTAGCCTTCCTGCTGCTCTCGGGCCAGTTGCCTGACAAGGAGGAATTGGATGCTTTCAGAGAACTCCTGAACGATAATATGCCGCTTGATCATCGTACGATTACCCATATCATCGAGCTGGAAGGCAGCAACATCATGAACATCCTGGCCCGTTGTGTGCTTGAAATGTACACCTTCGATCCGAATCCGGATGACATCAGCCGTGACAATCTGATGCGCCAGAGCATAGAGTTGATTGCCAAGTTCCCAACCATCATTGCTTATGCATACAATATCTACCGTCACTCTGTTCAGGGTAGAAGTCTACATATTCGTCATCCTCGTGAGAATCTCTCTATTGCTGAGAACTTTCTTTATATGATGAAGCATGAGAACTATTCCGAATTGGATGCCCGTATGCTCGACCTTCTCCTGATTATCCAGGCAGAACATGGTGGTGGTAACAACTCAACCTTTACTGTACGTGTTACATCTTCCACCCGTACAGATACTTACAGCTCTATAGCTGCGGGTATAGGTAGTTTGAAGGGTCCTTTGCATGGTGGTGCCAATATCAAGGTTATCAATATGTTCCACCACTTGAAAGAAGCTATCAAGGATTGGGGTAATGTGACTGAACTTGATACTTACCTTAAGCGAATGCTCAACAAGGAGGCTTATGACAAGACAGGTCTCATTTATGGTATCGGTCATGCGGTCTATACATTGAGCGACCCACGTGCCGTAGAATTGAAGCGTCTGGCAGGTGAACTTGCCAAGGAAAAGGGTAGAGAAGACGAGTATAATTTCCTGAAGCTGATAGAGCAGGAAGGTATCAAATGTCTGCAGGAACACCGTGGAGGCAGCAAGCCAGCGTGTGCAAATCTTGATTTCTACAGTGGCTTTATCTATGAAATGATTGGTTTGCCACAGGAAATCTATACACCTATTTTCGCCATGGCACGTATCGTGGGTTGGACAGCCCATCGTATTGAAGAACTCAATTTCGAAGGCCGTCGTATTATCCGTCCTGCATATAAGAATATTCTTGGCGAACTGGAGTATAAGCCACTTAATGAGAGATAAAATTCCTCTTTGTTATTATACAAGAAAGGCAATGCCCGTCGTTGGGTGTTGCCTTTTCCTGTCTATATACAAGCAGGCTATTGTCAAGTGATGCAGTGAAGTTTTTGTTTTGACCATTAAAATTAATATACGTTAAATATTCAAAGTAGTATGTTGTAATTTTGGAGAAATGAATAATTATTCTTATCTTTGTAGCCGAAAAGTATAAAGAAAAGTATAAGTATTGAAGTTTTAACCGTCTAGTTTTAAGACAAAACAGTAAATGGATTGCATGGAAAAAGAATTTGAAGATTACTGGAATAAGCACCAGAAAAGATTAATCTTGAATGCTCCAAAAGCGCTACGCGATGAATACATCGAATCTACTAAGCTCGACAGCCCGATAGATTGGGTCTGTTTTATCCTGCCTGTGGCTTTAGGTATTGGTCTTCAGCCTGTTTTGGATATTCAGAGTGAGATTCTATCTTGGGCAGTTGTATTGCTTATTGTGGTAGTTTGTTTTGCTGTGATGCAGCTGGTAAAGCCTATGTTGCAGAAAAAGAAATCTACCATACAAGTGGTCAAGAGCATCAAAGCTTATTATTACGAAGTATACAAGAAAAATGGTTTAAAGAAATTAGAGCCTTGGAATTAATTCCAAGGCTTTTTTGTTTGTTGAAACCATTATACAATCATGAAATCACTCATCACATCATCCGATATGTAGAGACCTTCCCGTGTGAGAGAGAGTCTGCCGTTCTTTATTTTCATCAGCCCCCGGCTGATATGAGGCTGGGCTTCCTGGAGCAGTTTGTCTGCCAGTTCTTTTCCGAATTCCTGCTCCATTTTCATGAGGTTTATTCCGTCGCTTGTTCGTAAGGCGGTTGTTATCAGATCGTTGTGACGGGTGGAAATGTCGAGCTGCTCACTCTCTGAAGGCAGAATGCCATCGCCGATGCTTCGAATGTAAGTCTGGATGTTTTCGATATTCCAGCTGCGCTGCTTTCTGTTGTAGGAGTGGGCGGCTGCTCCTATTCCGATATATGGTACCTCGTGCCAGTAACTGCTGTTGTGGCGTGAACGGAACCCCGGACGGGCAAAATTGCTGATTTCATAATGTTCGTAGCCTGCTTCAGTAAGCTGGTCTATCAGGGCTTCATACATCTTGCGACTGGTTTCTTCATCTATTTCGCTAATCTTTCCCTGTTTCAGCATATGGTAGAGGGGAGTTCCCTCTTCGTACATCAGACTGTAGGCAGATATGTGTTCCACATCCAGCTGTATGGCGTGCCTGATATCGCTCATCCATTGGGAAAGAGATTCTTCGGGGAATCCGAACATCAGGTCGATACTGATATTGCGGATGCCGATGTTGCGGAGCCGGGTGACGGCTTCTTCTACCTCTCCGGCATTATGACGGCGATGCAGAAAGTGTAAGCGCTCATTGCTGAAGGTCTGCGCTCCCATGCTGATTCTGTTGACGGGGAGTTGCTTCAGCGTCTCACAGAAATCACCGGTTACATCGTCCGGATTGCATTCCATCGTGATCTCCATATTCTCTGCCAGCGTATAGTTTTTTCTGATAGCAGAGAAAATCTGGTTGAGTTGGGAGCCGTTGAGCTGACTCGGGGTTCCGCCGCCCAGATAGATGGTTTCGATGGTGTCGTCGCTTCCGAGTGCGGCTTTTGCCGGTCGCATCTGCATCTCCCGGCAGAGAGCATCAACGTAATCATCCCTTAACTTGAGGGAGGTGGTACTGTAAAAACCGCAGTAGATGCACCGGCTTTCACAAAAGGGGATATGTATGTATAGTCCTGCCATATTTCTGAACTTCTTTTTCTATATATAATAAGGTGTAAAGACAAAAACATGTCTAAACAAAGTGCAAAAGTACTAATATGTTTTAAAAAACAGAAGTTTTTTGCCCAAAACTTTTGGCAATGTGCGATTTTTTTTGTACTTTAGTAGCATGAAACAGAAAAACCGGTGGTTTGACTGTGGATTTCAACTAGCAAATTTAAGTATAACCCTTAAAAATCTATAAGCGTCATGAGAGTTTATCAGACAAATGAGATTAAAAACATTGCGCTGTTGGGCAGTGCGGGTAGCGGCAAGACTACACTTGCCGAGAGTATGTTATTTGAAGCAGGCGTTATCAAGCGTAAAGGCTCTGTAGAAGCGAAAAATACGGTGAGCGACTACTTCCCAGTTGAGTTGGAATACGGCTACTCTGTGTTCCCTACAGTCTTTCATGTAGAGTGGAACAACAAGAAGCTTAACATTATAGATTGCCCAGGTAGCGATGATTTCGTGGGAGGTGCCATTACATCTCTCAATGTTACCGATCAGGCAGTTATCCTTATTAATGGTCAGTATGGTCCAGAAGTAGGTACACAGAACAACTTCCGTTATACAGAGAAGTTGGGCAAACCTGTCATCTTCTTGGTAAACCAGCTCGACTCAGACAAGTGCGACTTTGATAATATCATAGCCACCATGAAGGACATTTATGGTTCTAAGTGTGTGCAGATACAATATCCTATCGAGACCGGTCCTGGCTTCAATGCTCTCATTGACGTCTTATTGATGAAAAAATATTCTTGGAAGCCTGAGGGCGGTGCTCCTATTATTGAAGATATTCCTGAAGAGGAAATGGAAAAAGCCATGGAACTTCATACTGCTCTCGTAGAGGCTGCTGCCGAGAACGATGAGGGACTGATGGAGAAATTCTTCGAGAGCGAGAGCCTGACAGAAGATGAACTTCGCGAGGGTATCCGCAAGGGATTGGTTACCCGTAGCATCTTCCCTGTGTTCTGCGTCTGTGCAGGTAAGTCGATGGGTGTTCACCGCCTGATGGAGTTCCTGGGCAATGTGGTTCCTTTCGTAAGCGAGATGCCGAAACTGCATAATACACGTGGTGAGGAGATTACTCCAGACAGTAATGGTCCTGAGAGTGTTTACTTCTTCAAGACTGGTATGGAACCTCATATCGGCGAGGTAAGCTACTTCAAGGTGATGAGTGGCTCTATCAAGAATGGTGACGATCTGACCAATGCTGACCGTGGTTCTAAGGAGCGTATCGGACAGATTTATGCTTGCGCAGGTGCCAATCGTGTGCCTGTAGAGCAGTTGAATGCCGGTGATATCGGCTGTACCGTGAAGATGAAGGATGTAAAGACCGGCAATACCCTTAATGGTAAGGGTGCTGAATGGCGTTTCGACTTCATCAAGTATCCTAACCCTAAGTATTCACGTGCTATTAAGGCTGCCAATGTTCAGGATACAGAGAAACTGATGGCTGCACTCCTGAAGATGCGCCAGGAAGACCCTACTTGGATTGTTGATCAGAGCAAGGAATTGCGCCAGGTAATTGTAAGAGGACAGGGTGAGTTCCATCTCCGCACACTGAAGTGGCGTCTGGAAAACAACGAAAAACTCAATGTGACTTTCGAAGAGCCACGTATTCCATATCGTGAAACTATTACCAAGAAGGCTCGTGCCGACTACCGTCATAAGAAGCAGAGTGGTGGTTCTGGTCAGTTTGGTGAGGTTCATCTCATAGTTGAACCATACGCAGAAGGTATGCCTGATCCTACGTCATTTACCTTCAACAGTCAGGAGTTCAAGATGAATATCAAGAGCCGTGAAGAGGTTAGTTTGCCATGGGGTGGAAAACTGGTATTCCTCAACTCTGTGGTTGGTGGTGCCATTGATGCCCGCTTCATGCCAGCTATTCTGAAGGGTGTTATGGACTGTATGGAACATGGTCCGTTGACGGGCAGTTATGCACGTGATGTACGTGTCATCGTTTATGATGGTAAGATGCACCCAGTAGACAGTAATGAACTTTCGTTCATGCTTGCTGCCCGCCATGCGTTCAGCGATGCCTTCAAACAGGCTGGTCCGAAGATTCTGGAGCCTATCTATGATCTTGAGGTTTATGTGCCTGCTGATTTCATGGGTGATGTGATGAGTGATCTCCAGGGACGTCGTGCTCTCATTATGGGTATGGACAGCGAGGCTGGTTATCAGAAGCTGAGTGCCAAGATTCCTCTGAAGGAACTTGCCAGCTATTCCATCTCTCTGAGTTCATTGACAGGTGGACGTGCTTCATTCACTACCAAGTTTGCCAGCTACGAGTTGGTTCCTTCCGACATTCAGAGTAAGCTGATTGCGGATCATGAGGCAGAATTGGAGAAGGATGCTGAATAGCAATTGTTAGGTTAGAGAAAAATCTCTCTTATATAAATTAAAATTTTATGTTGATATGACCAATATGGGGAAGTGTGCATGTGATATGTATACTTCCTCTCTTTTTTTATGGAAAATGAAAATTTAGTTTTATATATGAAACTAAAAATGCCGAAAAATGTTAAAAACTAGAAAGAGTAAATAATTAATTAACGATTTTAAGTTAACTGATTAAGAAATTTCTTATCTTTGCCCCCATGAAGAAGAAAACGATTTGGACCATAGCCATTATCATGGGCTTTTCGTTCCTTGCGCTGCTGTACTTGCAGCTCAGTTACATCCAGGAGATGGTAAACATGAAGAAGGAACAGTTTGACGAGTCGGTCAACAGAGCCCTGTATCAAGCTTCAAGAAATTTGGAGCTTAATGAAACTCTGCGCTATCTCGAAAAGAATGTCAACGAGACGGAACGTAAGGCCAATAAAGATAAGAACAAGGGAACGGCAGTTTATTCAACTTTCGAGTTGAAGACAAATGCCACACATCCTGGCAATATGCCGAAGGCGATGATACTGCGTAGCGATAAGAATTCGCTGACAGAAACACAGAAGTCGCTTCAGGAAATCGTGAAGAACCGCTATGTCTATCAGAAAGCGTTGCTGGATGAGGTGGTATATTCTATCCTTTATTCGGCATCAGACAAGCCGCTGAAGGAGAGAATCAACTTCAAGCAGCTCGATCAGGACCTCAAGGCTGAGATGATGAATAATGGTATCAACATACCTTATCATTTCACCGTGACTACCCAGGATGGACGAGAGGTTTACCGCTGTCCTGACTATACGGACGAGGGTGAGGAATACAGCTACTCACAGGTGCTCTTCCGCAACGACCCACAGTCGAAGATGGGTGTAGTAAGGGTGCATTTCCCGGATATGAACAGCTATATCTTCTCCAGTGTGCGCTTTATGATTCCTAGTGTCATCTTCACGCTGGTACTGCTGATTACCTTCATCTTTACCATTGTGGTTATCTTCAGACAAAAGAGATATACTGAGATAAAGAACGACTTCATCAATAATATGACCCACGAACTGAAGACGCCGATAGCCAGTATCAGTCTGGCAGCGCAGATGCTCAATGATACTTCGGTGGCAAAGAGTGAACAGATGCAGAAACATCTGGGTAACGTGATCAACGATGAATCGAAGCGTCTTCGTTTCCTGGTAGAAAAGGTATTGCAGATGAGTATGTTCGACCGCAAGAAGGCGGTGTTCAAGAAGAAAGAACTCGATCTGAACGAGATGGTTGAGAATATTGCCAATTCCTTCTCGCTCCGCGTTGAGCATACTGGTGGTAAGGTCTATACCGATATCGAAGCCATCGATTCGGGACTCTATGTTGACGAGGTACATTTCCAGAATGTCATCTTCAATCTGATGGACAATGCCGTGAAATACCGCAAGCCGGACGAGCCGCTTAACATTACGATGAAGACCTGGAATGATGAAGAACATCTGTATCTCTCGATTACGGATACCGGTCTGGGTATGAAGAAGGAGAATCTGAAGAAGATATTCGACAAGTTCTACCGCGTACATACGGGCAATGTCCATGATGTGAAGGGATTCGGACTGGGACTGGCTTATGTCAAGAAGATAGTAGATCTTCATGATGGTGAAATTAAGGTAGATAGCGAATTGGGAAAGGGTACAACCTTTACCATCAAGTTGCCGGTGATTCACAGTTAAGACTTGAAGAAACAGAATAAAGAATTAAAAGAATATTAATAATTTTAAAGAATAAAGATATGGAAGAGAAAATTAAAATCTTGCTTTGCGAGGACGATGAAAATTTAGGTATGTTGCTTCGCGAATATTTGCAGGCAAAGGGATTTACCACAGTTCTGTGCCCTGATGGCGAGGTAGGTTATAAGGAATTCAATAAGAATAAGTTTGATATTGCAGTACTCGACGTGATGATGCCAAAGAAGGACGGCTTTACCCTGGCACAGGAAATTCGTCAGACCAATGCCGACCTCCCAATCATATTCCTTACTGCTAAGACATTGAAGGAAGATATCCTTGAAGGTTTCAAAATTGGTGCTGATGATTATATCACCAAACCTTTCTCTATGGAAGAATTGGTATTCCGTGTAGAGGCTATTCTCCGCCGCGTACGTGGCAAGAAGAGCAAGGAGTCTACCATGTATCACATTGGTGACTTTACCTTCGATACACAGAAGCAGCTTCTTACCATTGGTGACAAGCAGACTAAACTTACCACCAAGGAGAATGAACTTCTTGCTTTGCTCTGTGCTCACTCTAATGAAATTCTGCAGCGCGATTTTGCTCTGAAGACCATCTGGATTGATGACAATTACTTCAATGCACGCTCAATGGATGTTTATATCACCAAACTCCGTAAGCATTTGAAGGACGATCCTCAGATTGAGATCATCAATATCCATGGTAAGGGATACAAACTGATAGTTCCTAACGAAGATTAAATGATTCTGTAATTGGGAAAAGATTCTCAAAGATATAAAAAGGATAAGTCGGTGATCGGCTTATCCTTTTTTTAATGAATATACAAATCCTGCTATTCCTGCCAGGATGAAAAAGAGACCTGCGAAGAGTGCGCTGTTTCCCTTGATAGAAAACGCAAAGCTGGCCACCATTAGCAGGACGCCTAAAACGATGAAAGCCATGCCCATAGATGGTAGGGTATGGAGCAGAGTAATCAGTTTCTTATTCATTTTTGCCATATTCTTTACAATTTAGAGGTTGTTTTTATACTATTAACAATTATTTTGTGCAAAAGTACGAAAAATATTTGGTTAATTCAAGAAAAAGTCGTAATTTTGCACCGCAATTCGTGAAAAGGCTGTGTTTTCGCACACATTTTCCGGTTTGCATGAGAATTTTTATATTAATATTTAATCATTTAAAGTAGTATGAATCAATACGAAACCGTTTTCATTTTGACTCCCGTTTTGTCTGATGAACAGATGAAGGAAACGGTCGCTAAGTTCGAGAAGGTACTCACCGATAATGGTGCTGAGATTCTGAACAAAGAGGCTTGGGGTTTGAAGAAGTTGGCTTACAACATCGAGAAGAAGACATCAGGCTTCTACAGCTTGGTTGAGTTCAAGGCTGAGCCAACTGTTATCGCTAAGCTCGAAACAGCTTATCGCCGCGACGAGAAAGTAATTCGTTACATGACTGTTAAACTTGACAAGTATGCTGCCGCTTACGCAGAGAAGCGTCGTGCAAAGCTTGGTAAAAAAGAGGAGGCTTAATCATGGCAGATCAGAAATCAGAAATCCGTTATTTGACTGCTCCTTCTATCGACACAAAGAAGAAGAAGTATTGCCGTTTCAAGAAGAGCGGTATTAAGTACATCGACTACAAGGATCCAGAGTTCTTGAAGAAGTTCTTGAACGAGCAGGGTAAAATCCTTCCACGTCGTATCACAGGTACATCTTTGAAGTATCAGCGCCGTGTAGCACAGGCTGTAAAGCGTGCTCGCCAGATCGCTTTGCTTCCTTACGTAACCGATTTGATGAAGTAATTTAAGGAGGATAAAGAAGAATGGAAATTATTTTGAAGCAAGATATTATCGGTCTTGGATATAAGAACGATATCGTAAATGTAAAGAGTGGTTATGGTCGTAACTTCCTTATCCCTACAGGTAAGGCTGTTATCGCATCTCCATCTGCTAAGAAGCAGTTGGCTGAGGATTTGAAGCAGCAGGCTCACAAGCTTGAGGCTATCAAGGCTGAGGCTGTTAAGAAGGGCGAGGCTCTCGAGGGCATTGTTCTTACTATTGCTGCTAAGGTGAGCGCTACTGGTCAGCTCTATGGCTCAGTTAACGCTGCAACTGTTGCTGAGGAACTCGCTAAGAAGGGCATCGAGGTTGATCGCAAGATCATCACTATGAAGGATGCTAAGAAGGTTGGTGAGTACGAGGCTACTGTACACTACCACAAGGAGGTTGAGGTTAAGGTTCCAGTTAACGTTGTTGCTGAGAACGCTCCTGTTGCAGCTCCTGCTGCTGAGGAGGCTCCAGTTGAGGCACCTGCTGAGGCTGCAGCTGAGGAAGAGGCTCCAGCAGCTGAATAATCCTAGCTCAATCAATTTGTATGAAGTACGATATTTTTCGCACTGTAAAGCAAATTAATATAAAGATCCCTTTTGCCGAAAGGCATTAGGGATTTTTTTTATGCCTGTTCCGCATTCAGAATGGAAAGTTTTTACCATTCTTGTAGTAATTTAGAATATATAACTTTATTTTTTAATATTCTCTGCTGATTCTCAGAATTTTATTGTACCTTTGCAGTCGAATTCAGAGAATTCATATTTATTACAGAATATTATTTATAAACTAAAAAATATAAGGATAAAATGAAAGCATTTGTTTTCCCTGGACAGGGTTCTCAGTTCGTAGGTATGGGTAAGGATCTCTACGATAACAACGCATTGGCAAAAGAACTTTTTGATAAGGCCGACGAGATTCTCGGCTTTAAGATTACTGATATCATGTTCGCCGGTACCGACGATCAGTTGAAGGAAACCAAGGTTACCCAGCCTGCTGTATTCCTCCATTCTGTTATCTCTGCTCTTTGCCTGGGTGAGGAATTCAAGCCAGCTATGGTTGCTGGTCACTCTCTCGGTGAGTTCTCTGCATTGGTTGCTGCCGGTGCTATGGCTTTCGAGGATGGTTTGAAACTCGTTGCTGCCCGTGCCAACGCTATGCAGAAGGCTTGCGAGGCTAACCCTGGTACCATGGCTGCCATCATCGGTTTGCCAGATGAGAAGGTTGAGGAAGTCTGCGCTGAGGTGAGCACAGAAGGCAACGTGGTAGTTGCTGCTAACTACAACTGCCCTGGTCAGCTCGTTATCTCAGGTAACGTAGATGCTATCAATGCTGCTTGCGAGAAGCTGAAGGCTGCTGGTGCTAAGCGTGCATTGCCTTTGAAGGTTGGTGGTGCTTTCCACTCTCCATTAATGCAGCCAGCTAAGGATGAACTTCAGGCTGCTATCGAGAAGACTACATTCTCTGCTCCTAAGTGCCCGGTTTACCAGAATGTAGATGGTAAGCCTCATACTGATCCAGCTGAGATTCAGCAGAACCTCATCGCACAGCTTACAAGCTCTGTACGTTGGACTTCATCTGTACAGGCTATGATTGCTGATGGTGCTGATGACTTCACAGAGTGTGGTCCTGGCAAGGCATTGCAGGGTATGATTGGCCGCATCGACAAGAATGTTGCCGCTCATGGTATTGCTTAATCAACAATAACACTATTCAACGTTTTATCTTTTCAGCAAAGGCGTTGTTGGAAAGGTAAAACGTTTCATTTTTTTTAGTAAAGCCGCTAAATGAAGGAAAAAGTTATTATATACCAGGTTCTCCCACGACTCTTCGGAAACCAGAATACAACCTGTAAGGAAAATGGTACCATCGAAGAAAATGGTTGCGGAAAGCTGAATAATTTCTCAGATGAAGTTCTGGCTCGCATCCACGATATGGGATTTACACATATTTGGTATACGGGTGTGATTCGTCATGCCACTCAGACAAACTACTCTTCTTATGGAATTCCTACTCAGCATGCAGAGGTAGTGAAGGGAAAAGCAGGTTCGCCATATGCTATTACCGACTACTATGATATCGATCCAGACTTGGCTGTGAATGTCAGTATGAGAATGAAAGAGTGGGAGCAGCTGATAGAGCGTACTCACAAGGCAGGTATGAAAGTAATCATGGATTTCGTTCCGAACCATGTAGCCCGAGAGTATCATTCCATTTGCAAACCAACAGGTGTACGGGATTTGGGAGAAGATGATGATCCGAACATGCACTTCTCTACCAGGAATAATTTCTATTATGCATGGGGCGATTTGGATTTGAATGAAATCCGTCAATCCAAACCAGAGTTCAAGGCTTTTTCTGCGAAAGATGCCAAGATTTATGAACCTTATACCGAGAGCCCAGCCAAAGCTACAGGAAACGACCGGTTTGATAACCATCCTGGCTGTAACGACTGGTATGAGACCGTGAAACTCAATTACGGTGTAGATTACTGTGATGCAGGGGGCAGAAGCTATCATTATGAACCAGTGCCAAACACATGGGGCAAGATGACAGATATCCTCCTCTTCTGGGCAAGCAAGGGTGTAGATGGCTTCCGCTGTGATATGGCAGAAATGGTGCCAACGGCATTCTGGTCATACGCTACAGGAATATTGAAGGCGAAGTATCCTCACATCGTGGTTATCGGTGAGGTTTACGATCCTAACCAGTACCGCAACTATGTGAAGGCTGGCTTCGATTATCTTTATGACAAAGTAGGAATGTATGATTGCCTGCGTGGTGTGGTTCGTGGTGAGCGTCCGGCAGCCAGTATCACTCACGAGTGGCAGGTAGTGGATGATATCCGCGATCACATGCTCTATTTCCTTGAGAATCATGATGAGCAGCGCATCGCCAGCGATTTCTTCTGTGGCTCAGCCATGAAGGCGATTCCTGCTGCAGCCATGAGTCTCTTCTTCCAGAAGAATCCTTTCATGCTTTACTGCGGTCAGGAATTCGGCGAGAAGGGAATGGATAAGGAAGGATTCAGCGGCACGGATGGCCGTACCACGATATTCGACTATTGGAGTCCGGAAACTCTGGCGCATGCCTATCAGGATTCATCTGACTCGGCATTGAGTCAGGAGCAGAAGTATCTGGCAGCCACTTATCGTCAGCTTCTTCGCTTCGCCAATGAAGAAAAAGCCATCCGCGAGGGTGAGACCTTCGATTTGATGTATGTGAATCCGGGTTCTGAGAATTTCGATCCCCGTACCAATTTCGCCTTCCTTCGCAAGAAGGATGATGAAGCCATGCTCATCGTACTTAACTTTGCTCAGGAGGCGCGCCAGTTGCAGGTTTGCATCCCTGGTCATGCTTTCGATTTCTTCCATATTGCTGAAGAGGAGGTGCTGGTAACAGAACTGTTCTCGGGTGGCAAGAAGAAGGTTGAGTTGAAGAAGGATGGCGTATTCCCGATATCAATGGATGCTAACGGAGTAAGAATCTATAAATTCAATGTCAAGATGGAGGAAAGTGATATCATATTGAATGAGCATCATAAGGAGGAGTTCCCTCCTGCTCATACGGCAGAGCATCTGCTCAATCAGTTGATGGTTCGCCTGTTTGGCTGTGAGCGCAGCCGCAATGCACATATAGAGCGCAAGAAGAGTAAGATGACCTTCGTAGTCGATCACAAGCCTACCCGCCAGGAGGAGAAGGAGATTGAGACGGAGATGAATCGCCTGATAGAGCTTGATATGCCTGTTACTTACGAGTTTGTGGATCGTGACCACATTCCGGCTAATGTCAAGTTAGACCGTCTGCCGGATGATGCGAGCGAGACCTTGCGTCTGGTTCGTATCGGTGATTATGATGTTTGTCCATGTATCGGCAAGCATGTCCGTTCTACCGCCCAGATTGGCAAGTTCGTATTGCTTGGTACCAATTGGGATGAACATGCGCATTCTTTGCGTATCCGTTTCAAGATTGTTCAGTAAAATATAAAAAAAGCAGCAATGGAGTAGTAGCCATTGCTGCTTTTTTCTTTTATAATTACTGCTTTCTTCTTTCCTTTTCTTTCGTGCACATAAAAGTTTTTTTTCTCGAAAAAAGTCTCAAAGTCTCATTATTTGTGGCTAAAACCGATGTATATGATTGATATGTAATGGTTTATAAAAATGAGACTTTTCTGTTTATTTTACAAAGAAGTATCATAGAAGTATCATAAATTCAATAGAAGTATCATAAAATTCATGTAAGTTGCTTGCAAAAAAGCCTTTTTTGAGGATTTATGTCTAGAAATACAGGCACAAAAAATAAGGTCTAGTATTTCAGTTTTATAGAATTGATAATGTCTACTATTTCCGTTTTATAAAATTGGTAGTGTCTACCTTTCTAGTTTATAAAGTATGCCAATATTAACCAGGAATAAGATGGAAAACACAGACAACTGTAGTTAGGAATAAGCACATAGGTTGGTCTCTTAGTGCCCGTGTGACGGGCACTAAGGGATCAAGTGACGGGTATCGATAGACCAAGTGTTGGGTACTCATTGCCCGTACTGCGGGCATTGAGTGCCCATTTCGTGGGGTAATTTTTGGGCACTATTTTTAGCAAGCAAATTGTAGTTTTTCTATATTTAGTTGACTATAATTTCGTGTTTTTTTATGATGCATCATGGTGATTTAATGATACTTCTATGGAATTCATGATACTTCTATGATACTTCTTTGTAAATATATTTGGAAGTATCATTTTGTAATCCGTTATGTATCAGCGATATACTTGTAAATAATGATACTTTGAGACTTTTTTCAAGAAAAAACATTTATGTGCGAGGATAAAGGGATGAGCGAATCTGCGTCATTTGTAAGCGGCTCTCACCCAGAAGAAGGTTGCCGAGCTTACTGGGCTTGGCTTGACCACCATCCACAAGTTTGAGAATGGTACAGCGGGCAATCTTTCGCTAGCCACTTTTCTCCTCTTACTGAAGGTGGTTGGGCAGATTGATGCCATCAATGATGTGCTTCCAGAACTACCCCCTTCACCTTATTTGATGAGAAAGGATGAGAAGAAAGCGCAGAGAATACGTCATACAAAACGATGATAGATAGATCAGTTCCATAGAGTCGGCTATCAACGCTCAGTATCCAATCTTTCGGAGTCGATGCTCAGAGATTTGGTCGCGAAATTTCTGGTGAGATAGAAGAAAAGTGATTAAAAATAGAAAAAAGGAAAGAAAAGTGAGGCTTATATGCAAATTTTCCCCCAAAACTTGTGGCTATGTCGGGAAAGTTTTGTAATTTTGAAGCGGATTTGGTGTATGCCATCTCCAAGACATATTAGAATATAAAGAGGCGTTATGCTTATCTTGTAACTTTGGAAACCTGAGAAATTTTCAAAAAGAGATACAATGATAGCATAGTGGTTCTCACGCATAGCGTGGGCTACTATTACTATATCTGTATCTCAGGGTTTTCTCAGGACCTCCAAAGTTAGGTGTGGTATATGTAGACCACGCTTCTTGTATATGAAAGTTTAACTAATAAATAATGAGATTATGAAAGTAATTTTAAAGAAAGCCGTTGTGGTTGTTACCATAGGAATGATGGCAATGCTACAGTCTTGTTCTAGTAATGACGACCTGGATGGTTACACTCCTACTAACTTTAATGTAGGTGGTAAGGTAGAAAAAGGTCCTTTTGTTAGAGGTACAGCCATCCAAATGCAGCCTTTAGATGCTGACCTAGATGAAACAGGTGAGTCTTTTACTTCTACGATTACAGATAATGAGGGTACTTTTACTTTTGGATCTAAATTGTTAAAGTCTCCCTATGTAAAACTGTCTGCTTCTGGATATTATTTTAATGAAGTAACTGGCGAACTTTCTAAAGGAACCTTGGCTTTAAATGCTGTTGCTAATCTTCAAAATGCAGCTGATGTGAATTTGAATATTCTTTCACATCTTAAGTATCAGAGAGTTATGGATTTGGTAGCTAAGGATAGTAAGTCGTTTAAGGAAGCCAACAATCAGGCACAAGAAGAAGTCCTCAAGACTTTCGGTCTCGAAAAGTATGCCAAGACTGATGTTAATCATTTCTCGATTACTTCTGGTACTGATGAAGCTGCAGCTCTTATAGCCGTGTCATCTTTAATTCTGTACAATCGTTCTGAAGCACAAATTACTGAGTATTTATCTCAACTTTCAGAAGAGTTTGCTGAGGATGGTAATTTCTCTGAAACTACCAAACTACAAATTCGTAAAGATATGTTCTCTTTGGAAAGTAAATTGCCTCAAATAGTAGAGAATATCAAGAAACGCTATCAAGAGATGGGTAAAGAGGTTGCCGTTAAGAATCTTATCTATTATTTCGATTGGGATGGAGATGGAACCGCAGGAAATGAAATTGCGCCTGAAAATCATCCTGTCAGTTTGGAAACAAATAATATCAATGTACCTATGGAAGGTGGAAGCTATGAGGTAAAGGTAAATACAACTGTACCTGTTTACTTAGAGCGACCAAGTTTTTCTGAAATAGAAAATTATCCGTCAGTATCTGTCTCTGGAACGGAAATTTATGAAACAGGAAGTGGAAATGAACCTTGTATCAACTATACTAAAGAATTGAATAATAATATCTTAAAGGTGGTTGTAAAGGCTGCCTCCTTTAGGAAGGAACAAGCAGTTTCAATTCCTTTATATGATGGTATGGGTAATGAAGTAGCTTGCTTGAACTTAACTCAGCAAGCTAATCCTAATGCAGAAATCATAGTACCTCGCCTCGGAAGTGTTGGTATCAGTTTGGTTTCTGATTTTATGAGGAGTTTGTCTGAAGCTGTAACCCTTGAGGCGGGGATGAATTATCGTTATACAAAGATAATATATGATTCTCGTTTTGTTGCTCCTATTCGTAGCAGTGAACCGAATATCCATAATTGTTGGATTAACTCATACCAAGCGCTGAATATGATTGCAAGGTTGTATAGAGCAGATGCCATGTATAGGGCAGTATATTCTCCTTATCTGAATGTTTATCGAGATTTGTGCTACTATCAAATGTTGATTTGGTGGGGTGGTGTAGTTGTGATGCCTAATGCAGGTTTTGAAGGTTATGCAGATTCTTATGTTCCAAGAACATCCGAATCTAGTATTTTACAAATGCTGGAAGAAGAACTGGTAGAAGCAATAAGAAATTTGGATGAAAAGAAATGTGTAGCTTTTGCAACCAACGCCAATGATGCTTTGTTTGTATCGAAGGATGTGGCTCGTATTCTTTTGGCGAAAGTATATATGTATCAGCAAAAATGGGCTGCAGCTAGTAATCTTCTCCAACAAGTTGTTGACAAAAATATATACTCTATCACTAGTGTCCGGATAAAATCTCAGAAGAGGTAACCCTCTATATATTGAGAC
>JAJWOH010000232.1:0-2752 GCA_021635485.1 Segatella copri | reverse complement strand
TTGCCATTCGGCATCTGCCAGATGACAAGTCTAACTTTACACTTGAGTGCCTTGGGATAACGCTTAATGACGCTGATATAGAAATCTACCATAGTCTTGTTTCTAAGACTCAGTTCTTTATTACTTAGCGACTGGTGTGCTTTTAACATCATGCAGTCTTTGGCATCAATATCAATGAGGCCAATACCCATGATTTCGAGACCATGTTTAACAGACTGTGCACATCCCGACCAAAAACGACCGATATGTGGAGTCTTCTTGCCAGCTTTGCTGATGTAGCTGGGATCAATGGCAATAGCCCATCTTCCCTGTTTACCAAAGAAGCGCTTGGCAAGTGAGACATTAAGTTTGAGCCAGTCAATGCTTTTCGACTTTTTTAAGCCGAATGCGTTGCGATAGGTTTGCTCAACATGCGAGCCATACCTCCCCATTTGGGTGAAATTTATCTTTCTTGGTATTACCATGAACAAAATTATCACCTCGATGAGTATTTTCTCGAAACTTTTTGTTAACTTTGCAGCCGAATCTTCAACTGCATCTTTAAAGATATCCATATATTGGTCAAGTCCTGTATTCATGTAATATTGTATTTGTCGTGATCTACAAAGTTACTGAAAATCAGCGACTTGATCAACTTTTTATAGTTGAATTTTTATAAGCGTTTCTTAATATAAGTTATTGATTTACAGATAATTAAATGTTAATTTAACGCAGTGTTGAGATAAGGGTGAATTAAAATAATCAATAGGCTAGTTGACTACCGATTATTGTCTAATTTTGCAAAATTGATGCTTGATAGGCAATGTCAAGCATCAGTTTTGCCATTTTATATTTCCAGCACATCTTTTATACATTTATCCCTTTTTTTCTTTGTAGTTTCGGATAAATTCTTTATCTTTGCCCCTAGAAAACAACTTCTGAGGTTTAATGGCTGTGTAGGTACAAATGAAATAGTAATCAATAATGAATAAAATTATGGAAAAAGAATGGTTTAATGGTTTTGTAGCCAATGGCTTGCAATTTAGATTGGATGGTTCTATGATAAACGACTTTGGCGTTACATATCATATTGGCGTAAAAAATATCTCTGGGCACCTTGTAGAGATAGAGGATCGTGTATATTTTCGATTTGATTATAAGAAAGTGCGTAAGAGAAATGAGTTCGGTCAATATTATCTCGAAATGGGAAATGTTATTCCTTATGCAGAAGTATGGGATTATGTACATTTGCTAGATATGCAAACACAGAAACTTGTATTTGGAAGTAAAGCTCAATTGATGCCGGGCGAGGAGTATCTTGTCAAGATTCATTGGAATGGAGCCAAAGAGTTAAAGCAAGATGAATCGTATTTTACCGAATGTGCTAACGATATATTGTCGGCACATGATTTCAAGTATCTACAGTTGAGAATTAGCAATTTCGTAAATATGACTATCTGCCCTTCGGATAAGGAGAAAGATTATTCTTGGTATATTTCCAGTAAAGAAGTTTGTGAGAATTATGGGGTGTATGTTCCCGTATCTTCTACTTCTAAATAAGGTGAAGGTTATTGCTCCCTATCCATTTGCGAACGGAACTGCTGTAGAATTTAATAAAACGTTAAAACAAGGATGATTTTTTTGAAATTAAGTGTCACTTTTGTGAAGTCTTTGAGTGCTTTATTCGTTCCCGGTAAATGCCCCAAACGAATTGATCATGAGAAAATTGTCGCTGGTGAAAGCTTGGCGTCCGATTCTACATCTTCGGACATTATCGGATATCTAAAGGCTCAGCAGCCACACTATGATCTCTTGCGTTTTCTGGATGCACAGGAGTTTGCCTATACTCAGGCTTTAAGTGAACTGAAAGGAGGTAGAAAACAAAGCCATTGGATATGGTATATCTTCCCACAGCAGAAGGGGCTCGGACATAGTTACAATTCAAAATACTATGGCTTGGATGGCGAGGGTGAAGCCAGAGCCTATGTTGAACATGAGATTCTGGGTGACAGACTCCGTCAATGCTGCAAGGTGCTCTTGCTCCACAAGGGTAAGGACATCAAATATATCATGGGAAGCGGAATAGACGTGCTGAAGCTCAAAACTTCTATGTGTCTCTTCAATAAAGTGAGTCCTAATGATGTGTTTGAGGAAGTATTGGATGCTTTCTTTTAAAAACGTTCAGAAAAGTCTTTATCAGGGAACAATAATGTAAAGTAATATACGCAACTATATTTTCCCCATCGACGATAAGGATTATGGTGGTGGTGAAATGGTAGAAGATAAAAATATAGCGAGCAAAAGGGGGGAATCCCTCCTTTGCTCGCTAAGTTTTTATAGTTTCCTTTTGAATTGTCTCAATAATGCTTGTTGAGAACGTTTGGTGTACCAAATGTCAGCAATAACGATTTCGTCACGATCTTTGTCGTAGCGATAAATGAGCTTGAAGTTGTCCATAAGCAGTGCGCTACGATAATCTCGATGAAAATCTTTCAGAATAGGCTCTGGAGAATATGACAAAGGGAACATAATGAGACGAGTGTATATGGCCTCAAGTTCCTTTTTCCATCTCAAAACGCATTTCCTTCCAAACTCATCCCTAGCATATTCGATACAATAGCGTATGTCTTCTTGGGTTGGTGGTAATACTCGTATCTTTACCATTCGAATTCGTTTTTGAAATCGGCCATCATTTCTAGAAAGTCAACAGCGTTGCCTGTTCTTGCATATTCTTCTTCACGAGCTAAGACATGATTCACCAACTCGTCATTAT
>JAJWOH010000231.1:0-2754 GCA_021635485.1 Segatella copri | reverse complement strand
CCGAAATGGTCACCGGCAACCAGTTTCACAATAGCCTCAACCCGCTGAGCATCCAACTTATCGAAAATATCATCTAAGAGGAGCAAAGGAAGTGTATTGGAACTCGTGCGTTGCAGGAAGGTAAATTGAGCCAGCTTCAGGGCTATCACGAAAGTTTTGTTCTGCCCCTGACTTCCCTCTCTCTTCATCGGATAATCACCGAGAAGAAACTCCAGGTCGTCACGGTGAACACCATGCAGAGAATACCCTACAGCACGATCCTTAAACCGGTCGCGCTGGATAACATCCAGCAAAGGACCTCGCTGGCAATGAGAAACATAGTGAAGACGAACCTGCTCCTTATCACCCGAAATCTGCTGATAAATCTGCTGAAACAGCGGAACCAGTTCGTCAACGAAAGCCTGCCGTTTCCGGTACAGCAATTCACCATTACTCGCCATCTGCTGTTCCCAAAGTTCCAGCAGCGTAATATCAGGCTCCTCCTCCATTTTCAGCAAAGCATTTCTCTGTTGCAAAGCCTTATTATAGTTGGCTAAAGCCTCAATATAAGAGTAATCATACTGAGAGATGACCACATCCATCAGTTTTCTGCGCTCTTCACTCCCCCCTTCTATCAGAGAAACATCAGATGGAGAAACCAGAATCAGAGGGATAAGCCCAATATGTTGCGAAAGACGTTTATACTCCTTCTTGTTTCTCTTGAAATGCTTCTTGGTACCCCGTTTCATGCCACAGTAAACATTCTCTATCTCCCCCTTATCATTATCATAATTTCCCTCCAGCATAAAGAAAGGCTCATCATGAGTAATAATCTGGGAATCGATAGAATTATAGGCACTCCTACAGAAAGAGAGATAGTAGATGGCATCAAGGAAATTAGTCTTTCCCATGCCATTATGTCCTATCAGACAATTGATTTTGGGCGACAACTCCAGATTGGCGCTCTTTATATTTTTAAAGTTAATAATGGAAATATTCTTTAAAATCATAGTCTCTTTTCTGCTTTTATAGTGCAAAGTTAGCAGAAAAAGAGGAAAAAACAAAAAAAATAGGCTAGAAATTTCAATAATTGAATAAAATTGAGTAAATTTGCAGAAGTTTAGCGGCATTCCACAATTTGAAAGCTAACTTTCTATTGAACAGATTGCCCCAAAACCAGAAACGAAAAAGTATAGAATAATAAAAAAGCAAAATAAAAATGGCAAACAACAACGTACAGGCTCAGGAAACAGAGAGCCTAAACATTCGTGAGGCCTTCTTCTTGAAGAACAAGAAGGCTATTATCATTGCAGTAGTAGCTATCATTGTTATCATTGCAGGTGTATTCGGTTATGTATCTCAGATCTCAGGTCCTCGTGAGGACAAGGCTAGCACTATGCTTGCTAAGGGTCAGACCTACTTTGCTAACCAGATGTATGAGCAGGCATTGAAGGGTGATGGCGCTGGCTATGTAGGTTTTACTAAGATTGCTGACGAATACAGCAGCACAGATGCAGGTAACCTGGCAAACCTCTATGCAGGTCTTTGCTATGCAAACCTCGGCAAATGGGCAGAAGCTCAGAAGAGTCTGGAATCTTTCTCTTCAGAAGACGACCAGATGATCAGTCCTGCTGCTGAATCTGCCTTAGGTGATGCTTATGCGCATCTCAACCAGCTCGACAAGGCGGTAGATGCTTTCAAGAAGGCTGCTTCTATGGCTGACAGCAAGGCCGAGGATGGTACAAACAACAGTCTTTCTCCTACATTCATTATCAAGGCAGGCGAGATTCTCGAAAGCCAGGGTAAGAAAGACGAAGCTTTGAAGCTTTATCAGGATGCTAAGAAGAAGTATGTTAACGCTATGCTCGTACAGAGTGGCGAAATCGACAAGTACATCGAGCGCGCTTCTAACTAATCTGTACTGATAACAATTCGAAATCAATATGGCAACAGCACTTCATAATTTATCTGAATACGACTTTACTAAAATACCAGACGCCAGTAACATGTGCTTCGGTATCGTTGTAGCAGAATGGAATCCTGAGATAACGGGCGCTTTGCTCGACGGAGCAGTAAAAACACTCGAAAAACATGGAGCTCTCACCGAGAACATCCATGTGAAAACTGTTCCAGGCAGCTTTGAGCTTATCTATGGAGCCCATCAAATGGTTTTGAATGGCGGCTATGATGCAGTCATCATTTTAGGTAGTGTGATTCGTGGTGAAACTCCTCACTTCGATTACATCTGCGAGGGTGTTACCTACGGAATTGCCCGTCTGAATGCTACTCAGGAAATACCTGTTATCTATGGTCTCTTGACTACCAACGATCTGCAGCAAGCTAAGGATCGTAGCGGCGGCAAGTTAGGCAACAAGGGTGATGAGTGTGCTATAGATGCTATCAAGATGGCTAAGTTCTAGTCTTCACAACGAGAGTTGACAAACAGAATGTTATATATATAATAAGGTATAAGCATATGAAACTCTACCAGCTATTGCAGTCGTTTGAATTTGAAGAGATTTTTCCAACAGTCAATGTGATGTTTCCAAATGCACAGTTGCATCGCGATATTTTTGAAAAAGCATTCGACATGCTTTGCAATATCCAACCTATCACATCCAAAAAGGTTATCAAGTTTGAACTGATGGAAGATCCTAACTCAAATGATATGTTTGTTGGAGCAAATGATAGCTGTTTCCAGTCCACATGGGATGTATGCCTGGGAAAGGAAGTCAAAAAGGGCAAAGGCGCTGATCTCAATGATGTAGAACTGGC
>JAJWOH010000230.1:0-2754 GCA_021635485.1 Segatella copri | reverse complement strand
TGCTACTGACGTGATATTTGCCGTAGGCAACGTTCAGATGGAAGCGCTCCAGGTTGATACCGCCACCCACAGAGAAACCAGCTCCATGACTGCTTTCTTCATCTTCTGAGGTGCTGATTTTCATCTCGTTGGCTCTCCGGAAGTTGTAGCCGGCACCTATCCACAGGCTCTCCGAAAGCAGAATGTCGGCACCTACTACGGCATGATCACGAAGACTGCTGTCCCAATGGTTCAGGTTGACCAGTGTGGCTGATACCCTGAACGGTGCGTTGGCGAAGCGTTTCGTCACACCCAACTGCAGGTCGATCGGCATCTTCTCATATTCATTGTCGTAAGCTTTCAGCTGTCCACCCAGATTCTTTGCCACGCAAGAAACCGACCATTCCGTTTCTGGGTCGTAATAGTTGATGCCCAGATCCACTCCCACAGCGATAGAATTGTAATCGCCAATATACGAAGTGATGAATTTGGCAGCAATACCACCCGCAAACTTTTCACCGAGCATATAAGAGAAGTAACCCGCAACGGTAATATCCTTTGCCGAGAACTCACCCATCTGGATGTTGTTCTCATCCGTCTCTTTCATCTTGCCGTAGTCAACAAGCTGAGCCGAAACAGCCCACGAAGCCTTGTCGTTGACAGTACGGTTGAAACTAGCCGAGGCAGTGTTCACCCCCGACATATAGTTCATATAATTGAGATTGACCGTCTTGTCGTTTACTGATGACAGGAGAGCCGGATTATGGAATATGAGTGCCTCATCATCTTCTATCAAGGTGATGTTGTCGCCACCCAGAGCAGCTGCATGAGCACTCACCGGCAAGCGAAGGAAATTATACCCCGTTTGGCTCTCTTGAGCATCAATAATTGTCGCAAAAAGCGTCAATATTGCGGAAATTACATATTTTTTCATTTAAATTTTCTAATTCTTTGGCAAAGATACTGCTTTTTTCAATAATAAGAAGTAATTTTGCAATGTTTTCGTAGGAAATAACGATTTTAAACGGTTTTTATTGTGGAAATTAAGAAATCAAATAGCGCACAACTGGAAGATAAGCGGGTTACATTTTTCCTGCTAGGTTTGCTGCTGGCTTTTACTTTCATCTTCGTAGGACTCCAATATCAGAGAGGTCCGCAGGGAGATGATGACTTGTCGGAATCGATGGAAGATCTCTCACAGGATCTGGAAATGTCGGCTCGTCCCGACCAGAAAGATATGGTGAGTGCAGAGGCTGTTTCGGCTCCTGCCTCTAAGTCGATTACCCAGGAAGTGAAGGCTGCCGAACAACAGCCTCAGCAGGTTCCGACGAAAATCAGTTCTACAACCAGCGAACTGGTTATCGGTGACGGCTCGGGTGTAGTGGATGGATCTGAGGTGAAGGAAGCGGTTCCTGAAACTCCCATTGAGAATCCGGGAGCTGAGGCTCCTATCAAACTGACGGTCGTGCAGAAGATACCGCAGTTTCCTGGTGGCTGGTCTGCCTTCATGCAGTGGCTTACCAAGAACCTGAAGTACCCTGTGGCTGCCCAGAAGAGCAAGATTCAGGGTACCGTAGTGGTATCTTTCATCGTGAACAAGGATGGTAGTGTGGCAAATATCAAGGTAAGCACTTCGGTAGATCCATTGCTCGACAACGAGGCTTTGAGGGTGATGAAGATGATGCCGAAGTGGAAACCGGGCATCGATAAAGGCAAGGTCTGTCGCACGATGATTGCCATCCCGGTAGTGTTCCAGCTATAAATTATAAATTGTTCATTGTAAATTATACATTATAAATTATACATTATTATGAAGACAGCAGATGAAATTTTAAGCATGGTAAATGAGTTTCTGGCTAATTTGCCTTACGAAAGAAAGCCAAAGTCTCTTTATGAGCCTATCAGATACGTACTTTCTATGGGTGGCAAGCGTATTCGTCCTACGCTCATGCTTCTGGGCTACAATCTTTTCAAGGACAATCCTGAGAAGATTCTGATGAATGCCGTTGCTCTGGAAACTTATCATAACTATACTTTGCTGCATGATGACCTGATGGACAATGCTGATTTGCGTCGCGGTCATGAAACGGTTCATAAGAAGTGGGATGCCAATACGGCGATTCTTTCGGGCGACAGCATGCTCGTACTGGCTTATGAGCGTATGGCTCAATGTGATGAAAAGCATCTTGCCAAGGTGTTGAAACTCTTTACGACCACTGCCCTTGAGATAGGTGAAGGTCAGCAGTTTGATATGGAGTTTGAAAACCGCAACGATGTGAAGGAGGAGGAATATATCGAGATGATCCGCCTCAAGACCAGCGTACTCCTGGCTTGTGCCCTGAAGATGGGTGCTATCCTTGCCGATGCTTCTGATGAGGATGCAGAGAACCTGTATAAGTTTGGCGAGCAGATAGGATTGGCGTTCCAGTTGCAGGATGATTACCTCGATGTTTACGGCGATACCAAGGTGTTCGGTAAGGAGATTGGTGGCGATATCACATCTAACAAGAAGACTTACATGCTCATCAATGCTTTCAACCATGCCAACGACGCTCAGCGTGCAGAACTGCAGAAGTGGGTTGATGCCGAGGATTTTGACCGCAAGGAGAAGGTGGCTGCCGTTACCCGTCTTTACAACGAGATAGGTATCGACAAAATGGCGCAGGATAAGATTGCTTATTATTTCGAGCAGAGCAAGAAGTATCTGGATGCCGTGAATGTGCCTGCTGAGCGTAAGGAGGAATTGGCAAAGTATGCTCAGAAAATGATGAAGCG
>JAJWOH010000229.1:0-2774 GCA_021635485.1 Segatella copri | reverse complement strand
AATAGCGATAGGTAATTCTTTGAAATCATCTCCGAATTTTCCCCCGCTCCACACCGTACGTGACAGTTTCCCGTCATACGGCGTTCCATCGTATAATCAAGTTTTTAGTGCATACGTAGTCTTGTTTACTGTTTCATTAAATCAAATTTCTATTGGCTGTAAATCTGCATATTTACGGAGTTTATTAAGTTTTGCAAGCTGTTTTTCGTTTGATTTCAGCATTTGCACATATTTGCGTATCGTCGTTTCATTGGTTGCTGTTACAAGCCTGTGTGCTTCTGTGCATAAAATTATGAGATTGCTGTAGCTGTTGTTTTCTGCACGTCCGCCAAGCCTCGGCTTGATATGATGACATTCCATATTGTGAAGATACAAGGGCTTATGCGTTATCGCACAATTTCCTTTTTGTGCAATATACCTTGAGAGCATATTGTCAGCAAATTCAATGCTTTCCCATTTGTACGCATTTTCCATAAGGTATCTGATAACCTCAAAATTTACAGAGTTCGGCACTTGATGTTCCTCATAATTTTTCAGAACATACTTGTTTACCTCTCTCCGCTTGTATTTCGGATAATCGTGCTGTACATATGCTATCGGTATCAGCGGTCGTCCGCCTATCCACCTCATTTGGCTTGATTTACCGTAATTTTCAGCTATGAACCTTGACCGTATCTCTCCCGATTTATCTACCTGACACCCTTTGTTGTTGTGATTTGCTCCATTCAGTTTCTTTTGTATCGGATAACCTATTTCCGCAAAATCAGCACTTATGTGAGTAGCCATTTTGTAGAAGTTATGCAGTCCGCTTACCAAAGAGTTATGCAGACTTATATTTTTATCAATAGATTTCTGGTCATTGTGGTTCAGAATACGCTTAATACTCTCTGCGGCTTTCTTTTTCGCTTTTTCTTTCGCCTTATCAGTCATATGTGACCTTACAGCATATTTTCCGCTTTTGGAAACAGCACGGATTTTGATGCCGAGAAATTCCATATAGTTCTTTTTAAGATTTGTAATTCCCGATTTTTCCTCACTGATTTCCAATGAAAGCCGTTCTTTCAGCCATTTTACAACTGCTGTATAGGTTTTCTTTGCTGTACCGTAATCACGGCAGAAGATTTTGAAATCATCTGCATATCTTACAATATATATTTCTTTCAGCTTGCTTTTCTCCCGAAGCATACTCCATTTCTGTGACCTGTCAATTACAACATTGCCTTTTTTATCGGTTTTGCTGTATTCTCGGTTTGTCCGTGTAGGAATGGTTTCCCACTGACTTGCCACCCACCAATCCAGTTCATTCAGAACGATATTGGATAACAGCGGTGATAAAATACCGCCCTGTGGTGTTCCTGTTTCGGGAGATATTACAATGTCATTAAACAGAATATCCGCTTTTAACATTGCTTTGATAATTGCTAATACTTTCAAATCCTGTATGCCCATTGCCCATATTTGCCGTATCAGCTTTGCGTGATTTATGTTGTCAAAGAAGCCTTTAATATCAATATCCACAACATAGTGTAGATTTTGAAGCTGTATCATTTTGTAGCATTGTGCCACTGCATTTTGGGCTGACCTGTATGGTCTGAACCCATTACTGCGTTCGTGGAATTTAGCTTCACATATCGGCTCTAATATTTGTAATACGCATTGCTGTATCAGCCTGTCCCATATACTCGGAATACCGAGAGGACGTTGTTTTCCGTTGCCCTTATCAATGTAGGTACGGAGAACTTTTTTCGGCTGATAGTAATTCAGCTTGTTTCTGACCTTTTGGACTACAGTCTGAATTGGATACTTTTGAATATCCGTAATGATTTTTCCGTCAACTCCGGCAGTAAAGCTGCCTTTGCTTTTGCAGATATTTCGGTACGCAAGCACAATATTCTCCTCCGAAACTATGAGTTTCATAAGATGTTTAAAGCACTTGCCCTGCTTGCTCTGTTCATACATTCCGCATAACTTTTCCTGCAAGCCGTACCTATACATATTTTTCTCTGATTTGTTTACAGTTTCCTTTGTCATAGTAACCACCGCCTTTCAGCGTGCTTTTTCTGGATAACTTTAGTTATCATTCTTACTCGAAGCTATGAAATCACTTTGTGATTACTACGCTTACATATTAAATTTTGATTTTTACGACTTGTGCCTATCCCTTCACCGCTTATTATCACGGCTTCATCGGTACTGTGGCACTACTCTCACAGTCCTTAATCAGCTTATACGGCATAACCGCTTTCGTCTGAAATCAGTATCGGATTGTGAACTCCACTGGTCGGACTGCTTTCCACGTTCCATTATTCTTAGCATTGGTGCAACTTAGGTCAATCCTTTAGTCCTGCAAACATACCTTACGGTACTTACTGCCTGTAACAGTATAGGGAGTTTCATACTAACAACTTTTACTCCACCCCGCTTGCGTGCAAATTTGCACCTCGACATTTCTATCGGTCATTCGTATAGAACCGTACACTCGGATTTTCGTCGGGCTTTTTAAGCCATTCTAACCATATTGCACCGCCGTCCGCACTATAGGCAGTACATCACACCTCTGTGACGCTTTCCTCGGCTTTATCCGTTAGGACTGCTCTCGTGCGACTTCCACGGGCTTACGACATCTGCATTTCACACTGCTTAGCCGTCCGTAGTTTTAACGTGAGCCTTTCTGGGCGTTACACCTTCATTCGACTCATCAGAATAATAGTTCTACGTAACTATATTTACTTTTTGTTACGTGCCGTACCTTTTCAGTACGGAACGTGTCACAC
>JAJWOH010000083.1:0-15807 GCA_021635485.1 Segatella copri | reverse complement strand
AAACATGATTGTGATTAAGATTGATTCGTATAGAATCAGCTATTCTCGTTTCACAATTCACTCTCACTACAGCCACATACCATCCTGCATCAGCAGGTTTTTCAAGCCCTTCATTAGGCTTTTCCGGAACCTTTTTCTTAGCGTTTTCTTCACTTTTTGCCACGGCTTCGCCGTCGTCCCCTGCAATAGTGGACGTTACCTGTGAGTGTATATCTGTCTCTTTCATCATGCGAATCAAATTCGTTTTTTGATGTCGTTCATCTGAATCTCTACATAAGAGACACAGAATATCTTTGCAAATATAAGATAATTGTTGGAAACTAGCAAATTATGCGTGTTAAAAAAATAATAAAAATGATAGGGGCACCTTCGTCTCTACCAAAGAAACAAAGATGCCCCTATATATAGTAAGGTATCAGATAATGTGGGTATTAAAAAAATAAGTATTGATATTTAAAAACCAGAATATACTATCTTACTGAAATCTTCTGACCCTTAGCCTGAGCCCAGGACAGGGTTGATGCCTTCACAATGTAAATGCCGGATGGAACTCGCAGAATCATTCTCTGCTTGTCAGGCAACTGATAACTGTGAACCATTTTGCCATCCAATGTAAATACCTGAACCCTGTCGAGCTTCTCACCACCCAAGGCGGAAACAACAATCATGCCTGCAGCTGGTGAGTAAACCTTCACCGGTGCACTCTGCTCTTCTGCCTCCATGCGGTCGATGCCGGTTGAAGTACGGGTCTGGGTGAGGAAGTATCTTCCGTGGTCACCCGCCTTCACCTTCACAGCCTCGCCTTCATGAAGTTCGGTAAAGCTTGCTGATGCTGCATCGTAGAGATAAACAGGAGCATCGAGCTTGCTCACACCCTTCAGGGTAAGTGAAACCTCTTCAGCCTGCTGGCTCACGATGCCGAGCGGAATCCAGGACAACTCCGGAACCGCATTCACTGCCACCGCCTCGTTGCCGGCAACGGTATAAACCTGAGGAACATCCTTCAGGTTCTGATCATAGAGGAGATCCACATCCTCCTGGTCATCATAGTCGGCAGAAGCCTCCGGACGCAAAGCGATGCGTGCCTTTGAAATCTGGCCGTTGGAATTCTCTGTTGTTGCTTCAATGCTCTTGACATAGTCTGATGCCATCAGAAGGCCAGGAGTGATAGTGCGGTCAACATACATCGCAGAAGTGAACCTTACCTCTCCAATAGTAGCGCCAGCATTCTTCTTAACAAAGAACGACTGGGTAGGCTGGATAGCGTAGTTCTGCTTATCCAATTCAGCATTGGAAATCGCCTTCACCTCGCCATTCTCTACAATCCATATTGCCTTTTGCAAGTCCGTATTTGCCTCGAAGAACTTAGCCATCGAGATAGAGCAGGTATATGGATTCGCTACGAGATAGAATCCGCTGGTGTTATCTCCCAAGCTCTGGGTCTTCTCTGCGAGATGCTTCTCTTCGTTGTTGAAAGCAACGAGAAGCTTGCCATGACCATTGTTCTTACCAACAGTTACTGATTTACCACCAGAAGTTGTTGTTCCATCATAATCAAAGTACTGATAGCTTGTATCTTCCTTTGGCAAACGGAGGAGCGCCTTTGGCAATGTAGTACCATCTGTAGGTCTCTTTGGCAAGAGTTTATTACCCGCCTTGATAGAGAAACCACCAAAGGTTCCGTCTGCGGCATAGCTCTCATCTACCCTATTATATACATGGCTCCAGTAGCCGAGATTCATATCAACATTTTCTGGAGCAGCTACACTTGGGTAATGAGATGCAGGATAATCACTCTTAGGTGTGATTTCCTTCACATCACTCTTCATCCAAGCTCTCTGATAAAACGGATACTTGCTTCGGCTATATACATTCGTATCAAACGTGATATCCGTAAACGCCTTGGTCGTCTGCTGACCATCACTTGCTGGCACATACATATCACCGGCGTAGATATACTGCAGAGGCGAAGCCATGGTATACCACCTGTTAGGCTCCAGCTCTTTCTCTACCCAAGCCTTGTCATATACCAGATAGCACTGATCGCGAAGCTCGCCCTGAGGTTTGAAGTAAATCTGATGACAGGTATTGCCATAGAACTTCTCGCACTTCAGATTACCTTCTGTATCCAATCCCTTATTGGCATCTGCCTCATTCCAGATAGCCATGATGTCGTACTGGATATACTTCGTAGCCTCATTACCCTTACCGTTAGTCAGCTTGGTAGCAATCTTATTGGTTTTACGATAAACGATGTTACCGAGGTCAGGGAATGGCAAACCCTTCAGATTGCCGATGGTTACCTTGGTAAACTTCATTGGCACATAGCTGTTCAGCGTTGGAATCTCCTTTGCAGAAGTTGGTGTACCCGACATACTGCTTCCATAAGCCAGATAATCTGTATACTTATCATCATACAATTCAGTAGAAGATGAGCGATGCCAGTTGGCATCATTGTTCCAGTTGGCATTCATTCCGCCATCCGCAGTAGGAGTCCAGGTAATGAACTCAGGTACAATCTTCAACTTGAGATAAGACTCGCCGGCACAGTTGGTAGTTGCCTCAGAAGCTTTTCTCTGCTCGAAGGCGAATCTGAGTTCATAACAGTATCCCTCGTGGAAATTCGCTAGTGCTGCATCTGAGAACTTGAGGTTGAGGGTAGCCTGAGTCGTTTTATCTATAGCAGGCAACTCTGTACTCTGCAATGTGGCAACCTGGGTATTCTGCATGGCAGTTGTCCATGACGGATCATTTGTGGATGCCACAATTACCTTATCAGAAGTTACGGCAGAAGTGCCGCTATCATCAACGAAGGTAAGAGGCGAGGTGATTGCTTTTCCATCACCCGTAGTAGCACTATGAAGAGGTACCTTCAAATATCCCTTAGAAGCCTTCAACTTCTCCAGCTGTGGCAAACCGATACGAAGCGAAGCCTCATAACTGCCGTCATTGAATGGATAATCCACATCATTGAAACCGAAGTTAAGCTGTGGTCCATCCTTCATTACACGTAATGGGACTGGTATTGCAGCAGGACACAGCAGATACTTTTTACCGTTGAGTGTACATTCAATATAACCATCAACTTCCTTTCCCTCTGGCTTCATATAGATGTTATGAGTTTTACCCAAAGGAAGCTTATCCATGCTGATAGTGATATCATTGCTTGCAGTTTCGTTCAGTTTGTTGGTAGCTACTGCAGGATCATCAACATACCAGAAGAACTTAACATTATCCAATGTTATCTTACCGCCATTATGAGGGTCAGTTGTAGTCAATTGTCCCTTGATAGTAACCTCATAGTTATCTGCTTGAACGCAAGGAATCTTATAATCCGTTACGATATTGCCCTTGGTATCAGTAATGATTGGATACTGGCTAACCATTTCAAACCAGTTACTGTACAACGAGCAGACCTCAGCAGGTGTACCCCAATTAGCATTTCCCTTGGCAGGATCTTCTGTAGATACAGATACGTAATACTTCTTACCAGTAGTCAAAGGATAGTCTTTATTGCTGATAACAATATAAGTTTCACCTTCGCTATCCTTCTCGATCATAGGAGTACCATCTATAGTATACTGGTTGCAAGTTTCCTCAGAATCGAATACGTCAACAGTTCCATATTTATTGCTCTTGTTTTCAATTTTTGTTCCATCAGATGTATTAACCTGTATCGTCTGATAATAAGGATTACTCTCATCATTACCTTCTACTGGCGTTCCCTTCTCATCGACAAAACGGAAGTATATTTCAGTCTGTCCTTTATGTCCGGTAATAGCATTCAATGTCTCGTGGATAGCACGTATCTTCAACTTAACAGAACCAACCTTAGCGTTATCACAAATTGGCTTTTCCTGAATCACCTGGACCTTAGCTGGCGCTAGATACATACGGATATCATCTACGGCATAGTCGGCACCATCAGTACCCTTACAGTAATTATCTATCTCCAACCGGAAATCAGAATACTTTTCTACATTTGACTCTTTTTGCAAAGTAATCTTACCGTATACCTGATACCAAGTTGCTTTTTCCTTACTATCTCGATTATCGTTAAAATCACCAGATGAAAAACTATGTATCAGGTGTTTATCAACAATCTCACCATTGACATCTTTATTAACACCAAATAGTTTAAATATAATCTGCGGCTCGGTACCGCCATCTTTCGTCATGTCAGCAACACTTGCAATGAAAATAAGCTGCTGTCCTGTACAAAGATCTGCCGTGAAATCAGAAGCTGCGATTTTTCTACTTTCATCTGATGCATCCACATAAAGGAAATGACCATATTGAGAGCCATTGGTTATCTCATAGGTCTTATCATATAACGTTTTACTACTCCACCAAAGATATCCGTTGCTTGGTGAAGAACCTGCACCGGAAATACCAGCAACATTTGCAGACTTATACAAGCAATAATCTCCATGAAGTGGAGAATGACCGATTTTATTCAAACCACTAAAATTAGTAGCATCGTAGTCAATCAAATCACGATATACGAAACTATAAGCACGGCGATCCCATTTAGATGGTAATCGGTCCTGGTTGTCATCCGGACTTGTAGGAGCAGCCACCGTCTGTTCTACATCATCATCATCAAATGTAATTGGCTTGGTAGCCATTTTATAATGCTCATCAAGATAACTAATCAGTCTGTTATTCAAACCTTCTTTAACTATCTCTTCTTTAGTCATCGGATGATTATTCATAAATCGAACATCAAAGTTGGCAATTGGACAACGGTGATTTTCATCATCCATAGCATATGCAACGATGTACACAGGATCTCCATATTGAAAGGTAAATTTCTTTTCTTCACCATTTAATGATACGGGCATCCAGTTTCCGTTAAGCATATTCATCGTCAAATCAAAAAAGCGATCAGTTTTAGTACCCAAATTACGACAATAAGTCTTGGTCTTATCGTATGCCCACCACTCTATCTTAGTAGCATTGCATAATTTTGATTTATCGAAGTTGGATTCAACGAGTTTATACTTTTCATCTGCATAATATACCCGATGAGTAAAACCTGTAAAAGCTCCACTCTGTTGATATACACCATCAGCCAATGGATGAAAATAATATTTCTTAGAGTCAGACAAATCCAGTCGAAGAGTTACTGTAGAATTTTGATCTTTCATCTCAACCGTCAAATACTTTCCATCCTCATAAGTTCTATAACCTTCTCTTTGAGTATTTTTTCCAATAGCCGTATTCATAATATTGTCTGCTAACTTCTTGGCAGAACGGATATGGAAAATGTATCTGATAGAGAGCGTTGGCTCGTGTACCAGATAAGTTTTTGTTGCATCCAAACCATCAATATAACGGCTTATATCACAGGCAATATCTTCACCAGCCCATTCATCAGATGAAGCTCCTGTAGGTGCAGTATATGTAACACCAATATTACTGCTTGTCGGAAGCGCAGGATAAAGATTATAAGCAAACAAGCCATAATCTTCACCATCTGATACAATAGAATTCAGAAGAGATGCAGCACTATTTTTCTTTAGATTGGCACATGCTCTATCCTTCTTAAAATCATACCATCTGAAATACCCCTGTGGTTCGAGAGGTTCTCCAGAGTCATATTTGTCGAAAGGCAATACCAATTCCACGTTATCACCAGCATTTTTTACATAGACATAATACTCCCATTCAGCAGTCTGCTGCATACCATTTTCTAATGCCGTATTAGCATGGCCTACATAATGATTGAAAGGCATGCTGTACTTATCCAAAAGTTGCACATTTACCTTTGCCTTCAAAGTTGGTTCAATTGTGACGAAACCATACTGAGTGGTTGGCGTTTCATTAGAGATGACACAAGAAATGTCAACATCATTAATATCCAGTCCTTCTGGAACGACAAAATTAGCATTCAATGCATTAGCAAAAGAGCTTGATGCATCATCAGAATACCAGGTCCAGTACATACCTTCCTGTTGCTTTAGGGCTCCTTTAGAAGACACACCGGTTATGGCTGAGCCATCCTTCTTTTTAATAGCCCAACGAACATATAACTTGCCAAAATTCTGAGTTTCAGATAAACTTAACTGCTCCTTGATAAACTTCAAATTATCTTTAGAAGTAAGATCTACATTTAAATTAGTACCTAAAACAATGGAAGAAACATTACGGACAGCAGCACCTGTAGGCTCTGTAGAAGGAGTCAACTTAATTGCATCAAATGTGGTTTGACTTAAAATGGCATAGTTTACCCTACCTACTAATGTAGGTTCTTCCATAATCAGATTGCCCGAGATACTTGGCTGTTCATTACCAACATATACCACAACGTTATAATCATCGATCTTCTTATCTCTTGGACAAGATATGGTAAAGTTGAGGTCTGAGAAAGAAACTAAATAATTTTCTTTCTTATCACGAAGACAATATACGCCTTTAGCATTTTTATAACATGCTAGTCCCCACTCATGACCACCTAATTGAGTATCAGAAATTTCAGAACCATTTTTTTTAAAAGTAAAACCCCTAAGATCTGTAACGGGATTTCCATCTTTATCAACAACAGATAGACGGAGATAGAAAGGATTCTTGCTTACCATTAAGCCATTAAAATCCGCATTTTTATCCCAAATTGCAAAGTCTGCAAGTGTTTCACCTAAATCAGTAATAGAAATGGAACCACCTTGCAAATCTGCATCAGCAACAGTTACTAATTTCTCTGAACTGTTTGAACCAGAGTATGTCTTAAAAGTAGGAAGTTCATCCTTTGATACTAATTTAAAAGTGATTTTCTTTTCTGCAGTTTCATCACTAGGATTAGTATATAAATTTTCAGATGATGAAGTTAACAGAACTATCTGATAACCTGAAAGAGCACCACCAGAATAAGTTATTGTCAAGTTTTCCCAACCATACAAATCATGATCAAACTTATTCATTTTTAAATAAGGCGCAACTTGGCTTGGATTATAACCATTTCCACTAAAACTCCATTGGCTACTAAAATCATTTACCATTTTGCCAGATGAATCAAGTATATACCAAACAGAATATTCCCCTATATGAATATAGTTGTTGAGACCAGTAAATGTTATCGAATTACCATCTAACAATTTTAAGTTAGTTTGTTCCGTTAATCCCCATATAGTATTTGGCAGCAATGCAAGCATTGCTACCAACATATATCTCATTACACTATTAAAAATCTTAGACTTAAACATAAGCTTCAATGTTTTTTAATATTAGTATATTATTCTATTTATATCTATAACTCTGTCTCGTATATTTACGAGCAGCAAAGCTTCTCAAATCCTTGGTGAAAAGTATCTTGTATATAAGCTCTTTTCCTGCGACACCCGGTACAGGGACAGTGACCTGATAGAGGGCGCTCTGCTTGTCGGCTTTGTCATCATTGAAGATACCTTCGAAATAGCCAGTGGTTGTATTCCATGATGGAAGGGCTTTAAAAACCAGCTTGGCATTCGTTTCGGCAGCAGTGGCATCTACCATATCATCTTCGGGGATTAACTCCCATTTTACTTGGGTATAGTCGATGGTGCCGGAAACCTCGGAGTCGTCACTTGCTTTTACTACCTTTGGCTGGATATGGAATTCCTCTTCCGGATAATAACAGGTATAGGAAAGAGTGGTTCCGTTATCTGTTATGGATGGATAGAGACCGATGGCAGAGAAGGCCAGAACATCAAACTTCAACTTGTAATCATCTAATGAGATTGGAAGAATGTGATGGTCGTTACGAGCTATCGTTGTCCAATCCTGGAACAGGGCGTAACGCTTGACTCCTGCTGAAGTATTCAGGTTGATGATGAAATACTTGGAAGTATTGCCCGCTGCGCTTTCATTCACATAGAACGAAATCTCATTCTCTGTTTCGTATTTATCTACCTTCGCTGGTATTGTCTTAGTCAGCTTATAAGTATAATTCTCCGTTGCAGCCTGCCTTACCAGATTCGGAATACATTTAACCTGATCCTTATCTGCACCAGTTAGGTTAGATGAACCAGTAGCGCCAGAGGTTCCTGAAGCATCCGAATGCTTTGGCAACAACATGATATTATCAGCATCTGCATTATCTTTGCTATTCTTAGTAATATCGCTGATTGTAATATCATTGATTTTCAAAGGAGTAGCACTTGGATTCCTAAACTGAAGTGTAACCTTTGCCAGCATTCTTACTACCCAAAGCTTATTCTTATCAGTTGTTCCATCTTCTTTCACTGTAAGCGTCTGCTCATTACTCATAGGAATACCTGAAAGAGAAGCATCGAAGCCATTGCCATTCATCTTATATTTCATGTTCTTAAAATCAACAGCATAGCCGTTGGTCAACGTACCCAACTGCGTTTTATCAATATTGGCAAAAGAATAGACCTGATAGGTGCCTGGGGCTACATTCTCCAGAGTAACCTCGTCTTCCTCAGCATGCTGAGCATCAACATGAGTATTCTCTATAGTCTGCACCACATTACCACCTTGAGTAAGAACAACAAGCCAGCTCTTCATATTTTCTACATCGGAACCAGACTCCCACTCTGGAGTAAGAGCACGGCTATGAGGTGCAGCCTGACCTATAGAGCCAGCCGCAGAAGTAGAGAGCTTGAGATGAATGGTATAACCATTTTTGCTTACTCCATCAGAATTATCAGACATAGAACTGTCGTCTGGCGAGCAAGCCGTAAAGGTGGCAAGCATCGTCAGTACCAACAGCGCCATTATCGTTTTTATCTTATTCATATCTATTACTCATTATTATCCGTCTTATTACATGGAAGTCTCTGCATGGGTATACTTTGCCCACTTCTTGACAGCAATCGTGAGAACCATACCCTTCTTCTCACCCACTACTCCTTCTATCTTGATGCGATAGATGTTATTGCGGACTATGCCATAATACATAGGAGCGGTTTTAGAACCAGCACCTGTTGGATCACTATGGCGAATGGTATAGGTATAGTATTTATCTGTACCAGATTTACCCGCCTTAGGCTGCTTGTTGGTTGTATCCCAATCAGAAAGCTCATAATACTTGCCTTTGAACACCAATCCTGTAGCATACTCTTCTGAATTATCAAAAGTAGTATTCTCCATCGCATAATCAAGAACGAAGAAAGAAGAGCTTGTTGGACCTAAAACATTCCTGACAGGAAGGTATCCTGTAGCAGATGGCCAACCTGCATCATTTAACTTACGAACATTATATGTAAGACCACTTGGAGTAGAACCAGCATTCTTACCGGAAGTCCATGGATCTATCACATAGTTTGTAGCTTTCTTGTCGGTTTCTGAAACAGTATTCTCCTTTCCCAAATAGGTCAGAGATGTTCCCGCTTTATCCCCCACACGCTTAATGCAAAACTCACCGGAAGTAAGCTTGTTGTAAGGGAGAATAGACTCCAAAACAAAGCCACCCACTAAATTGTTTGAAACATCCTTCACATCAAAAGCATAAGTTCCGGTACCAGGATTTGTTGAAGAATCAACATACTTACCATCACCAGGATCAATATCAATACGGGCAGCCAGACGCTCTATATCAACATTTACTGTAAGCGGATTAGCCTCGGTTCCATCACCAGTAGCATTACCACCAGCAGAAGTCAACTCGGTAGTAGCATCCTTCTCTGAAGTCATGAAAAAGTATTTCGAAGTAGAATCAAAAGCCGGAAGATGAGCATCTCTAAGTTCACTCAGTTTCTTGTTCAAGTAGGTTAGAGTGACGTCACCGGCATTCGCTACCACCAAAACATGATATGCCTTGGAAACAACGATTGGCAAACATTGCTTTTTCTCGAACGTATATACCTTATCATATTTTGTATTGCCTGCCTTCTCTGTTGGTTTCTCAAAAAAGAAAGCCTGCTCTATCTTTGCATCGCCATCGCTTATGCCTGTAGTGCTAGAGTAAAGAAATACACAGACATTATTCACCTTATATTCGTTTTCAAAAGCCGTTTCTCTACCATCACCATCTTCCCCTCCTTGAGGACCAGCTGCGCGAGACGTGGCTTTGGTATCACCAGCCACAGCTACCTGCACAGTAAAGTAAGCCTCTCCTTTGAAGGCATCGGGCTTTCTGTCATCATCATCGGTGCTGCCAGCGCAGGATGCGAAAGCACCGATGACAAGAACTGAAAGCAGAAGCAGATATATTGATTTCAACTTCTTCATAATCCTCTTAGTTGTTAAGTACTTCAAACTGTATTCTCTGACTCCAGCTCAGCGCATTCACGCTGATAGTAATGTAAGCGTATTTCAACTTACCATCTTGAAGGAAGAACTGTAACTTATAGTCATAAGCTCTATCCAAGAACTCTTGTGGAGTATACATATATTCCTCACTGGTGCGAACTCGGCTCAAGAGATCTGGTAAATCTACATCTACCACGGTCTTGCCTGTTTCCTTGTTGGCAATAATCAATTTGCCATCATCCTTTGCCTTATCGTGATAAATCAGACGGGAGGTCATAAAGTCGGCATGAGCTATCTTGCCTACTCCTTCCAATTCATTACCATTAACATCACCAGCGGTAGAACCTTCACGGTCTTCTGTATTCCAAACTGCATGTGGAGTATAGATAACTTGATTAGTCTCATCGAGTGAATTGTCACAGAGGATGCGGGAGTTATGGTCTTGAATGATAAAACTATAGTCGTTTACATCCATTGTGGTTGGATCGTTGAGTTCTCGCAAGGTAACATTAATCTTCTTGGTATCACGTACCAGCGAAACGGTGGTATAGTTAGGACGGGTAGCGGAATACTCTACCAGCGCATCTGTCTTACCATGCCACAGGGTATCGAGTGGCAAGTTGTGGTTATCTATGATATAATAACCATTGCGCTGAACCTTATCAAGGTTTACCTCCAATTTATCCATCTTATCGCCCACAGCAGGTTCTGTATGAACGAACTTTGCACGCTGGGTATTCAACTGATCAGCATAAGCATTCTGTCCAGCCAAAGCTATGAACTGATACTTGCCTGGTTGAAGATCGGTAATATGCATTTTATAGTCTACATTTTTCAAAGGCAGCGCAGATAAAGAGTTTGCCTCTTCAAATTTCTTCACAAAATTTCCATTTTCATCATAGACATAAAGGGTTACCGCACCCACATGATCATTGAACATGTCAGCACGCTGCAAGTTATAGTCATACTTAAACTTGACATAAATCCCTATAGGACAATCGTCGGTGTCGGTATGCCACATATCACAAGAGGCAACCATCAAGAGTGTAGCAACCGCCAGCACTCCCCTTTTCACCAAGCTAAAAATCTGCGCTTTCATATATTTCTTCGTTTTATATATATTGAATCTTATAATTATCACATGAAGTGTCGGAGTGAATCCGAGTATCACCATCTCTTTGCATCTGGTGATGCGATGCCTTGTTGAACAACAAGCTGTTTATCAGAATATTTCTGATGTAGTTCTTTTGTTTTATTTTTAATGCCCCCACCTGAAAAAGGTGGGTGGGGGCAAGATTATTTTTACTGAAGAATTGTACCCTGCGTACGAACAGCCCAAGAGAGAGCATTGATCTTGCAAGAGATATAGCGCTTCAAGTTATCATCAGGAGTATTGTCATGGTTTACATCAAGTTCACCAGGTGTTGAAGCACCAATTGCTGCTACGCCAGTAACCTCAAGTTTATACCAGTTGTTACGGAGAACGCCATAACGACCCAACCAATTCTGCTCACTATCTGAACCAGGATAAGATTCTGTTGTCTTGGTTGCAGGATTCCAAGGAGTCAACTCATCACCAAAGTGCTTAATCAAAATGGTATAGTATGCATAACCATCCTTGAACTCATTAACCTTAATAGCTTTGAGAGCCTTGAATGCAGCTAAGTCAGCATCAGATACATCCTTAGGAGGAGTTACACCATCAGTCAAGGTAATCTTTTTAATTTCCACTACACCTGCCTTATCATCAAACTGAACATCACTCACTTTGATTGTTCCAGTTGTAGTTGGATAATAGGTACCTATAGAAGCCCCCATTTCTGCCAAGAATCTCTGACCAATCTCCTTCTTAACTTCAGCAATTGGATACACAACTCCCTTATTGTCATCAATAGTAAAGAAAGTACCATCACTATAACCCTTAGGGGTAATCTTCATCTTTACAATTGCACAGGTTGTCTCCTTAACATTCTGGTGAGCTACATCAAAGGTATTCTCATAGCAATAAGTACTTTCGTCCCCTAACAAATTTGGTTCATTAGTTCCATCTGAGAAAGAAGCCTCAGAATCATAGTTGGCATCCTTGCCCCAATAGGTTCTAAAGCCTTTACCTGTTTCTATATCTTTAGTACCTGCAAAACGGTATTTATTGGCAGTATATTCGCCTGATATAGAACCACCGAAATCAATACCATTAGACAAATAACCATTCCAAGTATTATCATACTGGCGAGTCAAATAAGAAGAGGTATTTACATTAGCCAATCTCCAACCCTCCAAAGAATAATCGAAAGTCTTAGCTGTAGCTGTTCCAACACTTACTGTATTTGTAGAAGTACCTGTAGCATTAGCCAAAGTAACCTTAGCAGCCAAACGCTCAACATAGATATCTGCAGCAGAATGTGTTGTTGCCTCAGACTCTGTAGCATAAATATTATCAGTAACGTTTGTTAAGGTAGTAGCATTTACTGAACTGAAATCTGCAGAACCAGGCTTACTTACAATAACAGCATTAGACATCATCAAATTACCTTTCGTCAAAGTTGGATTCATTACCTCCTTTGATAAAGTCTCAAAAGTACCAGTAAAGTCTGTTGTACTAGCACCAACTTGCAATCCATTTGCAGCAGTTACTGTTAATGCATTATTATGATTTAATACAACAAAAGCATATATTTTGTCACTAGATCCAGCAGCAATCGCATTAATCTGCTGAACCTTTGTTAGTTTAGTTGAAATTTGCTCTGTTTGAGCCTCGGTCTTCCAACCTTTCAGTGTATAAGCTGCTTTAAAATTTGCTGTTGCTTCGTCTGCACCCGCAAAAAGAATAAGAGTAGCATCGTTAACTTTGTACTCATCAGCTACACCATGTTCAAAAACATCATTAGCTGCACGCGAGGTTGACTGAGGCTGAGTTGGCAAATTCAATGTTACATTTACATATCCCTTACCATCAGCACTAAATTTTTCTGATGTCCCAGCGATATCATCACTACTTGAACAAGAACCGAGCATCAGACCTGCCAATACCGTGGAAAACAATAACGATTTTTTCATAATTGATATATTTAATTGGATTAATACTTTTATTCCTATTTATTACCTTTTATAGATTTTCGAGATTCTCCTGAGCAGCCTTGACACCTGCCTTGGCTGCCAAGCCGAAGTAATGGCGAGCCTGCTGGTCATTGCCTTTCAATGCCTCGTATACACCACGGGCATTCTGAGCCGCAGGACTGTTGCCTGCCTTGTCGAGATATGATTTCGCACCATCTGCATCACCGGCATTCAAGCGGGTTATGGCTGCATTCAGATTCGCTGTCTCGGTCTCCGGGAACATGCGGACGGCAATCTCCATCACATCATTAAACTCCTTGCTGCCTGGCTCGTAAGTCTGGGCTACCATGAACATCTCCTCCTGGCTCAACTGCTGTGGCTTGGTTTTGATGATCTCCTTTGCCTCTTCCACATCGAAAGGTTTCACCTTATAAGTAATGTGGTAGTCGGAATGGCGGAGGGCTGGATACCAGGTGTCGAGCATAAAGCGATACTCTGAAGGATACTGCTTCTTAATCTTCAACTCGCGGGCATCCGGATTCAGACTCTTGTCTGCAATAATCGCCAAAATGGCATCCTTATGCTCAAGGTTGCTACCTTTAATATAAGCTATCAGACCATCCCAATCCTCTGGAGTAGAAGAAACCGTGAAGAGATTGTTTGGCAACTTCACCATTCGGCGGACATATTCGGTCAGCGTCTTGGCACGGTTCTTTGCCAGATAATCATTATGGGTGTAAGGACTCTCAGGTGATGCATAACCATGAATATTGATGCCGCTCACTTCGAGGTTCCTGTCTTCCTTCAAAGCATTGATGGTACGGATGATGCTATCCAACTGTTCCGGATTACGGCGGTAATCTGGATGCAACTCTATGCGGTCTACCGGGAAATCGATATAAGCTCGCTTATCAAGATGACGGACCTTGACCGCTTCTACCTCTGGACGGACGAAAGAAGCTACCGGCTGGCGACGGCGAGAAACCGTGAAATCATTGCCATCCTGCAGATCACCACAACCGCAGAGGTCTTCATGAATTTCGAGATCGTAGTTCCTTACCTTGGAAGAGAGAGGAACGGAGGCAAGATACTTCACGGTCTGCTGCTTCTTATTGTCTCGCTTCACCACCAAAGCCTGAGGTGAAAGCAGCAACTGTTTCTTTCCAACCCCTCGGTCAAACATGATCTGTTGTCTTCTACCGTTGATAACAATTTCCGGCATCTTGAGCAGCTCTCCCTTATACTTGATAATCGGAGTATACACAAGCTGGTTGTTAGTAGGGAGATCCAGGGAATCGAGATTCAGATCCATCATAACCGTAACCAGGTCATTATGATGAGACATCTGTACATTAGATACCTGAATCTTTTCAGCAGCCAACTTGAGACTCTTGCAATCCTGGGCTGCAAGAGGCATAGCCATCAAAAGAGAGCTGAATAATAATATGTAGTTCTTAAATTCTTTCATACTCATAGATTATGTTTAATGAGTTACAACATATAAATAAGAGAAATGGCTGCCTTGGTAGGACCCACGTAGTTGTCATGAGATGACTTCTCCTTCTCGCCACAGGCACCGCACTTGAACTTGTCGTACTGGATATAATCATATCCGAAACCTACAGAGGTTTCCAGGTTCCAGTGCTTGGAAAGAGGCCATTGGTAACCAGCGGTCACACCACCACCTACATACCATCCTTCATAGCGATGGTCGCGTAGTGATTTGAAGATGCCAAGGGGTAACTTCACTCCTCCTGCATTAAACTGTCCGCCCATGGCATGAACACCCAAGAACCAGCCATTGAAGCTCTGGCAGAACCAGTAACGGTATTCTGGTTGCAAAAGCCAATGACGAAGGCTTGACTGGTCGCCACCGGACTGTTTCCAAGGATTGAAGCCAAAGAATACCTGAGCGGTATGCTTCTTGCCTAAGGCAGTCTCGACACCGAGATTAGGAGTTGTTGTAGCCCAATATAAAAGGTTGGACTTGACTCCCGTGTTTTGCGCATAATTAGCTAGCGATACAAATATGAGTAACACTGTAGCTAAAATTAATCGTTTCACCATCAATTTTTCTTTTTTTGTTTCGTTTATATAAATAGGTAATTATAATAATTAACCGTAATACATGATAATTGGCATTTACCGGGGGCAAAAGTAGGAAAAAGTTGTAAATAGGAGGTGTATAAAATGTATTCTTTTGGTGGAAAGAAACGTTTTAGTACGTTATTTTACTGATTTTACACAAAGAAACCCATAATTTAGCAACATTTTATGCATAAACATCACTAAAGAAGATTCACCATAATTTTTGACAGGAAATGGTAGTGTAGACTATTAGAATACAGAAAAAAATATATAAAGGTAAAAAAGTAAAAGGGTAAAAAGGTAAAAGGAGCTGCGCCCATCTATCTGTGGGAAAAAAAGCTGGGCGATAAGAAAGCAGAACTGTAGGAAAAACAGAAAAGCCCCGACTACTTTCGTAATCGAGGCTTCTGAAATTGAAAGGAGGCGGCTACCTACTCTCCCGCATTGCATTGCAGTACCATCGGCGCAAGT
>JAJWOH010000228.1:0-2806 GCA_021635485.1 Segatella copri | reverse complement strand
TTTCAAATCCATATACACAAGGACGAAGGATACATGAACGCAAAGCAATGGACACCTAACCTTCATGCCCATGTAGTTTTCGATTGGACGCAGCCGAATGGGAAAAGTGTGCGTTTATCGCGTGATGACATGGCAGAACTCCAAACCATAGCATCTGAAACACTGGGCATGGAACGTGGCGTTTCTTCTGACCGCAAACACTTATCGGCTATGCAGTACAAGACCGAATGTGCGAAAGAACAGCTTCAGGAACTATCAAACGATATATCCAGTGCATTAGACAAACACAAGGACGTACAAAACCAGCTTCTTCAGCTTCAGAAAGAACTACGTTCCATTGAAACAAAGAAGAACGTCCAAAAACTCATTTCTAAGGCTTCAGAGAAGTTTTACGGCTTGATTGGAAAAACAGTCAACGATAGGGAAAAGGATGCCTTAAAAGCCAAAGTAAAGGCTTTAGAGGGGGAAAATGAACAGCTATCCGATAGACTGGGAAAGGCTATACTTGAAAAAGAGCAAAACGGCACAAAGGCATTCAAAGCCGAGAATGACAAGGAGTATTATAGACAACAAATGGACAACGCAAGGACAACCAGTAACCGATTAAGGACGGAGAACCAAGAACTAAAGACCGAAACCAAGGAATTGAAAAAAGAACTTGGTAAGATGAAAGACTTGTTCAATTCCGAACAACTGGAGGCTTTAAGGCATCATTTCCCAAACATATCAAAAGCTATGGAAGAGGGGAAAGACCTACTCAAGCAAATCACCAGAAGCAGAGGTTTCGGTATGGGTATGTAACCCCCCCCCGCCCCCAAAGGGGGAGCGACCAAACGGCAGCCTCTCTCAATGGAGTGTTACGTCGTTCGGATTCGGAAGAAATTTTGCAGGGTTCGGAAAACGGTTGTGTGCTTATTCTAAAAAAAGTTTATGGTGTGGCGCTCGTCGGGACGGGTGGTCCCGCCCCTTGCCGCTGGGCGCTCCCCGACCGATGATTTTTAAGTGACTGATTTTGTGCTGTTTTGGGGGTATATTAAGAATAGAAGAAATAGAATAAGTTAAGTACTTGATACACAATATAGGGCATTTTCCATATTGGAAATTCTCATTTTCCAATCTAGAAAATACTGATTTCCTAATATAATACTAAACAGGAAAATAATATTTCCCTTAATATTGTTTTTATGGAAAATAATAGTTTACTTTGTGGAGAATAATATTTCCCAAAAACACATCAAAATGGAAAATAAAAAAGCAGTTAAGTTAACCGATTTTCAAAAGAACGAAGAAAATCCTTTTATGAAACAAGCTATAGAAGGTATTGAAAATCATGTTGTTAAAAAGTATAAGAGTAATAGTGGTGGCGATAAGAGAGCCGTAGTAGCTTTAGCCGACACTGAAACTGGAGAAGTGTTTAAGACTTCGTTTATCCGTCAAATAGAAGTAGATGAAGAACAATTCACTAAATTGTATCTTTCTAACTTTGCTGCATTCTTTGACCTATCACAAGCAGCTATTCGGGTTTTTGGTTACTTTATGACCTGCATGAAACCCAAAAATGATTTAATCATCTTCAATAGAAAAAAATGCCTAGAATATACCAAATACAAAACAGACAAAGCCGTTTATAAAGGACTTGCAGAACTTGTAAAAGCTGAAATCATAGCCCGAGGACCAGCCGATAATCTTTGGTTTATTAATCCTCTGATAGTATTCAATGGTGACCGAGTGACATTTGCTAAAACATACGTTCGGAAAAAGACTTTAGCTGCCCAAAAGAAAGAAGAAGCAGAGAAACGACAATTATCACTTGGCTTTGATGAACAGTAACACTCCATTGAGTGAAGCTGCCGTTTGGTCGCTCCCCCTTTGGGGGCGGGGGGGGGATAGATAAAGTTCCTCTATGTAAAGTTATAATGGGGGATGAAAGGCAAGGTTCGCTAACCTTACCCCGATTGTTTATGCTTCCCAGCATTCAATCTATCCCCGTTTATGGGTTTCTCTTTCACCCTACAAAGATAACCTCATGGGGGAAAAATGTCCAAGAATATGGGGTAAAAACTATCAAGTCGGTAGAAAATAAGTATCTTTGAAGTACATTTTTAGTAGAGGTACTGGTATGCCTAGACGAAGCAGATAGGCAAAAATAAAGCCGCTGGAGATGTCGGATGTCCGTCAATTAACTCCAGCGGCTTGTATTTTGGTAACTCTCCCGTATCGGTCGGCTACCGTTTGGTCAGCAACAAAGGTAGTACTTTATTGTCGCAAATCCAAATGTTTTCCCCTTTATTTGTGCATTTACAGAACATTTGCTAACTTCGCACCTATGCAGTATGGTGATAGCACACTAGCACCCTAAAGGGTGCGTGTGTAAGGGGACAAGCCCCCTTAACCCCCTGTCAGCCGGCTGTCACCGGCTGTTATCGATTGTCACAAAAATGTTAACTTATGGGAGCAACAAGTATTCATGTACAAGCAGTGAAGCCGGGGAGTGAGATTCACAACTTTAGGGAAAAAGAGTTGGACTATGTTCGTCCCGAACTTAGTCATTTGAATGAAAGCTGGGTTGGAGATAGCATCTCCCATCGGCTGGAAAGTGCGAAACAAAGATATCTCGATACGGTTGGGCAGAAGATGCAGGCTAAAGCCGCACCCATACGAGAGGGAGTAATAGTAATCAAACAAGAAACCACCATGCAGGAACTCCAGCAGTTTGCCACGGTCTGCAAAGAACGTTTCGGTATCGAAGCATTTCAAATCCATATACACAAGGACGAAGGATACATGAACGCAAAGCAATGGACAC
>JAJWOH010000227.1:0-2813 GCA_021635485.1 Segatella copri | reverse complement strand
CGCTTTTTACGCAACGCAAATTACGCAATAAAAAACGAGACCGCCAAATGTTTTCCAGTTTTTTAATAATAATTATCTTCTAAAGCTACATATACCTTAATTATATAATAGAAGAAAAGCGCACCGGAATGCAAACGTTTGCACAAGAAAATTACTTGATTTGCATCAATTTTTGAACAAGCTAACGAAATAAATCGTAACTTTGCCAACGTATAACAATACTACTTGCAATTAAACATAAAATAATAATCACAAAATACAATGATAATTATGAAGAAGATATACTTTACACTCATCGCCTTACTGGCAAGCATGAACATGCTGGCACAAGGTTGGCCTGCCAACTACAATGGCGTCATGCTGCAAGGATTCTCATGGGATTCTTACGACTACTCCCAATGGACTGTTTTAGAGAAGCAAGCCGATGATATGAAAGGTTTCATCGACCTGGTATGGCTTCCACAAAGCGGTAAATGCATCGAAACCACACAGGTAATGGGCTATAAGCCATATTATTATTTCAACCAGAACTCCTCATTCGGAACTGAGGCTGAACTCAGAAGTCTGATTGCCAAGTTCAAAGCCAACGGCATAGGCGCAATAGCTGATGTTGTGGTCAACCATCGCAATACAGACGGCTGGTTCACCTTCCCTGCAGAGACATACAAGGGAGTGACCTACCAGATGTTGTCTACCGACATCTGCAAGAATGATGATGGTGGAAGCACAGCAACCCAGGCAAAGAAAGACGGGGTAAGCCTCAGCAACAACTATGATGAGGGAACCGACTTTGGAGGATGCCGTGATATTGACCATAAGAGCGAGAACGTACAGAAGATTATCAAGGCATATCTGAAATTCCTGAAGGATGATATAGGATATACCGGTTTCCGCTACGACATGGTAAAGGGTTTCAGCGGTACCCACGTGGGTGACTACAATGATGCTACCGGTGTAGAATTCTCTGTAGGTGAATATTGGGATGGAAACCCATCTATCATCAACTGGATAAACAAGACTAACAAGAAGAGTGCAGCCTTCGACTTCCAGTTCCGTTATAATGTACGTGACGCAATAGGCGTAAAAGACAATAAGATTGTTTCAGCGCCAAACTGGTCGAAACTGAAGAGCGATAATAATCTGATGCATGACCCAACATACCGTCAGTATGCCATCACATTCGTAGAGAATCACGACATGCAATACCGTTCTGCAGATGAGCCGCTGGATCCTCTTAAGCGGGATACGCTTGCAGCCAATGCCTATATGCTCGCCATGCCGGGAACTCCTTGCGTATTCCAGCCACACTGGAGAGCATACAAGCAGGAAATCAAGAGCATGATTGAAGCCCGCAAACTTGCAGGCATCACCAATATGAGTAATTATACCAACAAGATGGCGCAGACCTCATGTTTCGCCAATGAAACTACCGGCGACAAGGCTAAGCTCATCGTGGTTGTAGGAAACAACACCAAGGCATATACGCCAAGTGCCGACTATACACAGATTCTCGAAGGATACCACTACCGTTATTATCTTTCTAAATCTGCAGAAACTGCATGGTGCAACATTCCATCAGGCGAATACGAGGCAGGTTTCAAGGCTAAGCTTACAGCTGTCAGCCAGAACAGCAATGCCAAACTGGTATACACTACCGACGGCACAGACCCTACAGCCAAGAGCAAGCAGGTGGCTACAGGTAGCACCATCAATATTGACAACACCTGCACCTTGAAGGTTGGCTTGCTCAGCAACGGAACAGTAACAGGTATCCGTACCTACAATTATACCGTCAAGGCATTCGAGCCATATACCATCACCGTATATGCCAATGCTGATAAGGTAACAAACTGGGGTTCAACCATGTATTTCTACGCATGGAATTCCAGCGAAGCCTTTACAAAAGCCTGGCCAGGTACTGCTGTTACAGCAACCAAGACGCTGAACGGAAAGAAGTGGTACTATATGGACTTCAAGATCAAGAGCAAGGATGCTATCGTAAACATCATCTTCAATCAGGGGAAAAACAAGAAGCAGTCCGTAGACTTGAATGCCGGCAACAGCACCAAGTTTTATGAGATTACCACTACACAGAGTAATGGCAAATACACCTGCAAGGATGTTACCGCCATCTGGGCACCAACAGGCATCACGGGAACCTCAACCATAAGCAATACCACAACTACAGACAATGCATGGTATACGCTAAGCGGTATGAAAATGGGTAAGAAGCCTGCAAAGAATGGTGTTTATATCCATCAGGGAAAGAAAGTGATTATCAGATAAGAATACGAAAATAGAGAATAGTTTTAAGATTTTATGTTTTTAGGTTTAGGTTTGTTTTAAAGGTAGTTTTAGTACATACAAGGTTACTAGTTAGTTGTTTTAGGTAAGAAAAAAGAGGTATACCCAAGATTCGTCTTCGGGATATACCTCTTTTCTTATTCTATATTACTGAAGTTTCGAATGTGGTTCAAGTACGGGCTGAAGGCCCAAAAGCTCCTAGCCCAGGGCATCGCCCTGGGTATAATAGCAATCAGCAAGGCGCCCTGTAAGGGCAAAAGCTTTGTAAATTGCCTAATATTTGAAAGCTTTTGCCCTTACAGGGCGACAGGTTTGCTTCCATAATAACCCAGGGCGATGCCCTGGGCTAGGAGCTTCTGCCCTTTCAGGGCGTATGGCGAAAAACTTGCGAAAGTTCAGTTATCTATATTATCTTTCGCGCTGGTCAGCACCCCACATCAGTTTCTCTCTCAGTGTAGAGAAATAACGCTGGTTGCGCTGCTTCACAATCTTGATGCTATGAGGAGCCT
>JAJWOH010000082.1:9675-16067 GCA_021635485.1 Segatella copri | reverse complement strand
TCGCCGCAAAGAATCCTGCGGCACCCCCACCAATAATTGCAATATGTAGTGATTGTGGCATATCGTATTTTTGGTTGATTAGGGTGCAAAGGTACTGCTTTTCTTTGATAAAAGAAGAAAAGTTCCCCTTTTTCTTTTGCAGATACGATAGATTTTTGTAACTTTGCGCAAAAATCATAGTATATCAAGAATCCAAATAGATTTATGGCAAAAAGAGAATATGTTGAGGCCAACAAGCGTTGGCTGGAGGAAAAGGCAAAGGAGGAGGGCGTTTTGGCGCTGCCTCGTGGTATATATTATAAGGTATTGAAGCAGGGCGATCCGAAGGGAGCACAGCCTAGCCGACGCAGCATCGTGACGGCTCATTACACCGGTTGGACCATCAACGGCAAGAAGTTTGATTCCAGCCGTGGCGGCACGCCATTCGCCATGCGATTGAGCGACCTGATTGATGGCTGGATTGTTGCCATGCAGCAGATGCACGTGGGCGACCAGTGGGAACTTTACATCCCAGCCGAGATGGGCTACGGCAAGTTCTCGCAGCCGGGCATCCCAGGCGGTTCTACCCTGATATTCGAAGTAGAACTGCTGGGAGTGGGATAACCCGGATACTTTATATTGTAAAGATCATTACGATAAGAGAGTCTTGTCCGGCTACAGTCGGTTCAATTCATCTTCCGCACTGTTCATGCCGTTGTATCTTCCCTTGCGCTTGTTGAATTTCCAGGTTATGGTCAACTTGTAGCTCCATAGCTTGTAATCCTCAGTCTGGGAGAAGTCAACGGCATGCTCGTGGGTTCGCTCCTTGAAGAGCTGCTGATGGAAGAGGTCGTTGGCACTGAAGGCAACCTGTAATCTGCCGTCCATCCACGATTTGTTGGCACCAAGACTCCAGTTTTGAGTGGGGCTGAACTTCGTTTTGCCCACTTGTCCTCCGTTGTCAAAACTGTAGGAGAGCGACAGCTGATAGTCGTTTGGTAGCGTGAAGTAATTATCAAACGATGCATTCCAAGTTGCTCCGTTATAGCTGATTAGCTCTCCATGATCATTTACGGAGAAGCGCTGGTAAGTGATACTTGCATTGACATTCGGACGCCAGCAGCCGAAGACGTGTCCCCAGTTGAGATAGGCCATGTATTTCTGAATCTTGTTGAAGTTCATGAATGTACTCACGTATCTTACGGGCTTGTCTTCCGGCACTTCATGCACGTACATGATGGAGTGGTCGATACGGGTATATCTCAGCATTCCCATGAAATCTTTCCATTGCACCGAGTAGGTCAGACGATAGGTGTTGACAGGCTGCAGCTTCGGATTGCTGATCTGATACTGAAAGCGCGAGATATAGTAGATGTTCCCACTGAGCTGACTGAAAGAAGGTCGGGCGGTGGTAGTTCGGAAGCTGAGCGAGTGATGCCACGATGGTTCGTTGAGAGTGATTCCGAACGATGGAAACCACTGGTCGTAATGGCGCTCCATATTGTCGGGAGATTCCTCCGACAGATTGGTGTATCGGGAGGTGAGATGATCGTATCGGATGCCTGCCCACCAGCTCCATCTGCCAGCTTCACCCTGATATTGCAGGTAAGCAGCCGTCTTGGTATCGTGGTTTTTGTATTCCGTAGTTCCAAGCATATCGGCAGAACTTTCGGTTTTTCCCTTACCTTCCATCAGGCTCCATTCGCCACCATAGTTGATGGAATGTTTATCAGAGATGAGTTGCTTGACTTCGATTCTTCCACTATAGATATCGTAGTTGGAATTAGAGCGGTTGAGGGTTTCCTGCATCTCGCTACCTTCTTTCTCCGTGATAGGCTGTCTGTCAGAATCCTTGTTCCTTGCATAGTCCAGATAAATCTGTGATGAGAAATGCTTCGACCATTTAGCCAGATGGAAGAGATTGAAGTGGTGGCTGCGCTGGTGTCCCCATTGCTGGCTCTCCGTATCAAAATACTTCATTTCGCCATCCGCATCAGAAAGCTTCATCTCGCTATTTGTATCTTCTCCTGCTGGGTTAGGATAGCGATAGTACTGCTGCTGTTTCTCGCTTCTGCCGCCATTCAGCCAAAGCCCTTCCCATTGTATTCCCACTTCGTGCTGCTTGCTGAGCAACCAGTCGAAGTTGAGTTCCGTAGCGTTATAATTTGCCCTGTTCTTGCCATGTCGGTCAGCTCCGAAGAGATATTCGCCATCTTTTGCTCTTACGAGCGCTTCCTGTGGCTGATGCACATTGTATCGGTTGTCTGTGTAGCCATAAAAGCCAGTGAGAGAAATCTTCTTCGTTACCCAACCCAGGGTCAATTCCTCGTGGTTGGTGTTCACCTCGCTCAACTTATCATACACCTGCATCTTGCCGAATATACCCTCGTCTGTTCTTCTCGTCAGGATTCTCAGTATGGCTCCCGTCGTTGCATCATATTTTGCACCAGGAGTGGTAATGAGTTCTATTTCATCTATCAACTTCACATCGAGATGAGAGAGTTCGGCAGAAGTCGCCTTTTTGTCGTTGAGATAGATGGTGGGTGCTCCCAGACCGTTTACCTCCAGGCTTCCATCGGCGGTTTGTTTCATACCGGGTATGTGCTTCAATACATCATCCAGCGTTGGCTCCTTTGCCAAAGGTGTATTGCGGACACGGGTAACCAGGGCATCGTTTCTCATTTTGTACATCGGGCGATGCCCTGTTACGGTTACGGCTTGAATCTCGGCCTCCTTATCAGCTTTGATCGAATCTTTTTCCGTCTGTACCGAGTCTGCGGAAAATCCGGATGCCGGGAATTTCGCATTTTGTGCTGTTGCACAGGTGGCGGTGGCTAGCATTGCGCATAAAACTGTTTCTTTCTTCATTTTCTTCCTTGTTTTTTGTTTTCGTCTGCAAAGGAACAGCTTTTCGGGCTCAAAATCGCAAATAATCATTACTGAAACATTACGCTGGCAAAATAATCTTGCTTCACCTTATTATATATAGTGAAATCTTCGTACCTTTGCATCGAAAAAAGAAAAAATGATATGAATAGAAGAATCAAACAAGTCTGGCTGCTCGCCATCCTTTCCTCTTTCCTGCTGATAGGCTTGCAGACCTATTGGCTCTACAATAGCGTGACCTATTCGATGGGAGAGATGGGGAAGAAAAATGCCGAAAAGGCGGAACAGACAATTATTGCCTATCAGACAAATATCGGAGCGGCGGTAAAAGAAAAATCACATATCGGTTATGTCGTTTCGGCATATTTTTCAGACTTCAAGGGCCCCTGTACTACGGTTTGCTCTCCCCTGGATACGGATACAATCATTGGTGGAGTGGTGTATATCAAGCCGGGATTCGGTAACGTGATGGAGAAGAGAGATACTTTCGATTTGCGTGAGACGGATTCCAACAATTCTTTTGATTGCCTGAATACTTACATCACTTACCAGCTTACCCACTTTGACAAGGCGCATTTTGACCGTTTCATCAGTAGGAAACTGGGCAATGATTTCATCGGGGCAGAGATGAAGACGGGAAAGCATCGTCTGTGGCAGACAAGAGTCGTAGAGCCTCCTACCTTGTTTCATCACGAAATGCTGGTGGAAGTGCCTTTCAATCCTATCCAGTATCAGACGATGCAGATGAGGATGCAGGTGCCGATGCTGCCCATTTTGAAGGGAATGATGTGGCAGATGATAGGAAGTCTGCTGGTTACCATCTTGCTTCTCCTGAGTATAGCTTATCTCATTAAGGTGATGCTCCTGCAGAAGAAGGTGGATAAGATGCGAAGCGACTTTGTGCATACGATGATTCACGAGTTGAAGCGCCCCGTGCAGACGCTGAAGATGTGTGTGTCTGTATTCTCTGCTCAAAAGATAAATGCAGAAAAGGCAGATTCTGAAAAGACAGATGAGAATGCCTTTATCATGGAGACCGTAAGAGAGGAGAGCGATAACCTGACTGCCTATCTCGCCAAACTCCGTGAAGTAATCAGGGCAGAGGAACATATCCCGCTCCAGATAACTTCGTTCGATATCCATGCCGCCTTGCAGAATCTGGTGGCTTTTTATCGAAAGAATAGGCAGAAGGAGGTGATTGTTTCGCTCGATTACCAGCGCACTTCCAATCGGATGATGGGAGATAGAGACCAGCTTCTGAATGTGGTCAGTAACCTGATGGAGAACTCGGTGAAGTATTCCGGCGACATTGTCAATATCCATGTTGTCTGCCAGGATACCGGGAAGGGGGAAGTCATGATTTCTGTATCAGATAATGGTATCGGAATTTCGCCCGACGAGCAGCAGAGAGTCTGGACGAAGTTTTATCGCAGCAATGCTTACCCGGATATGATGCAGCCGGGCATCGGCTTGGGCTTGAGTTTTGTGGATATGATTGTGAAGGCCCATGGGGGCAGGAAAATGATGCAGAGCGAAGTGGGCAAGGGAACCAGGATTTCAATAGTCATCCCGCAGCACTCCTGATGCATCCGGTTTAACGCTATAAACAACAGAAAAAATGATCAAGATATTATTTGCAGACGATGACTTGAAGTATTCCATGTTGCTGAAGAGTTTCCTGCAGCAGCATGGCTACGATGTGACTTATGCCGGCAATGGCAGGAAGGCTTGGGAGCAGTTTCCGGAAGTAAGGCCCGACCTGGTATTGCTCGATATCAACATGCCGGAGATGGATGGTTATGAGGTGGCTGAGCGCATCAGAGTCATTGACCCGAAGGTGCTTATCTTCTTCCTCACCGACCGTACGGAGAAGAACGATCGACTGAAAGGTTTCTCCCTGAAGGCAAACGATTATCTTGCCAAACCCTTCTATCCGGAAGAGTTACTGGCAAGAATAGAGGAGCGGTTCTCCATGAATGAGAGTGAGACGATAGAAGAGGAGGTGTATCATTTCGGTGAAACCACCTTCTGCTATAACAACAATGAGCTTCGCACCCGTTCCTCTCGTGTGCTCATCACCAGCCGACAAGCCGACATCCTCCGTCTGCTGGCGAAGAATATCGGCAATGTAGTAAGCAAGGAGATGATACAGGAGGCGGTGTGGGGAACCGTGAGCTATGCCAACTCCCTGGCTGTGAATGTGCAGATGACGTATCTTCGCCATGCTCTTCAGCATGATGCGACCGTTAAGATTGAGTCGCTGAAGAAAAAGGGATATGTACTTACTCTCTTATCTGAAGTATAGTAAATACCTCTTTAATCCGAATTATAAAAAAGTTGACCCGAAACAATGGCTATTGCTAGCCATCTGTCTCGGATCTTTTTATTTGTGGATGAAGTGGATTATTCTTCTGTTTTTGCCATCATCTTCTCATAGAGTCCATCCACGATGGAGTCGGCGAGCGAGATGTTGGGCACCATGATGTTTTCGCACTTCAGATATTCGCATGCCTTGAGGAAAATCTCTGCGGCAGGGATGATGACGTCGGCACGGTCTTCTTTCAGGGAGAAAGAGATCTCGCGTTCCTCGATGCTCAGGGGCTGCATCATCGAATAGAGGCGCTTCAGTTCGGCAAGCGTCAGGTTCTTGGCATCCTGCTTGCTGTGGCGTGCCAGCTTGTTCAACTTGTTGATGTTGCCACCCGAACCGATGATCTTGATGTCACCGTATTGCTCGGCATATCTCGTCAGGTTCTCCTTGAAGAGTTTTTCTGTTTCGGCAGTCACCTTGCCGCTCAGCATTCTCAGGGTACCCATGTTATAGGAATAGCTCTCGGCAAGAACGCCATCGTGGATGATGCTCACCTCCGTGGAACCACCGCCCACATCGATGTAGGCAAAGCTGCCCTCGTTGGAGTCTGTTTTCTCTACCAGATTGTTGTAGAGGAGTTGTGCCTCCTCCTGACCCTTGATGATTTCGAGTTTGATGCCGGTTTGCTTCTCTATCTTCTTGAGCACCTTCTTGCCGTTCTCGGCATCGCGCATGGCCGATGTGGCACAGGCGCGAAATGCCTCTACGTCATTGAGTTTCATGAATTGCTTGAAACCCTTCATCATGTGGAGCATCATCTTCTCACGCTCCTTGGAAACTTTTCCCAGGGTGAAAACATCCTTACCCAATCGCAGTGGGATGCGGATGAACATGAGTTTCTTGATGCGGTCTTCCTCACGGATTGCCTCGGGATCGAAGCGCTTGATGAGGAGTCGGGCTCCGTTGGAGCCGATATCAATGGATGCTAAATTCATCATTATTATAGTGTTTTATGTTTAGTGTTTAATTATTAGCTGCGTGCCCCTCGGCAAACTCAGTAAACACTAAAAATTAATCATTAATCAATAATTATTAATCAATAATCATTAATCAATAATCATTATTTATATGCCTTGTAGAGTTCTTCCTGACTGCGGAATGGCTCGCCTTCCACAAATTCGTTGCCGCCCTTGCCATCTACCACTCTGCCGTTCAT
>JAJWOH010000082.1:4882-9575 GCA_021635485.1 Segatella copri | reverse complement strand
GCTCGCCTTCCACAAATTCGTTGCCGCCCTTGCCATCTACCACTCTGCCGTTCATGGTATCTCTCATACCATAGGAGATGGTGCGGAGCAGGTCTGCCTGCATATCCTCGTCATATACCGGGGTGAGTACCTCGATACGATTGATGAGGTTTCTAGGCATCCAGTCGGCTGAACCGATGAAGTATCTTGGCTTGCCTCCGTTGGCAAAGATGAGGATGCGGCTGTGCTCCAGATAGCGGTCGATGATGCCCACGCAGCGGATGTTGTCGCTGAGCTTGGCGATGCCTGGCACCAGCGAACAGTTGCCACGAATTACGATATCTATCTTCACGCCAGCCTTTGAAGCCTGATAGAGTTTGCTTACCATATCGGTATCGGTGATGTGGTTGATCTTCATCTTCACCCAAGCCTCCTTGCCCTCGTTGGCATTCTTGATTTCGGTGTCGAGCATGCGCAGGATGCGGCTCTTCATGGAGTTTGGAGAGACGAGGAGCTCGTTGAAGCGGAATGGCGAGAATGGGCGGTCGATGAAATCGAATACCTTTGCCACCTCGTTCACCAGCTTAGGACGGGCGGTCATCATCAGATAGTCGGTATAAATCTTGGCATTGCCCTCGTGGAAGTTTCCGGTTCCCACACAGGCGATGTTGCCCTTCTTTGACTCGATATAGAGCAGTTTGGAGTGAATCTTCAGTCCTTCTACACCGAAGATTACGTTTACGCCCTCTTCCTGCATACGCTTGCTCCACTTGATGTTGCTCTCCTCGTCGAAGCGTGCCAGAAGCTCTACCACGGCAGTTACCTTCTTGCCGTTGCGGGCAGCGGTGATGAGTGCCTTGACTACCTTTGAATCCTTTGCCAGACGATAGAGGGTGGTCTTGATTGCCTTTACCTCTGGCTTGGTAGCTGCCTCACGGAGTACACGGATGTAGCCGTTGAAGCTATGGTATGGTACGTGGATGAAACGGTCTTTCTCACGAATCTGGTCGAGGATGCTCTCGTTGGAGAGGAATTCCGGTTTCATGATAGGTGCCCACTTCTCGTATTTCAGTTCCTTGTGGCCGCAATCAGGGAACGACATCAGATCCTTATGGTTCTGGTATCTTCCGCCAGCCAAAGATGCATCCAACTCCTTGGTGTTCAATCGCTCACGCAACTTCTTCTGAAGTTCCTTCGGCATCTCCTGGTCGTAGATAACGCGCACGGCTTCACCCTTCTTACGGCTGTTTACGCCCAGGGCAATCTTCTCCATGGTACCGAAGTCTGCATCATTGTCCATCTCCATCTCGGCATCCTTGGTAAACTTGAAACTGAAGGCACGATAGGTGCTCTTCTTGAAACCGAGGAATACCAGTGGCAGACAGTATCTGATTACATCGTCGAGATACATGATGTTGTCGAAACCATCGCTTGCCGGTACCTTTACCCAGCGTCCATAAACTCTATCCGGTACCTTTACTACGGCATATTTCTTCTTCTTGTCATCCTCAGCCTTTTCCACGGCGAGGTAGATGCGGTTGTCCTCCAGGGTAGAGAGATCGTCTATCTCGTTGAGCCAGATAGGGTTGACAGAACCATTGAGCTTGTCGTAGAAGAACTGCGTAAGGAAATCCTTCTGCTCGTCGTTGAGCTGGTCTTCGGTGAGCAGGCGAACCTTGTGAACTTCAAGCTCTCGGAAAACTGTATCCACCGCTTCAGTGTATTCTTTCGAATAAGATTCATTGAGTTTATTAATTGTCTTGAGAGATTTCTTGATCTGTTGCTCGGTATCCTTTTCGAGCTTCTGGTCGAGCATGCGGTTGAGAGATGCTACTCGAACGCGGAAGAACTCGTCGAGGTTGTTGGAGTAAATTCCTAGAAAAGAGAGGCGCTCCAGTAATGGCACATACTCTTTCTCAGCTTCCTGCAGAATGCGATGGTTGAAGTACATCCAACTGATATCGCGTTCTACGTATGCCTTTTTGAGTAATTCTTCTTTGGTCATAATCGTTTGCTAATTATTGAGTTACTTTGTTTTTGCAGACTCTTTCTTGGCCTTGTTATCCTTCTTTGCAGAAGTTTCTTTCTTTTCTTTCTTTTCAGAAACTTTCTCATCCTTTTTGTTCTTAGAAGGTTCTTTTGAGTCTTTGCCTGGTACTTCCAGAACGAGGAAATCAGTATCTCCGTCGATGAAGTGAAGCTCTTTACGGAAGAATTTGCTGCTGCCGGCAGGAACGATGATGTCGTGCAACTGGTCGCAGTCATCGAAAGTATGACGGCTCAACTTGTCTGGAGTTCCAGCGAAAGTAATCTTCTTCAGTTTGTCGCATTCAGCGAAAGCGTATGCTCTGATAGCTTTCACGCTGGCAGGTACATAAATGTTATCCAATTCATCACAATCATAGAATGCATCATGTTCTATCTCCTTCACCGTACTAGGGATGATGACATGAGACAGTTGTTTCTTGCCACGGAATGCCATCTCACCGATAATCTCTACTCCCTCAGGAATTGTGAAACTGGCATCGTGGTTCATGTAGTAAACCAAGCGCTTCTTGTCGGCGGTATAGACTGCCTCGCCGTCAAACTCAAAGTTATCGCTGTCAATCTTCTGTAAGGCGAGGTTGAGAACCAAGTTTTCAAACTTACCGTCTTTCTTGGATTTCTTCTTAAGAATATCCAAAATCGCTTTTTTATTTTCCTTCATAAATCATATATGTTAATTGTATTTCTTTTCGGTTGCAAAGGTACGGCGATATTTTTAAACTAGAGCGAAAAGACGGTTACATGTTTGTGACGATGATGTTACAGCGATATTACGTGTATTGCAATCATGTTACATGCTATAAAAACAGACGATGTAACACATTTGTAACACTTATGTTTTATGGTAGAAACATCTTCTCCTTATCTTTGCAGCCGAAAAGAAATAGAACGGCATCTTGTAGGATTTCGATTCATAACGGGATTGCTTTCTTGCTGATGACAATCAATTAAGGTATATATATAATAAGGTAAAAATGAAGAAGAAAACGTATCTGTTGATGGCACTCGCTATGGTGTCGATGGGAATGAATGCCCAAAACTCAGAAAAGAGTTCTCTTGGAAACGATGTGCCTGAATTCGTCAAGACAATGAAGATAGGTGGAACCATCCGTTCTAAGTATGAATACCAAACCGAAGAAGGGGAGGGACGATTTGAGGTGCGTACGGCTCGTATCAATGTAGCAGGAAATGTAACAAAGGAGGTTAGTTATAAGGCTGAGATTGATCTCTGTGATGAGGGTAAGATCAAGATGCTCGACGCTTATACCCGCATCAAGCCTTGGAAGACACTGCAGCTTACCATTGGTCAGGAGCGTGTGCCATTCACCATTGATGCTCACCGTTCTCCTCATCAGCAGTACTTCGCCAACCGCTCGTTCATCGCCAAGCAAGTGGGCAACGTGCGCGACGTGGGTGCTGAAATCGGATACACCTGGAATGTAGGTTTCCCTATCGTGGTGAATGCCGGTATCTTCAACGGTTCGGGCTTGACCAACCAGAAGGATTACTGGACCAAGGGCGTTAACTATTCAGCCAAGGCTCAGTTCCTCTTCCCGAACGTGAACCTGGTGTTGAGTACCCAGAAGATCAAGCCGTCTGATGTTACGGTAACGATGTATGATGGCGGTATCACCTTCCATAAGGGTGGTTTCATTGCTGAGGCTGAGTATCTTTACAAGCATTACAGCAAAGATGCTTTCCACGATGTTCATGCATTCGATGGTTTCGTATGCTATGACATTCCGGTGGCTAATCCTAAGAGCCTCATCAGAAAGGTTTCTCCTTTGGCAAGATATGATTTCATGAGCGACCACAGTGATGGTACCCGATATGGCGGTTCTGATACAGAACTGGGTGCCTTGAAGATTAATGATTACAAGCGCCATCGTGTTACGGGCGGTGTAACCCTGAGTCTTGCCAAGCCATTCATCTCTGATATCCGTATCAACTACGAGAAATATTTCTATCGTAAAGGTGGTATAGCTAAAGTTTCGGAAAAAGATAAGATTGTTGTGGAGTTCATGACTAAATTTTAGTCAGGATAAAACTTGTTTTTGGATGTAATAAGTAGTACGCCCTGAAAGGGCAGAAGCTCCTAGCCCAGGGTAACACCCTGGGTATATAATGGGATAAAGAAGTCGCCCTGTAAGGGCAAAAGCTTTGTATTAGAGAAGCTTTTGCCCTTACAGGGCGTCTTTCTTGCTTATGCGTAACCCAGGGTGTTACCCTGGGCTAGGAGCTTCTGCCCTTTCAGGGCGTACTGCTAATAACAACTTTTCGTTTCATTACAGCATCCCCTTAGAGCTAGGAAGCTCGAAGTGATAGATGTCTCTCTTTACAGCCATTTTCAGCGAACGGGCAAGTGCCTTGAAGATGCCTTCTATCTTATGATGCTCGTTCTCGCCCTCAGCCTTGATGTTGAGGTTCATCTTTGCCGCATCACTCAGACTCTTGAAGAAATGCTTGAACATTTCGGTTGGCATTTCACCTACCTTCTCTCTGTGGAATTCGGCATCCCAGATCAGCCATGGACGGCCACCGAAATCCAATGCTACCTGACAGAGACAATCATCCATTGGCAGACTGTAGCCGTATCTTTCTATTCCGCGCTTGTCACCTAAAGCCTGCAGCAGGCATTCGCCCAGTGCAATACCCGTATCCTCAATGG
>JAJWOH010000082.1:0-4782 GCA_021635485.1 Segatella copri | reverse complement strand
TCACCTAAAGCCTGCAGCAGGCATTCGCCCAGTGCAATACCCGTATCCTCAATGGTATGATGCTCATCCACATAAAGGTCGCCCTTGGTATGGATGGTGAGGTCCATCATGCCGTGCTTGCCTATCTGCTCCAGCATGTGGTCGAAGAAACCAAGACCGGTAGAGATATCGCATTTTCCTGAACCATCGAGATTTACCTTGATGTAGATATCCGTCTCCTTGGTGGTGCGCTTCACTTCTGCGATGCGGTCGCCGGCAAAGAGAATCTCGGCTATCTTATCCCAGTCCATGCCATCCTTTCCAAGAATCAGACTCTTGCAACCCAGGTTTTCTGCAAGCTGGGCATCGGTTTCACGGTCGCCGATTACATAACTGTTTGCCATATCGTAGGCAGGGTTATCGATGTATTCGGTCAGCATGCCTGTGCCCGGCTTTCTCATAGGTGAGTTATCCTCAGGGAAGTGGCGGTCGATGTGCTGCTTGCTGAAGTGGATGCCTTCGCTCTCCAGGGTCTGGATGATGAAGTTGTGGACTGGCCAGAAGGTATTTTCCGGAAAGGAGTCGGTACCCAAGCCGTCCTGGTTGCTCACCATCACCAGCTCGTAGTCGGTGTGCTGGGCAATGAAGGCGAGATTGCGGAACACGCCCTTGGTGAATACCAGCTTCTCGAAGCTGTCAATCTGTTCGTCCTCTGGTTCCTGAATCAGAGTTCCATCGCGGTCGATGAAGAGTAATCTTGTCTGTTTCATGTCTCTTATATATGTTAATACGATTAATATTTTTCAATTTCTGCGGTTGCCATCTTCTGGCTTTCCTTCATTCTCTTCTTCTCTTCGTCTTGCACCTTGTAAGAGCCGAACTGATAGGCAAGCGAAATGCCGAGCCAGCTCAAGGCGTAGATGATGAGCAGGAAGGTGATGGTGAACACCAGGAAGAGGAGTGGGGTGAAATAACCCGGCACACCGAGCGGGTCGCCATCAAGTGCACCGAGCTGTGAATAGAACTGTGCGATGATGAGGATGATGGAAGGCAGGGCTGCGATAAAGGTAGCGATGCCTACGATAATCATGCCGAGAAAACCGGTCAGAAAGAAACCTCCGAAGTGGCGGAGGATGCGGAGGAGGGATTTTCCTATCTTGCGCTTTTCGCCCTTAGGACACAGTTGCTTTCTTGGCAGAAGATGCCAGAATGATACGATAGCCATCACGATAGTGGCTCCGTAAATGATGGTTTGCAGGATGAACGAAGCCATCGGATTCACGGCTCCCCAATCGTGAAGCGGTTTGTTGGGGAGGAGGAAATAGAGTACGATAGCCAGCAATACAGCAAATGGAACATGGGTAGCCCATGTCTGTTTTACGAGTGATTTGAAGTCACTTGTTATGGTATCGTATGATGCTCTCATGCAGGCTGTTATGCTGCGATGCTTAAATAATTCATTTACTTCCATAACTATCTTGTTTTAATTTCGTATTATCGTATAAAATCTTTTTTACCCTTTTACCTTTTTACTTTTTTACCTTTAAAAGTTTTTTTACCTTTTTACCCTTTTACTTTTTTACCTTTAAAAGTTTCTTCTGAATTCTGAGCAGGTAATGGCGGTAGCGATGGCCACATTCAGACTGTCGGCAGTAGCTCTACCTTCCGGAAAGTTAGGGATGAGCAACTTGTGATTTACCTTCTTTGCCAGAGCAGGCGAAATACCTTTTCCTTCGTTTCCCATCACGATGAGTCCCCGGTTTTCGAGCTTTTGCTGATAGATGTTGTCGCCATCGAGCAGGGTGCCGTAAACGGGAACATCGGCTGGAAGTGATTCTACCAGTCCCAGCAAGTCGCCATATTCTACCTTCACTCTTGCTATGCTGCCCATCGTAGCCTGAACCACCTTCGGATTGTATACGTCGGCAGTATCCTGACTGCAGTAGATATGGGTGATGCCAAACCAGTCGGCGATGCGGATGATGGTGCCCAGGTTGCCTGGGTCCTGTACGCCGTCGAGCGCCAGACTCAGTTCGCTGGTATTAATAGAGTAATTTCCTGAAGTTGCCTGTCTGAATACTGCGAGCACCTGTTGCGGATGCTGCAGGAAACTTACCTTCTTTAGTTCTTCATCAGTAACCTCTATCACCTCGGTTTCAGCCCCGAAGTGTTTGCCCCGGAGCCATTCGCCGGTAGCCACAATCAGGTCGGCAGGTTGCAGAGCGAGCAAATCGTCTACCACCTTGAACCCTTCTGCCACGAACTTTCCTTCTTTATTTCTGTTCTTCTTCAGTTCGAGCGAACGTATGTACTTTATTTTATTCTTGCTAATCATTTATTTTTTGTCTATATGTGTGCAAAGGTAACATAAAATATAGACATTTCAAAATAAAAAGTGCTAAATATTTTGTATTTAATTTGTTTTGCATTATCTTTGCATATCAAAAACGATAGATATTTTGAAAATACAGAAGATTTCATTACTCGCCCTGTCACTGGTTCTGGCTGGATGTTCTACCAGCAAATATGTGCCGGAAGGGGAGTATATATTAAATAAGGTAGAAGTGAAGAGCGACTCGGCAGGGTATAATGCCGGGGCGCTAAAGCAGTATGTGCGCCAGAAAGAGAAACCGAAACTCTTTTCGCTCTTCAAGAATCCTTTCAGCAAAAAGCCAGTCATCTACGATACTTTGCAGGCGCGGCTCTCCTGTCAGGATCTGCTTACCGCCATGCAGAACCAGGGATTCATGCATGCCAGGGTGTCGCTCTATACCACCAAGAAAGGAAAGAAACTGGATGCTACCTATCTGTTGCATCCCGGAGAACCTTTTATCATCGGTAAGGTGAAATATGAGGTGGAAGATGAACATATTCAGCAACTTCTGCATCTCGATAACCCCGATAATCAGCAGATAAAACCGGGTATGAGATTTACGGTAGAAACATTGGATAATGAGCGCAGGCGTATCTCCAGCCTTCTGACCAATGATGGCTATTTCCGCTTTCATAAAGATTTTATCCAGTTTTCTGCCGATACGATTGCAGGACAGAAGGACATCGCCCTGACGCTACATCTGATGAAGTATAAGGCTAACAGTAATGCTCCTGAGGTTGATCATACCCGATATGAAATCAGAAATATCAACTATCTGAATAATGACAGCGACCGCATTCACTTGCGCCACCAGGTATTGCTCAATGCCACTGCCCTCAGAGAAGGCCATCCCTATAGCGCTGCTGCCTTGCAGCGCACTTATAACAACTTTGCCCGTCTGCAGGCGGTGAAGTATACTAATATCAGTTTCTCGGAAGTTCCTGACAGTAATCAGGTTACGGAGAACGGAATGGAGAGGGACAGCATCAGCCGGCAGATGGATTGCAATATCCAGATAAGTACCAACAAGCCTTCTACCATCGCCTTCCAGCCTGAGGGAACCAATACGGCGGGCGACTTGGGAGCTGCTGCATCGCTCACTTATACCAACCGAAATCTCTTCAGAGGTAGTGAGCAGTTGAGCATCGAACTCCGTGGAGCCTATGAAGCCATTACCGGTCTGGAGGGGTATCAGGACCAGAATTATACAGAATATTCGGTTGAAGGCAAACTGGTTTTCCCACGTTTCGTAGCGCCTTTCCTTTCAAGAAATTTCAGAAGAAGACAGACGGCAAACAGCGAGTTGTCGGCTAGTTGGAATCTTCAGAACCGTCCGGAGTTTCATCGCCGTGTATTCTCTACTGCCTGGCGTTATCGCTGGACTGAGCCACGCCACCATCTGGCCTGGCGTTTCGACCTGCTCGATCTCAACTATGTGTATATGCCTTGGATATCAGAGACATTCAAGAGAGACTATCTTGATAATGCAGAAAACAGAAATGCCATCCTCCGATACAATTACGAAGACCTGTTTATCATGAAGATGGGCTTCGGTTTGAGTTATAGCGATGGGGTAGATGCTGTGCGAGTGAATGTAGAGAGTTCGGGCAATCTGCTGAGCGGTGTTTCCAAGGCATTCGGTTTCAAGGTGAACAGCCAGGGACAGCGTACATTGTTTAATATAGCTTATGCCCAATATGCCAAGTTTGATGTAGATTATACCCATCTGATGCAGTTTGATAAGCGCAATGCGCTGGCGCTGCATGCGGGTATCGGTGTGGCTTATCCTTATGGCAATAGTACGGTGCTGCCTTTCGAAAAGCGTTATTTCTCGGGTGGTGCCAACTCGGTAAGAGGTTGGGGCGTAAGAGAATTAGGTCCGGGTAAGTTTAAGGGAACTGACGGCAGAATCGATTTCATCAACCAGACGGGTGATGTGAAGCTCGACTTGAATGCAGAATACCGCACTTCGCTCTTCTGGAAGTTTGAGGGTGCAGCTTTTATCGATGCCGGTAATATCTGGACGCTTCGCAATTATCAGGATCAGCCTGGCGGCCAGTTCAAGATAGATGAATTCTACAAACAGATAGCTGCAGCCTATGGCTTAGGTCTCAGGTTGAATTTCGATTACTTTATCCTTCGTCTGGATATGGGTATGAAGGCAATCAATCCAGCCTACGGAACGAAGGAAGAGCATTGGGCGATTATCCACCCGAAACTAGACCGCGATTTCGCCTTCCATTTCGCAGTAGGTCTGCCGTTCTAAATGCAGCTAACAGTTTATAGTTAACTGAACTTTCGCATATCTGGAAGTTAAAGGAGTTAAGGAAGTTAAGGAGTTAAGACGTATGTCTTGCTGCTTAAAAAACTACGCCAAAAAGACTATTGTCTTAACTCCTCAGCGACCGTAGGGAGCGATAACTTCTTTA
>JAJWOH010000004.1:0-66727 GCA_021635485.1 Segatella copri | reverse complement strand
TGATGCGCAAGCAGGCAGAACTGAACGAGAAAAAGAATAATCTCGGAAAATAAAGATTACCAGATAAAAATGAAAGCGTAATGGATTACCTGAAAAGGTGTTCATTACGCTTTTTTTGTCCCCGAAAAGGTATAATTAGTTAAATGATATTATAAATTATACCTTTTCGGGGGTATTTTCATTTTTTATTCGTATATTTGCCCCCGAAAGGGTATAATATAATATTGTCCCATATATAATATTACCCGATAGGGTATAAAACAACAAGAATATGAGCAATACATTATCATCATACGTCAAGGAAATGCGCAAGCAATTCGGATTGACGCAAGTAGATCTGGCAGCGAAATCGGGCGTAGGACTCAGATTCGTAAGAGAACTGGAACAGGGAAAGGAAACATTGCGACTCGACAAGGTAAACCAGGTCCTCCTGCTGTTTGGTCAGGAAATAGGCCCCGTTCCTATCACAAAAGAATAAAAATAAAATATCATGAAACAAGGAAAAATATATCTCTACGACCAATACGTAGGTCTGCTGACGGAAGACGAGACAGGCTTTACCTTCGCCTATGATTCAGATTATCTGGCATCGGATGGAGCGGAAGCCGTAAGTCTGACGCTTCCCTTATCCGATGAGCCCTACCACGATACCGTACTGTTCCCATTCTTCGATGGACTAATCCCCGAAGGATGGCTGCTGAACATCGCAGAAAGCAGTTGGAAAATCAACCAGCGCGACAGAATGTCGCTCCTCCTTGCCTGCTGCAAGGATTGCATCGGAGCAGTAAGCGTGATTCCTACAAACGAATCTCCAGCAGAAGAAATGAATGGTTCACCCCATAAACAGAAAGGAGAATAAGATATGGAGAAATGTCTATATTGTTATAAACCGCTCAAGCCTGGTCAGGTAGATTACCATCCCGCCTGCGCACGCAAGCTCTTCGGCACCAAGGAAGCCCCTGTCCTACCCTACGTTAGAAAGGAAATAGGCGACCTGGCAAAACAGGTAGTGCGTGCCCAGACCACCCTCACCGGTGTGCAGGCGAAGCTCTCGCTCGATGTAAATCCGGGCGGAAAGAACGAACCATCCCGCTTCACCATCGTAGGTCTTTGGGGAAAATATATCCTCAAGCCACAAACCGACCGCTACCGCTGTCTACCGGAAATAGAAGACCTCACGATGCATCTCGCCGAAGCCGCCAAGATAGCTGTGGTTCCCCACGGACTGATTCGCTTTGCCGATGGTGAACTCTGTTATATCACCCGGAGAATAGACCGACTGGATGATGGACAAAAGGTACCGATGGAAGATATGTGTCAGCTGTCAGAGCGCCTTACCGAATACAAATATAAAGGTTCCTACGAGCAGATAGCCAGACTCATCAAGAAGTATTCCGCCTTCTCGCAGCTCGACCTCGTGAACTATTGGGAAGTGGTCATCTTCTCATGGATTACGGGCAACGCTGACATGCACCTCAAGAACTTCTCGCTCTACAACAACCGCAAGTTGGGTTATGGCTTAACTCCAGCCTACGACCTCCTCTGCACGAAGATTGTGATGCCAGAAGATACCGAGGAGCTCGCCCTGACACTCAACGGAAGAAAGAGAAAGATTCAGAAATCTGATTTCGTCAAGGTAATGACCGCCTCGGGCCTCAGCGACAAGGTAATCAACAACATCGCCAAAAAGTTCCGCCGATCCATCGTGAAATGGCTCGACCTGATAGAAGCCTCCTTCCTGCCAGACAGCATGAAGAAGGAATACAAGAAACTGATTCTCAGCAGAGTTATGGCATTAAGATAATGTTTCTGTATAAAATAAAAACAAACACCCCCGAAAAGGTATAATTAATCAATCTACGAGATTAACTATAACTTTTCGGGGGTATATTGTTTAAAGCAAATTTGCTTCTTCAATAGTATCCAACCCAAATTTACTTCTTCAATACCGGCTCGCAGGTGATATCCACACCGAGCTTCTTGAAGATTTTCTGGTCTACATCACTCAGCATCACGGTGCAATGAGCCTGGCAGCCGCGAAGCTTAGGCAACTGCTCCAATGCCTTCTTGCAGTTCTCATCATTCTCTGAAAGAACTGAGAGGGCTACGAGAACCTCATCCGTATGAAGACGAGGATTGTGACCACCGAGATAATTCACCTTGGTATGCTGGATAGGCTCAATCATCGACTGAGGAATCAGCTTCAATTCATGGTCGATGCCTGCCAACTGCTTGGTAACATTCAGGAGCAAGGCGGCACTACAGCCCAGCAACTCGCTGCTATGACCGCAGATAATGGTACCATCCTCCAACTCAATGGCAGAAGAGGTATGACCCGTCTCCTTCTTATGATTCTTGGCAGCTACCGTCACCTTGCGGTAATCAGTAGTAATCTTAGCCTGATTGAAGAGCATCTGAATCTTATTGATCTCATCTTCATTGCAAGCACCAGCCGCCAACTTGTTGGTAGCCGCATAGTAACGGCGGACAATCTCATTCTTGGATGCCTCGCAGCAAGCCTCATCATCAGAGATACAGAAACCTACCATGTTCACACCCATATCCGTAGGCGACTTGTATGGATTGCTACCATAGATACCCTCGAACAGCGCATTGAGCACAGGATAAATCTCTACATCACGGTTATAGTTGATGGCTATCTTGTTGTAAGCCTCCAGATGGAACGGGTCAATCATATTCACATCGTTCAGATCGGCAGTAGCAGCCTCGTATGCGATGTTCACAGGATGCTTCAATGGGAGATTCCACACAGGGAATGTCTCAAACTTGGCATAACCGGCACGCACACCACGCTTGTTCTCATTATAAAGCTGACTCAGGCAAACCGCCATCTTACCGCTGCCAGGACCCGGCGCAGTAACAATAACCAGCGGACGCTCTGTTTCAACATAATCGTTCTGACCGAAGCCCTCGTCAGAGGCAATCAGACTCACGTTATGAGGATAGCCCTCGATGAGATAATGGCAGTAAGTCTTGATGCCCTCGCGCTCCAGACGCTGTTTGAAGGCGATGGCGGCAGGCTGGCCATTATAATGAGTGATGACAACAGAACCCACCATGAAACCACGGTTTTGGAACTCACCACGAAGGCGCAACACGTCCTCATCGTAAGTAATGCCCAAGTCGGCACGCTTCTTGTTCTTCTCTATATCGGCTGCACTAATCACGATAACAATCTCGATGCTATCGCTGATTTTCTGGAACATGCGCAGTTTGCTGTCAGGCTGGAAACCCGGCAAAACTCTGCTGGCATGATGATCGTCAAAAAGTTTACCGCCCAATTCGAGGTAAAGCTTTCCGTCAAACTGTGAGATTCTCTCCTTGATGTGTTCTGACTGAATCTTCAGATACTTCTCATTATCGAAACCTATCTTCATACTACTTTAAATAAAACTATATCGCTATTATTTTGCAAATTTGACTGCAAAAGTACAAAAAAAACTGGCTATAGAACAATGTTTTACGCAAATTATTCTTAATTCTCAAGGATTTGCCGTATCTTTGCATCTTGCAATGGGCAGCATAACATGTCATATCGCAAAAACATGAAGTTTAAAAGAAAACATAACCGACAAATGAAAAAGAATTTACGTACCGCCTCTATCTGCGTGCAGGGAGGCTATGAGCCAAAGAACGGCGAACCTATTGAAGTGCCAATTTATCAAAGCACTACTTTCAAGTATGACAACTCTGAGGAGATGGCTATGCTCTTCGACCTGAAGAAGGAAGGCTACTTCTATACTCGTCTCCAGAACCCTACCAACGATGTTGTGGCTAAGAAGATTGCCGAACTCGAAGGTGGCGTGGGAGCCGTATTAACCAGCAGCGGTCAGGCTGCCAACTTCTATGCTGTGTTCAACATCTGCGAAGCGGGCGACCATATCGTTACATCTAATGAGATTTATGGTGGTACCTTCAATCTCTTCGGCGTAACCCTGAAGAAGCTCGGCATTGAGTGTACTTTCGTGAATCCGAACGATAGCGAAGAAGAAATCCAGAAGGCTTTCCGCCCTAACACCAAGGTTGTTTTCGGCGAAACCATCAGCAACCCGGGCTGCGCAGTACTCGACATCGAGAAGTTTGCACGCATTGCTCACAAGAATGGGGTGCCTCTCATCGTTGACAACACCTTCGCTACGCCTATCAACTGCCGCCCATTCGAATGGGGTGCCGACATCGTTACCCACAGTACCACCAAGTATATGGATGGTACCGCTTCACAGGTAGGTGGCGTGGTAGTAGACAGCGGCAACTTCGACTGGATGGCTCATGCTGATAAGTTCCCAGGTCTCTGCACACCGGATGACAGCTACCATGGTCTGACCTACGTGAAGGCTTTCGGCAAGATGGGCTACACCACCAAACTCGTGGCTCAGCTGATGCGCGATCTCGGCAGCATCCCTGCCCCAATGAATTCGTTCATCCTCAACCTCGGTCTTCAGAGTCTCCACCTCCGTATGCGCCAGCATTGTGCCAATGCACAGAAGGTAGCAGAGTTCCTGCAGAACGATGAGCGCGTGGCTTGGGTTCATTATAGCGGTCTGGAGGGCGATGAGTATCATGCGCTTGCCCAGAAGTATATGCCAAACGGCACCTGCGGTGTTATTGCCTTCGGATTGAAGGGAGATCGCGAGATAGCCATCAAGTTTATGGATTCTCTCGACATGATCAACATCGTAACCCATGTAGCCGATGCCCGCACCTGTGTACTCCATCCAGCGAGTCACACCCATCGCCAGCTCAGCGAAGAGCAGCTGAAGGAAGCAGGTGTTGCGCCAGATCTGATTCGCCTCTCTGTAGGTATCGAAGATGTAGAAGACATCCTCGATGATATCAAGCAGGCTTTGGATCAGATTTAAGACAAATAGGATACATAACAACAAAGCAACATTATAACAGTAAAATTAGAAACATGATTAAAGCTATGATTTTAGCTGCTGCGGCTCTCACTATGGGCACAGCAGCTGATGCACAGACTATGATTCAGAAAAATGACATCAAGGTAGAAAACCACCTGATGACTCCTGAGGCTCTCTGGGCTATGGGACGTATCGGTGGCGCCGAAGCTTCGCCTAACGGCAAGCAGGTGGTGTACCAGGTAGGTTACTACAGTGTAAAGGAAAACAAGGGTCATCAGATGCTCTTCATCATGGATGCCAACGGCAAGAACCAGAAGGCATTGACCACGGATGCAAAGAGCGAAACAGATGCTGCCTGGATTCAGGACGGACAGAAGATTGCCTTCATCCGCGACGGACAGCTCTGGAGCATGAACCCTGACGGTACAGGCAGAAAGCAGCTCACCAACGACAAGTTGGGCATCCAGGGCTTCCGCTTCTCTCCTGACGGCAAGAAGGTAATCCTCATCAAGGAACTCCCTTACCACGGAACCATCAAGGAGAATCCTTCTGATCTTCCATTGGCTACCGGCCGTCTCGTAACTGATATGAACTATCGCCACTGGGACCACTACGTAGAGAGCCTTCTCCATCCTTTCGTGGCTGATGTGGCTGAAGACGGTACCATCAATGCCGGCGAAGACATCCTGAAGGATGAACCATTCGAGTGCCCTATGGCTCCATTCGGTGGCATCGAGCAGCTGGCATGGAGTCCGGATTCCAAGACCATCGCCTATACCTGCCGTAAGAAGGAGGGCGTTCAGTATGCCATCTCTACCGACTCTGATATCTACCTATATAATATAGGTACGCGCGAGACAAAGAACCTCTGCAAGGAGGCTGGCTATGTAGAGCCTAAGATTGATGCTACCAAGAGCATGAAGAACCAGACTGTCAACGCTCCTGAGAATCTGAAGAACAATCCGGGTTACGACGTGAACCCTCAGTTCTCTGCTGACGGCAAGTACATCGCTTGGCAGAGCATGGCTCGCGATGGCTACGAGAGCGACCGCAACCGCCTCTGTGTTTACGAACTCGCTACCGGCAAGAAGAACTATGTATCAGAGAAGTTCGACTCTAGCGTAGAGGGCTTCGTATGGAACAAGGACAACAAGAGCCTCAGCTTCATCGGCGTATGGCACGGAACCCTGAACCTCTATCAGGCTAACTTCAAGGGCGAAGTAAAGCAGATTACCAACGAGTGGGCTGACTACGGAAGCATCTCGCTTGCCAACAACGGCAACAAGCTTCTTGCTACCAAGGCTAGCATGAGTCATCCTACTGATATCTACATCGTAACTCCAGGCAAGGATGCCAAGAGTACCAAGGTAGAGCAGATTACCCGCGAGAACGACCATATTCTGAACCAGTTGAATATGGGTAAGTGTGAGCAGCGTTGGGTAAAGACTACCGACGGCAAGCAGATGCTGGTATGGATCATGTTGCCATCTAATTTCGATGCCAACAAGAAGTACCCTACCCTTCTCTTCTGCGAGGGTGGTCCTCAGAGTCCGGTAAGCCAGTTCTGGAGCTACCGCTGGAACATCCAGATTATGGCTGCCAACGGTTATGTCATCGTATTGCCTAACCGCCGCGGTCTCCCTGGCTTCGGAAGCGCATGGAACGAAGAGATTTCTGGCGACTGGACAGGCCAGTGCATGAACGATTATCTTTCAGCTATTGATGATGCTGCCAACAATCTTCCTTACGTAGACAAGGATCGTTTGGGTTGTGTAGGTGCCAGCTTCGGTGGTTTCTCAGTATACTATCTCGCCGGTCATCACAACAAGCGTTTCAAGGCATTCCTCTCTCACGATGGTGCTTTCAACCTGGAGAGCATGTACACCGATACCGAGGAGGCTTGGTTCTCTAACTGGGAATACGAGGATGCTTACTGGAACAAGGACCAGAGTGCCAACGCCAAGAAGACTTACGAGAACAGTCCTCATAAGTTTGTAGACAAGTGGGATACTCCAATCCTCTGCATCCACGGCGAAAAGGATTACCGTATCAATGCCAACCAGGGCATGGGCGCCTTCAATGCAGCCCGCATGCGTGGCATCCCAGCCGAGCTCCTCATCTATCCTGATGAGAACCACTGGGTATTGAAGCCACAGAACGGCGTGCTCTGGCAGCGCACTTTCTTCGGCTGGTTAGACAAGTGGTTGAAGAAATAACATATAAAAAAGGCTTGCTCCGTAATGAAGCAAGCCTTTTTTATATATTATAATTCTAAGATTTAGCTTACGCGATTCAACTTCTTGATGATAGAGAAGATGAAGAGAGCTGAAACCAGACAGATACCGGCGAGAACACCCCAGATGGTGATGAGGTTAAAGTTCTGACCCCACATGATGCCAGGTACCATGACCAGCTGGTTACCGATGGCTGTGGCACCGAACCAGAGACCCATCATCAAACCTGCATACTTTGGAGGAGCTACCTTCGATACAAACGAAATACCGATTGGTGAAAGCAGAAGCTCGGCAAATGTAAGGATAAGATAGGTAGAGATGAGGAGGTTGGCACTGACACGTGTACCCTCTGTAGCAGGATCACCCTGCGCCAAAGGAAGCTCCAAGCCCATAGAACCTACTGCCATCCATACGAAACCGAGAGCGGCTACGAGCATACCCAAACCAATCTTCTCAGGAGATGTTGGCTCCTTGCCAATCTTGTTGAGCCAAGAGAATAAGGCTACACTCACTGGGGTCAATGCCACTACATAGCATGGGTTGAACTGCTGGAAGATAGGAGCCTCAACTTCTACCGCACCCTCAAGGTTGCTATACTTATAGAAGAGGAACGCGATGGCTGCAACGATTACGCCGAGCGAAATGCCCTTACCCTTGCCAGTCTTGCTCTGTGCCAATCCGAAGCATCCGTAAACCACGAAGATGCAGGCCACGAGGTTGGTAACATCGAATGCCATTGACTGCAGACCCTCTGAAGTCTTCTGAGTATAGTCGCGGGCAAAGAGTGTCAATGTATTACCGTTCTGATGGAAAGCCATCCAGAAGAAGATAACCACGGCGAATACCAGGCAGAGGCAGATGATGCGCTCCTTGGTCTCAGCCTTGGAAAGCTCGTTGGTCTCCTTGGCAGGAGTCTTACCGTCCTTGCTCTTGTTCTCAGAAGCAAGAACATGCTTGTATGTAAAGCTGAAGGCATAGTAGATAGCGATACTAACAATAAGCGAAGCACATGCCACGGCGAATGCGAAGTGGTATGAATCTTCCACCGACACGCTCAGGCTCTCCTGCGCCCACTTCATAATCTTGATGGCAGCAGTAGGAGCAAACATAGCACCGATGTTGATAGCCATATAGAAGAGCGAGAAACCGGAATCACGGTTGCTGGCATACTGTGGCTCGTCGTAGAGACGGCCTACCATCACCTGCAGATTACCTTTGAACAAGCCAGTACCCAAAGCGATGAGGATAAGTGAAATGCCCATGGCAGCAATGGCAACGGTGTCCTTGCCAAGAGGAAGCGAGAGAACAAGATAGCCAATGAACATGATGAAGATACCTGTGGTAACCATACGTCCAAAGCCAAACTTGTCGGCTGCGATACCACCGATGATAGGAAGGAAATAAACCATCATCAGGAATGTAGAATAAATAGTACTTGCCAATCCGGTTTCAAAACCGAAGTTGGCCTGCAAATAAAGCAAGAACACTGCAAGCATGGTATAATAGCCAAAACGCTCACCCGTGTTTGCCAAAGCTAAGGCCCACAGACCTTTTGGTTGATTCTCAAACATAATTTTTTGTTTTGTTGTTATTTTATTATTTAGTTATTCTTTTCTCGCAATTTTTGTGCAAAGATACATAAATTATTCCATATTTCAAACTTATTGCACCAAAAAGCGCACTTCACATAGCATTTTTCTACTAGGAACCGGCTAAAATTCTAAAAAACAGACAAATCAGATTAAAAAAATCCGTTTATATTACAACGTAATTGCATTTTTTTTCGTACCTTTGCACCCCGAAACCATGAGGAGGTTTCGGGATACACAAAAATACTTCAAAAAATTCTAAATAGAAAGGTAAAAGGATATTTATGAGACAACTTAAGATTAGTAAGAGTATAACCAACCGTTCCAGTGAAGCACTCGACAAGTACTTGGTGGAGATTGGTAGAGAGCCTATGGTCTCTATCGATGAAGAAATCGAACTTGCCCAGAAGATTCGCAAAGGCGGTCGTGAGGGAGAACGTGCCAAAGAGAAATTGGTAAAAGCAAACCTTCGTTTCGTTGTATCTGTTGCTAAGCAATATCAGCACCAAGGTCTTTCTCTTACCGACCTCATCGACGAGGGTAACATCGGTTTGGTAAAGGCTGCTGAAAAGTTTGACGAGACCCGCGGCTTTAAGTTTATCTCATACGCCGTATGGTGGATTCGCCAGAGCATCCTGCAGGCTATTGCTGAGCAGAGCCGTATCGTTCGCTTGCCTTTGAACCAGGTAGGTGCCTTGAGTAAGATCAGTGCTGAAATCAGTAAGTTTGAGCAGGAGAACCAGCGCAAGCCTTCTGTTGCTGAGCTCGCTCAAATCACAAAGATGGAAGAAAGCAAAATCGACCAGACTATCAAGGCAGATAATCACCACATGAGTATCGATGCTCCATTCGGTAGCGATGATGATGACAATGCGATGGTCGACGTGATGGCTTCGGGTGATGACAGCCGTACCGACAAGGGTGTAGACTTCGAGTCTATGGCGAGCGAGCTTGACCGCGTTCTCAACTCTGTATTGAAAGACCGTGAGCGCAAGATTCTGTGCTACTGCTATGGTATCGGTTGCCACGAGAAGGGTTTAGAGGAAATCGGTAGCGAGTTCAACCTTACCCGTGAGCGTGTTCGCCAGATTCGCGAAAAGAGTATCATCAAGCTCCGTGATAGCGGTAAGATCAAAATCTTGATGAAATACTTGGGATAAGTTAAGTGAAGAGTGAATAACGAAGAGTGAAGAATTCTTTTGCTTTTCTTCACTAGGTTTTGAAGACGAGAGAAAAATAGATAAAACCAAGTTGCTCATAGCAACGAAAGTAAAAAGGGGCAATCAGTTGGTTCATCCCAATCTGATTGCCCTTTCTCTATTAACTATAAACTGTTAACTATTAACAAAGTTTCCAAACTTATCAATAAAGCCACTGATACCTTCACGGGATGCTTCGAAGTAAGGATATTCATCACGCAAGCAAATTTCGTCGTAAAGGAAATCCGCCACTACCGTATCGTTACCATCCGGCATTACCAGTCCCATCTTGCCATTCTTCTCAGCTATTACCGGCATGATGCTCAAGTCATCATTATAAATGTAGCAGGTGCGCAAGAAATCATAAGTTGGCGAGAGTAAGATGTTGCCTTGATGATCTTTCATACCGAACTTTCCATCCTGCTCAAATACTTCATGATATTGAATGTATTTCGCCTTGATGCGCTGGTAATAGAAAACCATCTTGCGCTTATCGTTGACAAAATCCAGCATATACTGGAAGGTGTCACAATAGTTGGCTACCGAACGGACCAGAATCATCTTCAAGTCAAGACCATCCAATGCTTTTCTGTTCAGATCAATATACTTGGCTATCGCCTTCTCCTTCTCTGGTACAGAGAGGCTGGCTAGCCTTTCCTCAAATTTCAACATAGCTTGCTTGGTACCCGACATACCCTTGATATACCGGTGTATCTGTCTGCCCATCTCTGAACATACAAACTTGTCAATCTCCTGCTGCTCTATCGGGTCAGCATAATCCTTAATCAATGATTCAGGTGTCGCATTCATGGTTATTTCCTTTCTTTTAAAAATTATACTTTCAAAGATTTCGAAGAACAAAGAGCAAACGGATTCTTCACTCTTCGTTTTTTACTCTTCACTCAATTTGCTCTTTGTTCTTCGCTCTTCACTTATTTCACATTAGGCTTCTGCAATCCGTATCCCTTTCTCTTATCTTCAAACAAGAGGAGGAAAGAGATGATAATAGCAATCACACCGAAGGCTGCAAAGATGGTCATCGTCTGGGTATAGTCGATAACACCATCAGCACCCGTGTTAGCCTGGTTCACCTTTCCAATCCATACCGGAATGAGAGCCAGTCCGATGTTCTGGATATAGAAGATAAGGGCGTATGCAGTTCCTAAGAGTTTCATTGGGATAATCTTTGGCACAGATGGCCACATGGCTGATGGTACCAGTCCAAATGCGATGCCCAGGATGAGCATCAGCACGATGGCAAGCACCCATGAGTTGATTGGCAGGGCAAACATGACGTGCACAAAGGTCAGGAGGCAACTGCCGATAATCATCAGCGTAGCACCCTTGCCATACTTATCGTATATACTACCGAAGAGCGGTGTGAGGAAGATGGTACCGAATGGCAACATCGCAGGAATCAGACCTGCCAGATTAGCATCCACACCATACTTGAAAATCATCAGTTTGGTAGCAAACTTCAGGAATGGGAATACACCGGCATAGAACATCAGGCAAAGGAATGCCACATACCAGAAACCTATTGTCTTGAAAAGACCTCCCAAGTCAGAGAACTTGAAACCTTCTTCCGGCTCAGTAGCCACAGCTGCCACAGAAGCATCCTCCTTCTTGTCCATCACGCAATAAACCAGATAAACCAGTACACCAGCGCAAAGCAATACAGCGCCCAAAGCAACAGAAGCAGATACTCCACCCATTGCCTTGGCAAAAGGAAGAGAAGCACTCAGGGCTGCAGCAGTTCCCAAACGAGCCGTAGCAACCTGTACACCCATTGCCAGAGCTAACTCATGGCCCGTAAACCACTTCACGATAACCTTGCTCACTGTGATACCGCATATCTCGCATCCTACACCATAGATGGCAAAGCCAAGAGCAGCTATCACTACCTGCGTACTGTAAGTACCGAAGAATGGTACAGCAACCATTCCGTCAAACTCATGACCTAAAGCATACCACTTCAACAAGGCTCCACCAAACATCAGGACGGTAGAAAGGATACCAGTAAAACGGATGCCAAACTTATCGAGGATAAGACCACCGAAGAAGAGGAGCAGGAGGAACACATTGAAGTATCCGTAAGCTCCAGAGAAGAAGCCGTATTCATCCGAATTCCATCCGAGTCCGAGACCATTCTCTGCTCCCTTGGCTGCTGTCAAGAGAGGCTCCAGTGGAGACATCACATCTGTAAAAAAGTAACCGAACATCATCGTGACACTCACGATGAGGAGGGCGGTCCAGCGAGCTGACTTAGAGTCGCTCAATTTCATCTGCATTTTTTCTGTTGTACTCATTTTCTTTAAAACATAAATGATAAACCCGTTATCATTATTAATTATCAATTATTAATTATCATCTATTTCCGTTTCACGTTCTTCGTTCTGGTGATATCAAAGAGATAAGAGAGTTTCAGAACAATCTGTCCGTAGTTACTCTTTCCGAAAAAATCACGCTTAGAAGCACCGTAGATATTTCCCAGGCCATAGTAGTATCGGGCTTCGGCAAGGAAATGCCCCACCTTCGGAATACTGTATTCAGCACCCAGACCCAGGGCGATACCATAATCGAGCTTGTTCTTGACTGCCATTGTATCCTGAGCCACCACCGGACTTACACGGTTATTGTCGGTTGCCGGCATGTGCTCTACCGAGAAGTTGGTCTTCTGCGAATCACTCAGATAAAGTCCAAATTGCGGACCGGCATTCACGAAGATATTCAGTCCTCTTGTCTCCCTACCCCATGCCAGATGCGCAAAGATTGGCACCTGAATATAGTTGATGGTACGCTTGTAAGCCATCGCCTCTTTGGTTTCGGTGATAATCACCGGATTATTCTCCATATCCAGGATATCCTCTTCCCATCCTGCCTGCGCATAGTTTACTTCGGCATAGATAGAACAGATGGTCTTGAAATATTTCTCACAGGTATATCTCATCGAGAAACCGCCCGTCAGTCCGCCGTGCTGCTTCTGCTGTACCTCGGGTGTGAATCCTACGCTACTCATCATATAGCCCCCATTAAAACCGATGGCGAAATCATTACGATGCTCTCCTATCTGTGCCGAAACTGGAATTCCGAAGATTAGCATCAGAATCAGCAGCCCAATATTTCTATTCATTATCAACAATAAATTGTAAACTATAAATTGTAAACTATAAACTAGTACTTCACCGCCTCTATCTGATGATTAAAGGTATAGTGAATCAACTGGAAACTCTTGTTCTTGTATCCTCCTCTACTGGTCTTCTCGAAACGGAGTGGAGTCTGCACAGGCTGGTAAGTCATCTGCTGGCGCTCACCTGTAAAGTTCTTGCCATATCTCTTGACGCCCTGAATCAGATACATTCCGTGATCGAAACCGGTGATGGCGAATCTTGGCTGTGCCACCATCATAGGCTGATGGAACCATCGCTCATAACGGCCCTCAAGCGCCTTGGTCTGTGCTGAGTTCGGGTTATAATAGAAGGTGGAAGGGATATAAGTATCATACTTATAGAATCTTTCCAGATTATACTTGGCATACATCAGCCATTCGGTATAGCCGAAGAGCGAGATGGCTGCACCCGGATACTTCGCATCAAATTCGTCGAGCTTGTTCAATACCTGAGTCAACTGTGGCGAACGTCCCGTATTCAGGATAATCACATTCTGCTTGGAAGGCATGAAAGCCTTGGCAAACTGATCGATACTTGAATTCACATTGGTGATGCTATAATTGATTTTCCTGCGTTCCAGTTCCTTGCGCAGACCGAACGTAAAGTTGCCCTTTCTCGAAGTAGAATCATTGCAGTCTACAAAGATAGGATGCACATTGGTAAAACGGCTCAGGAATGCCTTGATGGTCGCATCATTCAGCGCATCATCGCTCTGATAAACCAGGAAAATCTCTTTGTTTCTTTCTACATCATCTCCGCTGATAGAGAACGGAATCACCATTTTGATGCCGTAGTTCTTGCAGAAGTTGGTCAGCGGAGCCACCTGCTTGGTATAAAGTGGACCAAAGATGATGTCGCATTGGTTAGCGCCCTCCTGCAAGAGTGTATTCCGGATATCAGCATCAATAGGAACGTTCCAGGCATGCACATCTATATCGGCGCCCTGCTGCTTCAGGGTTTCGCAAGCCAGCAGCAAACCGCGGTAATACTCCACCATTCGCTTGCCGTCGCCATCAACATTATGCAAAGGTAACATCACGCCTACCTTTACCGCATTTCTGGCAACAGTAGCCTTTGAGGTTGCCGGAGCTGTAGCAGTTTTCTGAACCGTTGCCCCATTCCCCGACTTCTGACCGTTCACCTGATTAGGATTCTTCTGGTCTTTGGTGTATGGAATAAAGAGCGTAGCTCCCTTCTGCAGCATGTATCCCTCACGCTTCATCTCCGGATTGGCATCCATCAGTTCAGGAAGGCTCAATCCATATTTATTGGCGATACCAAAGATGGTATCTTTCTTCTTAACCGTGTAAATGTCGCGCCATTTTATAGTCTGCGCGCCAATGCTGACACTGAGCAGAAGCCCAACGAACAGCAGGAAATATCTCATTTTTTGTCTCATATCTCAAGATTTTTTTAACGATATCTTCAAATATTTCATGTTTTCATCTGCAAAAATACAAAAAATCTTGCATCTGACGCAATATCTCTCATCTTTTTATTATCTTTGCACAAATTATTTTAGAAATGAGACGAAAAATAGCATTACTTTGCATCATGTTGCCACTTTTGACGTGTCAATTACACGCTCAGGAAGTCAACGACGAGGAGGACAACACAGAAGAGACGAACAAGGTCAGTTCTCTTCTCATGCCGAATGCCTTCTCTCCAAATGGCGATGGCATCAACGACATCTACAAGCCCAAGGATGGTTACCGGAACATTGAGGAGTTCCACGCCTATATATATAATAGGTGGGGACAGAAACTCTATGAATGGACCGACCCTGCCACGGGATGGGATGGCACCTACCGCGGAAAACCGGTCAAGGAGGGTGTCTACTTCTGTCTCGTCAAGGCGAAGGGGGCAGATGGCGTGGTGTATAACATCAAACGTGATGTCAACCTGCTCAGAGGTTATACCGAAGAACAGAACAGTAACTATTAGGCAAACAGCAATTAGCAGAATTGGAATATGAATTCAGAAGAAAAGATAAATGTATGGGGCGCACGGGTCCACAACCTCAAGAACATAGATGTGGAGATTCCGCGTGATTCCCTCACCGTGATTACCGGACTCTCGGGTTCGGGCAAGAGTTCACTGGCATTCGACACCATCTTTGCCGAAGGTCAGCGCAGATATATCGAAACATTCTCTGCCTATGCCCGCAACTTCCTGGGTAATATGGAACGCCCGGATGTTGACAAGATTACGGGATTGAGTCCGGTCATCAGCATAGAACAGAAAACCACCAACAAGAATCCTCGCTCTACCGTGGGCACTACCACCGAGATTTACGATTATCTCCGTCTGCTCTATGCCCGCGCCGGTACTGCATACAGCTATCAGAGTGGCGAGGAGATGATGAAATATACCGAGGAACAGGTCATCGACATGATTCTCAGCGATTATAAGGGCAAGGCTATCTTCCTGCTCGCTCCCCTCGTACGCCAGCGCAAGGGTCATTACCGCGAACTCTTCGAAAGCATGCGCAGAAAGGGGTATCTCTATGTGCGACTCGACGGCAACATCCTCGAAATCGTTCCCAATATGAAAACCGACCGCTACAAGAACCACAATATAGAAGCTGTGGTCGATAAACTGGTGGTGAAGGAAGAAGATGAGGAACGCATCCGCAAGAGTGTGGCGACGGCTATGAAACAGGGCGACGGCATGGTAATGGTTCTTGAGAAAGGTGCCAAGGAGGCCAAGACATACTCCAAGCGTCTCATGGACCCTGTAACGGGTATCGCCTACCAGGATCCAGCTCCTAACATGTTCTCCTTCAACTCTCCCGAAGGTGCCTGTCCGCATTGCAAGGGTCTGGGAAAGGTGAACCAGATTGATATCAAGAAGGTAATTCCCGATGATAAACTCAGCATCCATGAAGGCGGCATCGCTCCGCTCGGCAAATACAAGAACCAGATGATTTTCTGGCAGATAGAATCATTGCTCAGCAAGTATGACCTCAACCTGAAGACACCTATCTGTGAGATTCCGGGCGATGCCATGCAGGAAATTCTCTATGGCTCGCTCGAAAACGTGAAGATAGAAAAGGAAAAGGTGCATACTTCTACCGACTACTTCTGCGCCTACGATGGCATCATCGACTACCTGCAGAAAGTGATGGAGGATGACGAGAGTGCGGCGGGCAAGAAATGGGCCGACCAGTTTATCTCTACCATCGAATGTCCTGAATGCCATGGTTTGCGACTCAAAAAAGAATCGCTCTCTTTCAAGATCTGGGATAAGAATATATCCGAAGTAGCCAGTCTCGACATCGATGAACTGCGCGATTGGCTTGAAGAAGTGGAACAGCATCTGCCTTCGATGAAAGCGAAGGTGGCTCACGAAATCATCAAGGAGTTACGTTCACGCGTTACCTTCCTCCTCGATGTGGGACTCAATTATCTCTCGCTCAACCGCCAGTCAGCTTCTCTCTCGGGTGGCGAGAGCCAGCGCATCCGTCTGGCTACTCAGATTGGTAGCCAGCTGGTCAACGTGCTCTATATCCTCGATGAGCCGAGCATCGGTCTGCACCAGCGCGACAACGAACGTCTGCTCAATAGTCTGAAGGAACTTCGCGACCTGGGCAATACCGTTATTGTGGTGGAGCACGATGAAGATATGATGCGGGCTGCCGACTGGATAGTAGATATCGGTCCGAAGGCGGGACGCAAGGGAGGTGAAGTTGTCTTCCAGGGCACACCCCAGGAGATGCTCAAGACCAATACCATCACCGCCCAGTATCTCAACGGCAAGATGGCTATTGAGGTGCCTGCCCTCCGCAGAGAAGGCAACGGCAAGCATATCACCATTCACGGAGCTACGGGCAACAACCTCAAGGGGGTGGATGTTGATTTTCCACTCGGCAAACTCATTGTCGTAACGGGTGTCAGCGGCTCAGGCAAATCCACTCTCATCAACGAGACTCTCCAGCCTATCCTCTCGCAGCATTTCTACCGTTCGCTCAAGAAACCGATGCCATACGAGAGCATCGAGGGTATCGAGAATATCGACAAGGTAGTGAATGTAGACCAGAGTCCGATTGGCAGGACGCCTCGCAGCAATCCAGCAACCTACACAGGCGTGTTCAGCGATATCCGCTCACTCTTCGTAGGACTTCCCGAAGCAAAGATTCGCGGTTACAAGCCGGGCAGATTCTCCTTCAATGTGAAAGGTGGAAGATGCGAGGAATGTAAGGGTAACGGATATAAGACCATCGAAATGAACTTCCTGCCAGATGTCTACGTACCTTGTGAGGTATGCCACGGCAAACGCTACAACCGCGAGACGCTGGAGGTAAGATACAAGGGAAAGAGCATCGCCGATGTTCTCGACATGACCATCAACCAGGCGGTAGATTTCTTCGAGAATGTTCCTCAGATACTGCAGAAGATCAAGGCATTACAGAATGTAGGACTCGGATACATCAGGTTAGGACAGAGTTCCACTACCCTCTCTGGCGGTGAGAGTCAGCGCGTAAAACTGGCTACCGAACTCTCGAAGCGTGATACGGGCAAGACGCTCTATATCCTTGATGAACCGACAACCGGTCTGCATTTCGAAGACATCCGCATACTGATGGATGTACTCCAGAAGCTGGTAGACCGTGGCAATACGGTCATTATCATCGAACACAATCTTGATGTCATCAAACTCGCCGACTGGCTCATCGACATGGGTCCGGAAGGTGGACGAGGTGGCGGTCAGCTCCTCTTTGCCGGAACACCAGAAGAAATGGTGAAGCAGCAGAAGGGATATACCTATAAGTTCCTCGCCCCTTTACTGAAGGAATCAGGGAAACCTGAATAAATCAGGATAGGAACGAAGACTGTGACAGAAGAAAATTTAAAAAAACGCACTAAAAGTTTGGATGTTACAAATATTAAGTTTATCTTTGCATAAGATATAAAACAAACAGCGTATGAAACAGGTAGAAGAACGATACATCAGCTTGCTGACCGATTTCGGCTTCAAGCGCATTTTTGGAACAGCAATGAACAAGGATTTGCTCATTTGCTTCCTCAACAGCTTGTTCAATGGCAGACAGGTTGTTAAGGACGTTTCGTATCTGAACCCGGAGCACGTCGGTGATGTTTATACCGACCGCAAGGCTATCTTCGACGTGTATTGCGAAGGAGAAAACGGCGAGAAGTTCATCGTTGAAATGCAAAATGCCTACCAGGCATATTTTAAGGATCGTTCCCTCTTCTACTCTACTTTCCCTATCCGTGAACAGGCACCCAAGGGGAGTGACTGGGATTTCAAACTCAACCATGTCTATACAGTTGCGCTGCTCAACTTCAACATGAACGAGGACGCCTTCGACAAGGAGGAAATCCGCCACCATGTACAGTTGTGCGATACCGCTACCCATAAGATTTTTTACGATAAGCTGGAGTTTATCTATGTAGAGATTGCCAAATTCGACAAGACTTTGGATGAACTGGAAACATTGTATGATAAATGGCTATATGCACTGAAGAACCTCTATAAGCTTACCCAACGCCCAAAGGAGCTGTGCGACAAGGTTTTTGACCGACTTTTCGAAGAAGCCGAGATTGCCAAATTCACACCACAGGAGATTCGGGAATATGAAGCAAGCAAGATGGCATATCGGGATATCAAGAATTCTATTGATACAGCGAAAAGGGAAGGTAGAATAGAAGCTAACATAGAAACTGCTCAACGTTTGCTGGCTATGGGACTTCCAATAGAACAGGTTGCCAAAGCGACCCAGCTACCTTTGGATATGGTTCAAAATCTGAGCTACTGATAAAAGTGAAAACTAACGTTTTTCTTTTATGCTGTATACCATAACAAATAACCCCAACCTACTTTCTCAAGCGGGTTGGGGTATTTTTATTTCAATATAAAATATGACGATAGCATGGTACCGATTACACCGCTACGCTTGGTAACGATACAGCACTATCATCAGTTAAATTAACGTTGCATATACAAAATGAGCCTGTAAATGAGCCTGTAAATGAGCCGATAAATGAGCCTGTAGTATTCGATATAGATACTGACAGGCTAGAATTATAACATACCGCCAAAGTACATGATAACAGGAGTACTTTGGCGGTACGGAATTTAAGCAATGTTGGGGCTGCTATTTACATTTATTGCAATAATTTTGCTTTCTGTGCTTGGAATTCTTCTTCCGTAAGAATACCTGCATCTCTGAGTTGAACCAATTTGGTCAGTTCATCAGCAATGCTATTTGATGAGGAAACACTTACCCTTTGATTTTGGCTTGCACAACTCTTATCAACTATGTCTATAATGATGGAAAAAATGTCCTTTATGCCCGTAACCTCTTTCATCAGCCCCTCATAGAAAATTTTATCAGCAGTATTCTTTGTCTCTAGAACAGCTCTATCTTTTCCTGTTTTGTAAATATCAAGCAAAATAGTAGAATCAGATGTACTCTTGAGCAATATCTTTATAGACATCCTTTCGATTTTCTTGTTTTTAACAGTCTTCGCTGTATTACTACCTACGATAGCACCAACACCACCGAAAAGCAAACCACCAACAACTGCTCCACCGAGAGACTTATTGTACATATCATTACCATTTTCTTCATACGTAATGCTTACAATATCAGAATATTGATGCAGATGCATATTTGTTGGAGTAACTATGGCAACAAATTCATTGACATCATCAGTAATGAAAGCATAATCATTATATGCCTTAACTGCCGGAATAGATTTCTTCATTACTATATTCCAATTTTTAAACGTATAATTGAGATTGAATTCTTTAAGCAATATATTGCCATTGTTAGTCTTTATACGCAATATCTTGTTATGGGCTGCATCATAAGACACAATATAATTATCTGTTTTCACAGTTTCCGTAACAGAAAAATCTCTAACTACTTGGATATTTTTACCTTCATTCGTTGTTGCGCATATGGTCACGTCCTGTCTTTGAGAATTAAAATATAATTTTAAGTCACCATTTCCAAAACAATCATCGTAATCCAGCGTCTGGGCAAAAATATCCTGCTGTTCTTTTCTTGCTTTTCGATCAGAAGCCTTACTTTTGGCATTAAGAGCCATGACTAAACCAACAACTACGCCAATAGCGGGTATTATGGCTATGGGATTTCCTGACTTATCAGAATTGTAAGATAATATAGCCATAATAGCAAAAATTACGGAAAGGAATAAAGCCCCTCCAACACCAAAATCATCTTGTCTTTTCATACTAAACTAATTTTACAAATATTATAATTGGAATTACATAGCACACCACATCATAGATATCAAATGTACCAGGACAAAGGCCAAACAGTTGCATGAACTCCAATACAACTGCAGATATAGGAAGAGGTAGTGCCAAAGATAGCCTCATTTTCTTATTTAGTTGCTTAGTACATAAACACATAGCCATAAGATATGATGCTGTCCATAATCCTGCAGGTAAACTATAAACCACAAAATCCGGCAAATGAACATGCTCCACTTTACTTCTTACTATATCAACAGTCGTGGAACCACCCAATTTGTTCAATACCTCAAACAAAATAATATTTTTAGGACGATAAAGCAAATATACAAGTCCTCCGAAGAGAACAGGAATCAATGCTATCACCCATACCAAACAAGGGTACTTTCCTAACTTCTCTTGCACTCTGTCCATACTCTAACTATCTGTTTCCTTTAGCCCGATTATGGGTCTTGCAGAGCATCTGACAGTTGCTTTCATCTGTGGCTCCACCTTTGCTCCATGCTTGTACATGGTCGGCATCCATTTCCTTTAATGCCCAAATTTTATCCTTATTGGGTCCATCGCCACAAGCACAAAGACGACAATTGCTTTCATGCTTCTTTTTGGCATCTGCCGTCTGCCGTTCATAAACCCTGCGCTTGGTATTATCATCAAAGACACGGACATTCAGAAGTCTTGTATCCTTACAACCGCCAAGCACATATTCAAATACGTTTTTTTTATCTTGAACGCATGGATCGTTATAAAGCTCTTTCACCTTTTGTGAAACCTTGATATGATCGTATGGAGTAGTATGGTACTTTTCGTAGAGTTCTCCCCAATTCAATCCCTTCATCTTGGGATAGATATCATCAAAAGTCTGCTCTATCCATGAAATGGCATCGTTGAAATATAGTTTGAGTTCATTGATATCGGTATCACGACGATGCTCCTGCATATAATCCTTGATGTTGCCATGACTAACCCATCTCAAGGCTTCTTGCAGAATTTCCTGTCTGTTGGCTGAGCCAGAGATGTAGCATCCCCATTTCTGTATATGACTATCATCCTTATTACTAAACTCCTTTCGGGCTGCACTAACGAAAGGTCCTGAATAAATCGCATTCAGTTTCTCCTGATCATTGAGCTTGATACCACCGATATTGATAATTTCAAACCATTCCTTGATTTCTGACTCCGTGCCTTCGCAAATGTATGCGATTAACTCTGTATTCTCTATGAGTTCTCGTTCTTCATCATTCAACGAATAGATTTTATACGGTTTGTTATTTCTCATGATAGAAAACTTTCTTATCAAGTACCTACCAAGGCTTGTAATGCGTTGCTGTCCATCAAGTACCTCTAAACGTCCATCAGGAAGTTTGTTGAAATAGAGCAAACCTAAAGGATATCCCTTCAAGACGGAATCTATAACAGCGGCTTCTTTCTCACTATGATTCTCACTATAGAGATAGTTGCGCTGATACTCTGGCTGTATGGTTAGCTTACCCGCTAAACCATACAACCCCTTTCCGTCAACATCACTATATGTAAAACCTTCACATAACTCCTTTACTGTATATATTTTCAACTTCTTTTCCATATTATGATTGTTTTTTACGGATTAATATTCGAGCATATTGTCGCTTATTATTTACGACTCCACATCCACCTCTATCCTCAGGATGAATGGTGTATCCGACTTCATCTAATATTTCCTTAGGTGCAGAAGCTCTTGTATTTCCACATGCTTGCCAAATAATATCAAATTGCTCTGGACAATATTTATCAAGAAAGGTAACTGGCACACCCATTAAATTCTCGTAATCACAAGGAATTGCATCTGTATACGGAATTTCAATGGCATCATAATTGTCATAATGCTGATACTTTTTTCCTTGAATATCCTTATGCTTACTATATTTAATGTTATCAGCCATAGACATCAAAGACAATGGATTGTGGCGACGACCATGGTCTATATTAGTGTACCATCTTACCCCTTTTACACGAATGTATTTCTTTCCATTTTCGTCAATTCTGCATCCTGCTGCTTCCAAAGGATATTCATCTGGAACTCCAAATTCACGGTCTCCACTATGGATAGTACATCCCATCCAAACCTTATTATCTCTAAGCAATGGGAATACTTCTTTATAGGTAACACAGTTTATATTTCCAATAATGATAAACTGCTTATCAGCCTCAACAATCCATGCAAGAAACTCTCTAAAAAGCGAGAATGGTGGATTGGTTACAATAATATCCGCTTCATCTCTTAACTTTTTAACCTCTTCGCTCCTGAAATCACCATCTCCTTCAAGATAGTCCCACTCCAAGTCTTCAAGATTGATTTTACCATCACCAGTAGTGTCTTTTTCTAAAACGAAAATTTTACCATGGGTGTTAGTCTTAGACTTGTCAAACTTTGGAGAAGTTGTTTCCAAAAAGGATGTTTGAATTCCTGCTTTAATAACCTTGCTATTAATAGCATAGCTCGTTGAGATGAGTTTCTTCAAACCCAAATCTTCAAAGTTCTGTGCAAAATATTTAGTGAAGTTACTCCACTCCGGGTCATCGCAAGGCAGAAGAACCGTCTTGCCACGAAATACATCTGGATTGTAATCGAGATAGGCTTCCATTTCGGTTTCTATATCATAAAACATGGTATAGAACTCGTCTTTCTTGGCAGCCTTAGCATTTGATAATGTACTATTTGCCATAATTATTGATAGTTGTTACGCACCCAACTATCAATCCGCAAAACGCAATAGGGTATAAAAAAGGCGTGATGCCTCTTATCGCGTTTAGCACGGGGCGGCCTCGGAATGGAGCCCCGGAATCCTCTAAGAATGCACCACGCCTATAGCGTGTGCATCGCTGTCTGAGGAAACCAGAGGCTACTATACGAGCCACCTGTCACATATTATTTTCGTGCTTTTTATTCCAAATTGAGTTTCCGAGGCTCTTGGCTAAACGCGAAATAATAGCGAATGCTTTTGTTTTTACCCACAATGTCTTTGGCTTTTCCTTAATAATAAGGATAACCTAGGTGCAAAAGTAATAAAAATTATGGAGATAATTGTGTTTTTTTTGATTTTTCTTCTTTTTTATTGGAATATTTTTGTAATTTTGAGGCAATTATTTAAAATAAGAAACAATATGTTTACTAATTTACAAGTAGTTGTGCTGAAACATCTCGCAGATGGAGAACAGCATAAGGAGGCACCGGCAGGATTGACGGATGCCCAGTTTAGAGTGGCACTTAGCGAACTCAAAGCCTGTGATATGGTCAAAGTAAATGTTGACGAGGTGGGTGAAGTGATTTCTTCGCAGATAAAAACAAAAGGACGTGCTGCTTTGGATAATTGGAAAAGTCTAGAGATAGCCATGCTCAACCATATTCTTGAAGAAAAGAAGTTGACAAAGTATAGCTATGAGATTCTTGTTTATTATAAAAAAAACACAGAAAAGCTCAAAAATATATTTGAAGGAGAGAAAACTAATCGTGAAATTCTTGCGATAGCTAAATCTCTTTCAAAGCTTAAGCTATTAGCTTGTGAAAGAGATACTCCTGATTTGTATACTACAGATGAAGGATTGCAACTGCTTGATGACATAGAATATTTGTTGGACAAGGAACGTGCTACATGGTACGAAAGTAAGTCTATGGAGAATTCTCATGATAGCGTTACAAATAATATTATACATTTGGATCCAAAGAGTAGAAAGAATATGAAGAAGTTCATCATAACAACTTGTAACTACGGCTATTATAAAGATGAAAATGGCAAACCATATAACTTGGAAGATGTTATGAATGCTTATGCTCTTTTTTTAGGGGATGATAAGCTTAAAGATTATTCTTCAATGGTTAATAAGTCTGGAGAATTGGAGGATAAGGAATTAATTGACGAACTGCTACCTATTTTTTACAACAGCGTTCCAGATGTAATTTCGTTTTTAGAAGAAATAGACGGCATAAGTAATAACCCTGAAATCGTGAAAGTAGCGGCAGATTATGTCAATAATAGAAAGATTTCAAAACAGTCTAGTCGTAGTGATTTATGGAAGGTTCTAAATGAGCATGGTCTTTATAAACCTACATTAACTAATTGGTGTAATTATATAAACAAAGATATTTAAAAACAGTTTATTAATTTGAGTAAATTAGTTGAATATAGTAGAATATAGTTGAATATAGTTGAGTAAACGTGAGAAAAGGTGAGAAAAGGTGAACTCACATTTCCACATATTGTATCTTTGCAGCAGAATTCTAGAACATCGGAATTCTGCTGCATTCTTTTTATAAGATGTTAGTCAGCAGTATAAAACTGAGCACGGTCCGATGGCTTGGGGACGAATAACATAAGTTGTCCTATATAACCCAAGTAAGTGCTAGGACAACGTTTTAATACCCAAAGTATTATGAACAAGGTATTATCGCTCGGAGAAGCAATCGATGATATGCTTCTCCACGCCAACACGCCATTGGCTGTAGCCTATCGCAAGCGAATGGCGGCTGAAAGAGTAAGTGAGACTAATGCTCATGCAGAAGCCATCGCTAGTGTCGAACTTCCTAAAGCCGAAATGACATGAAAGATGTAACACCAGCTCGTTTCAGCCTCTTTGCTGCTGGCATCAACAAGCCATCTAGCCAGAGACCTTACAAGCAAGGTACCCTGGGGGATGTATATTGTTGGATGAACTCGATGAAGATGATGAAACTCACCGAGCAACTTAGGGGCATTAAAGACGAGAAGGAGCAAAAGCTCTTCAAGGCTAGCTATTTGCCATTCGCAACCTTCAGTGGAACATTCGCCTACCGTAACCAAAATGGACTCTTACAGCATTCGGGACTACTATGTTTCGACTTCGACCACCTCGGTGGAAATGAGAACCTTTGGAAGGCTAGACATCTGCTGGAACAAGACCGATTCTTCGAAACCATGCTGATGTTTACCAGTCCGCGTGGCGATGGAGTGAAGTGGGTTACGCATATCGACCTCTCTCGTGGTTCCCACGAAAAATGGTATCGAGCCGTGCGCAACTATCTCCTCCAGACTTATGGTTTGGAGGCTGACTCGGCGCCAGCGAATGTAGCCTCGGCATGTTTTCTCTGCTGGGATGCAAATATGGTAATCAACCCTAGCTTTCAATTATTTTAAATTTATAAACATTAAACAGGATAAAAATATGAAAGAAGAAAATAAAAAGGACAACTTGAGTCAGTTCGACTTGGATGTTTTTGCAGGTACTGTTAATGGAACCTCCCTTCCAGGGAAAGACAAGACAAAGCAAGAGACTTTGCACAAAAAAAGCGTTGGAGGACATCGAAAAAAGGATGTTCCAAGTGGGGATGTTAATCTCTATGACAAGGTGAAGTTCATTGTTTTCATACTCGTCAATCGTCATATTGACATTACGACCCCTTACAAAGAAGGGTGGATCAAATTAGGTTTCGCCCTAGCCGATGGGTTGGGTGAGGATGGAAGAGAACTCTTTCACCTGTTGAGCAGCATGAATGCCGAGTACAATTATGAGGAGTGCGACAAGAAATATACGAGTTGCATGAAGGGTAAAGGAAAAGGCGTCACCATCAATACCTTCTTCAAGATGGCTCAGAAAGCTGGCGTCGACCTGAAAACTATCCCAAGAGAGGGGACAGTTCGTGCCACTTGCGCCAATGTGCCAAATGCCAAAAATATAGAAAATATAGAAAAATATAAGAATTCTGGTATTTTGGATAAGGAAATGGCACATGGCACTATGGCACCAGTGGCGCAAACTATTTCTACAGGTTACACTTTCTCCGATAAGGTGAATGAGAAAGATTTGCCTTTTTGCCTCCGTAACGTCTATAAAATCCACCCGGATACTGTGAGCAGAGACAAGATGCTCTTGGGCATTCTGAATGTGACATCGGGTTTGATGGGTGGTGCCAATGGTTCGACCGAAGTACAGAGTGGTATCTACGGCATCTATGATGGTCGTCGTGTATTTGCACCGCTTTTTACCCTCATGGATGGCACTGCCGCAACAAAAAAGGGAGATTTGATTTTCTGCAAGCTGTTGGCTCGACCAGTGAAACGGGAGATGCGTCAACAATTTGAGGCTTCGAAGGCTCAGTATGATGAGGATATGGCTGCTTATGAGGCTCAGGGCAAGGGTAAGAACAAGAGAGAGCGTGGACCTGCTCCTAAGGAGCCTGTCTTTCGCGACCCATTTATGCCAGGTAATAGCACTTCTTCTGCTGTATATCGTGCCCTCGATGCCAACGGTGGATGGGGCATGATGTTTGAGACAGAGGCCGATACCGTGTCGAACATGCTAGATTCCGACTATGGTCACTATTCTGATTTATTGCGTAAGGTGTATCATCACGAGACGGTTTCTATGACTCGTGTGAGTGATAAAATTCATATCGATATCGAAAATCCACGTCTCTCAGCGTTCATCACCTGCACCCCTGGCCAGATCCCTCGTCTTTTCCCATCGTTTGAGAATGGCTTGGGCAGTAGATTCCAGTTCTACAACCTGCCTGACGACACGGTGGAGTTTCACGATGTATTCGCCCGTAGCGACTCCCCTTTGGAAGACACCTATAAGCAGATGGGCGAGGACTTATTGCCTCTCTATCACGCTCTGTTGGAGAGAAAGGGCAATCCTATCCAGTTTGTCATGAGCAAGGCACAGCAGCAGGAATTTCTCTCCACCTACGAAGAGACACTTTGCGAGCAGTTTCAGATGTTGGGAGCAGGTTTCAATGCCTTTGTGTTTCGTATGGCTCTTGCCAACTTCCGTTATGCAATGGTGTTGACTGCCCTGCGTCGTTTGTCGGATTGGAATAAGAAGGATGACATTTTCACTGCTGATGAGCGAGCCTTGGTGTGTGATGACCGTGATTTCCATACAGCAATGAGCATCATGGGTTGCCTCATCAACCATACGGCTCGTGTGTATGCAGTATTAGCCAAGGAGAATGAAAATCCTTTTGCCAATTCGGGGGTGAACTTAAACGCTGATGAACTTAGCGTCTACCAGTCGCTTCCTGATGGCGAGTTTCGCACAGCCGACTTCTTAGCCTGCGCTGAGACGAAGAAAATCTGCAAGCGAACCGCACAAAGGATGCTCAGCCAGATGAGCAATGTGTATCGCATCATCACTCCTCTTCGTCGTGGCTTTTATTGTAAGGCTAAAGTTGAGGAGAAATAAGTATCTTGCTTTTGGGGTGTAAGTATTATCTTTGTGAGTGCTAACTATGCTACTTAAGGCTCCTAAGTATGATACTTATGCCCTGCAAGGTTGTAATCATTATATCGTATATCAATGTAAATACAGAGAAAAATATGATGGAATTCAAGGTAAAGGCATACGGCAAGTCAGAGCTTGCCATGTTGTACTTCCCAGATGCAGGTTCTGCCCATACAGCAGTCAATCATCTCATGTCGTGGATTCATCGCAATCCTGAGTTGAGCGAGGGACTGATGAAGATGGGCTACCGCAAGTCGGACAAGTTTTTCACACCCAAGCAGGTGGCGGTAATCGCTGAATACCTGGGTGAGCCATAAAGTAAAGAGGGACATTCTAGGGGGATAGCCAAGGCTTTCCTACTAAGAATGTCCCTCTAACGTTTGCTATCTCACGCAACGTATGGCATCGTATAGTCGGCGAAGAGAAAAGTGGTATATTTGCATTGTAATCCAAGGGGGTTATGCGATGAAGCTTTTCTCATACGCCTATGGGCGAAGAGTATGAGGCTGTGGGTAAAGAGGAGAGCGGAGTCGGCAGTAGTTAACTCAAAATTTTTATCATTATGATTAAGTATGTAGTAAAAGAAAACAAGAACAAGAAAAGTCCTGCTTACGGCAAGTGGTATGCTTACCCTGTAGTGGAGGAAACGATGAATCTTGCAGCCCTAGCCAAGCACATGGAGGAACATAACACAGGTTTCTCTGAGGCCATGTGCCTGGGCATGATGACAGCGATGGTAAAGTGTATCAAGGAGCAGCTCTTGGCTGGCAAGAATGTGAAGATTGACAATCTCGCCATCTTCTCGGTCGGTATCCGTAACAAGGAAGGTGCAAAGACAGAGGCTGACTTCAGCGTGGCCAACAACATTGGCAGCGTAAAACTCCGTGCTCGTGCCACAGGTATCTTGAGCAATGCCAACCTCAACAGTGTAGCTAGCGTGAGAAGAGCTAGCAGCGTGGTGGGTGGAACTACAATCCCATCAGGTGGTGATTCAACTTCGGGTGGTGATTCAACTTCAGGTGGTGATTCAACTTCAGGTGGTAGTACTACCACAAATCCTGGTGATGGTCTGGAATAGCCGTCTAAACTAGTTGAAAATTAAGATATCCCTTGTCCAAACATAGATACTTGGACAAGGGATTTTTCTGCAACAGTTTTTACAAAAAGTTTTTTATTACTATGCTTATTTTTGTTCCAACGTCTAAATTTATTCAATATCTCTCAACATACCACTTCCTCCATCCTCACCAACTTACCTGCTACAAACTGCATGATGATTTTATGGAGCGTTGTACCTTGGCGTAGCGCCTCGACCCTTGGAGCTGCGGCATATCGCTTGATTTGTTCCTCAGCCTCTTGCCATTGGGTTTCTGCCTTAGAGAGTTTGCCATCCTCTGGTTTTGACTCGTAATCTTTCTTCGACAACACCTTCAGCTCCAGGATATAACTATGCTTGGTTGCATAATGAGTAAGAAATAATTATTGCTCCAACAAACAATCATTATACAACTTACGGACATTATTGTTTGGAATACCCAATATCATCTTATCGCCACGAGTTCCCTTGATGGTCAACATACCATAATAAAACAGCAGACTCGTAATTATCTTAGGGTTCTGCCTTAGCTGTATTCATAGAGCGAACTACAATTATTTCGGAAAAGACATTCTATTGAAGAACAAATATGTAAACGTTTTCTCTCCTTTTCAAGCAAAATATCATATTAATCTAAAAAATCTCCGGTATTTTATCCGATTTACGAAATATTTTCCGTATTTTTGTAGGCAAAATACGAAATTAGACAAAATATTCAGAATATGATAAGAAATTTTTGGGTAAAGAATTACTTGTCGATTGGCGACAAACAGGAGCTGAACTTTGTTGCAAAGGGTTCTGCTTCCGAACTTGTGGCGGAGATGCCTGATGGTACATGCCTCTATAAATTAGGTGTGTTATATGGCTCGAATGCTTCTGGTAAATCCAACATGCTCTGGGCATTGGATGAGGTTTTCCATCTTTTGGCTTATCCAAAGGGAAACGCTAATATGAAGATTACAAGATGTATTCCTTTTGCATTGACAAAGAGTGAACCTACAGAAATGTTTGTTTCCTTTTATGCAGAGGGAGTTCGTTATGACTATCAAGTGCAGTTTGACGTCAACTTGATTCTCCATGAAGAGCTTAATTATTATCCTAAAGGCTCCAAGGCTCTTTTTTACGAACGTACCTACAAGGGAGATAATCTACAGGCTGAAATCAAGTTTGGTTCAAGTCTTCGCTTGCTACAAAAAACCCAAGACAGTATTCGTGAGAATACGCTCAATAATCATAGTGTCCTGTCGGTTTGCCTTAAAAACACCTTTAAGGAAGACATAGAGCCATTGGCAAAGCTTCATTCATACATCATGGTTCATTACCATAATGTGGATGGTGATACCGAAAGCAGAGGTGTCGTTGAGATTCTAAAGGCTGCGTATGAAGACAAAAACAAGCATCAGTTTTTCTGTCAGATGTTGAAAAAGGCTGATTTGAATATCACAGATTTTCGCCCTGTGTTGGAAGACCGTTCGCTATCTCAGGATTTCCGTGAGCATATTCAGAAAGAATCTATTCCGACATCTGTCAAGAACGAACTGTTGCGTCCAACGGTTGAATCGGTAGTCTTTGAAAATCATTCCAAGAAAGGAACTTTTGATATCTCTCTTAAATTACAATCCAAGGGAACACTTAAGTTCATTCGTATTTTGGATACACTATACGATTTGATAAGTGGCAACCACATCTATTACCTGGATGAGCTGGGAGAAGATTTGCATTATGATCTGTTGTTCTATTATCTCAACATTTTCCTGTTTAATTCGGACCAGTCACAACTGTTGATTACAAGCCAAGAGACCACCTTGCTATCGCAAGACATGATTAATGACAATCGTGGCGTGGTATGGTTTGTAGAGAAAAACAAGGAGACTGCTTCGTCGGAGTATAGTCGTGGTGATTCTTATGGCTTGCATAAGAATCTCTCGCTCTACAATTCGTATCGAATTGGCAGATTAGGAGCAAAGCCTGAATTAGGTTCTATATTTGTAGATTTGGAGGGGTAAGTTATGGGCAAGCAAAGAAATACAACACTGATATTGGGAGAAGGACCAACCGAGTTTTTCTATTTCAAGTCGCTATGTGATGAACTGAAAGGTTTAACTATCAAGCCCGACTATCCTAAGCACACGAGTCTGAAGGAGTTGGAACATAAGATAGAAGAAGGCGTTTCCCTTGGTTATAACCATATCTTCTGCGTGATAGACATGGATACCAAGGATAGAGAGCCAGAACGTTCGCAATATGCCCGTTTGAAAAAGAAGTATGCTTCAACAATTGATAAGCCCAAGAAAGGAATCTTTTGCGAGGTCAAGTTCTTTGAAACTCATCTTTGCACCGAGTTGTTCTTTCTTTATTATTTCCGTTATACATCAAAGATGTATGCAGAACAAGAGCCTTTGTTGAGAGATTTAAACCAATGTTGCGATTATCGAAAAAAGATAGACTTCTTTATTAAAAGCAGAGGTCTCCATTCTTACTTTGAGAAGAAAGGTGGTAGTTTGTCTGTTGCTATTGACAATTCCAATCGTTCGGTTTCGGAAAAAAGCGAAGGCAATAGAGATTATACGTTCTCAGAACTGGGACGCATGATAGAAGAACTCCGAAAGCTAAGGCAATAATGTTAGCCTCGCCAACGGTCACAGACTGTCCCTTTTCCGGATTACTGGCATGTACCATCACCTGACTTTTCCTGATGCATAAAAAAAGCACGGAATATTATACTCCGTGCTCTTTTTTGCTTTTATATTTTATCTTATCAAAACCTTCACCATACACACCGATAACGGCACTCTGACTGACGAAGGCATGAGGATCAATCTCGCTGATAAGGCGGAAGATGGCAGGTGCCTGACGCTGCTTGGCCAACACGAAAAGCATCTTCACATCCTGACCGGAATAAAAACCGCTGGCGTTCACCACCGTTACTCCCCTATCGGCATCTACATTGATGCGCTTGCCTATCTCCTCATACTTCTGTGAAATGATGAAGAACTGTACACTCCTACGGCGACTATTCACCACCTGGTCGATGCAGAATGCCTGAACGCAAAGAACCACATAACCATATAACACCTTCTCCCAATCATGGACAACAAAATAGCTGGAACTGATGATGAAGATGTCACATATCATAATCACTCTACCCAGGGATATGTCGCGATACTTGTTGACGATGGCTGCGATGATATCCGTACCACCCGTACTTCCTCCTACCGAGAAACCGAGTCCGATTCCGCAACCACAGAAAACGGCACCCAGGAAAGCTGCCCATAAAGGCTGGTTCTGCAGAAGATGAATATCACTTAAACGGCTGGAAAAGAATGAGGTCAGGATGGTTACCACAATAACGGCATAAACGGTCTTGACACAGAACTTAGCTCCCAAAATCTTGAACGCACATATTAATAAGGTGGCGTTGACGATAAAATACGGAATTTGAACCGGGCAACCGGTTGCCCAATAGATAATACTAGAGATACCAGGTAATCCGCTTGCCGTTACATTGGTAGGCAAAAGGAAAACATTCCATCCGATGGCGTAGGATATCATACCTATCGCAATCAAAACATAGTCTTGTACAGACTTCCACAAGGGTCGAGGAGAATTCATATTTAATTAATAGTTTATAATTAATAGTTTATAGGGCACTCTTACCAGAATTTCTTCTGCTGCTCTGACCACTCAAATCCTTGGGTAGCCACTTTGGCCTCTAATGCCGCACGGTTCACATTGAAGTGATAGCAAATTTCATCGAGTGTTTCAAACTCGTGGTCACGAAGCAGGAAGTTGATGGCGCTTACGAGCATCGGAACATCATTCATTGGTAACTTATCCATTTTTTATATTGATTAATTAATATTTATTATTGATTACTTGGAGGCACCATGCCTCTTTCGGGGTGCAAAATTACTGCAAAATTCAGACAATACCAAAAAAAATCCCAGCAATCTTTTACCGATTGCTGGGATTTTTATAAATTATTGATGATTTACGCATTCACTGCAACTGAAATCCAGTCGAAGACGAATGAGCAAATACCAAATGCTACGATACCTACGGTGCAGATAGCAAGCGCCAACTTGGTTGAGCATGCGCTCTGGAAAGTAGGAAGCGGATTATCGCTGTGCTTGATGAACATTGCCTTCACGATGAGCAGATAGTAGTACAAGCTGATAACTGTATTTACCAACGCGATGAATACTACGCCGTATGCCCATGCTCCCAATGTGGTGTGGATATCGTGAGTTCCAACGGCTGCCATGAACACGAAGAACTTCGAGAACATACCAGCGAATGGAGGAATACCACCCAATGAGAACAAAGCCAAGGTCATCAGGAATGCCAGACGTGGGTTGGTCTTGTACAAACCATTATAGCTGTCCATCTGAACAGTACCATTGTTGTGCTCCTCAATAGATGAGATGATGGTGAACACGCTCAGGTTGGCTACTACGTAAATCAGTACATAGTAAGTCAAAGCGCTCACGCTCATCGCTGAGTTACCTACCACAGCCAACATGATGTAACCAGCCTGAGAGATAGAAGAGAATGCCATGAAACGCTTCAGGTCGCTCTGACGGATGGCAAACAGGTTGGCGATAGTGATAGAAAGTACAATCACGATGTAAAGCAACACAGTCCAGTACTCTACCATTGGCTGGAACACCTTCATCAGAATAGCGCAGAGAGTGAACGCTGCAGCACCCTTAGATACTACTGACAGATAACCTGTAACGGTAGTTGGTGCACCCTGGTATGAATCGGCTGTCCAGAAGTGGAAAGGAACCAAGGAAATCTTGAAACCGAGACCACTGAAGAAGAATACCATACCGGCAATTGTCAATGGAGATGCAGAGATAACGTTTGCCATATCGTTGAAGTACAAAGTACCACAAGCTGCATAGAGCAGAGAGATACCGTAGATCATCACGCCACTAGAGAAAGTAGCAGTAAGGATGAACTTAGCACCTGCCTCAGCAGAATTGTGACGGTACTTATCGAATGCTACCAAGCAAGCCATTGGCACAGATGCCATTTCGAGACCGAGGAAGAACAGGAGGAAGTGGTTGGCACTAACCATCATGTTCATACCGAGCAAGGTAGAGATAATCAGCATATAGAACTCACCCTCCTTGAAGGCTGTGTCCTTGCGGCTCAACCACTCCTTAGCCTGTACCATCACGATGAGGGTACCCAGCGCCAGGATAGTCTTCAAGACACCGGCAGCAGGACTTGTGGTGTACATGCCGCCAAATGCCTCTGTGGCTTCTGTTGGGAAGATGTTGATGGCAATATGAGCCACCATCAAGAGACATACCAGAGGATTGAACCACTTACGGTCTGCGCTCTTGGAACTGCAGAAGTCAGCAATGAAAGTGATCAACAGAACTACCATCAGGGTAGCTTCTGGAATCATATTTAAAAATTGACTGTAATTCATTTCTTCTGATATTTATTACATGATTACACTAAAGATAGGACCTACGGCGTCCATGATAATCTCCTCTGCCCAGAGTGGGAACATACCGAGACCTGCAACGCAGGCAATCAGACCTGCTACAGCGATACGCTCGTCCCAGGTAGCATCGTGAAGCTTCTCCAACTTTGGATTAGGAACCTTCTGATAAAGGATCTTACCAACACAACGCAAGATGTAAACCGCTGTGATAACGATTGAGGTACATGCGATGATGGTACATACACGATGGAATGTATCTGCATTCTGGAAGGCACCTACGAAGATGGTCATCTCGGCTACGAAACCTGAGAAACCTGGCAAACCGAGGTTAGCCAAACCAGCTACCGCATAACCTACTGAGAGGAATGGGATAATCTTCATCAAACCACCCAGATAACGTACGTCACGTGTACCAGCCTGATGGTAAATCATACCGATAACGGCGAAGAAGAGGGCGGTCATCAAACCGTGAGACAACATCTGGAGAATAGCACCAGTAGCGGCTGTCTCGGTCATCATACAGAGAGCGAAGAGCACCATACCACAGTGAGAAACTGATGAGTAAGCGTTGATGTACTTCAAGTCGGTCTGTACACATGCTGACAAAGCACCATATACGATAGAGATGGTAGTCAGCACAAGGAATACCTTAATCCAGAATCCGTGAGTAGCAGCTGGCAAGAGGAACATGGCGATACGGAAGCAACCATAACCACCGAGCTTCATCAATACACCAGCGTGCAACATAGATACGGCTGTTGGCGCACTAGCGTGACCATCAGGAGACCATGTGTGGAATGGGAACAGAGCACCGAGGATACCGAAACCGATGAAGAGCAATGGGAAGAACACGTTCTGCACGCTCTCTGGAATCGCATGAGCACCATTGGTATGGTGAGCGATATCGAGGATTTCGAAGGTCTGAGCACCACTGTAGAAGTAGATACCCAGGATACCGATAACCAAAAGGGCTGAACCACCCATCAACATCAAGGTCAACTTCATGGCTGAATACTCCTTCGCACCACTACCCCATACACCGATGAGGAGGTACATTGGAATCAGCGCTACCTCATAGAACATGAACATGGTGAACATGTCGATAGAGATGAAGAAGCCGTATACACCGATGCTCAAGAGTGTGAACCAGAGGAAGTATTCCTTCTTCATTGGCTCCATCTGCCAAGAAGCAAATGTACCGGTGAACACGATGACTGAAGTCAGGAGAATCATCACTACAGAAATACCATCCACACCGAGTGAATAGTTGATGTGCAATGGCTCAAACCAAGGCACACAGTAGGTGAAGAGCATCGGAGCTTGGTCGGCTGGCATTGTCTCACGAGCTTCGAGAAATGCAAACACCAAATAGATGGAGAGACCGAGCAATACGCTGGCACCTGCTACCATCACACCACGAACCTGCTTATCGTTGCGTGCCAACCAGAGGCCGAGCAACATCAGGAGTGGTACTATGACGAATATACTTAAATTCATTTCTTTTCTATTTACTTAATTGTGAGACTTTCATTAAAGAAGTGCGAGCAGGCACAATGTCAATGCCACGGTACCGGTGAGGAACCAGATAGCATAGCTGCGAACATCACCACTCTGCCATGGGCGGATGGTTTCACCTGCCTCCTGTGTACCCCAAGCCATGAAGTTGAAGGTACCATCGATAACGCGACGGTCGAACCATGCGATTGGCTTAGAGAACAGACCGAAGACAATCTTATGGGTGAAGAACTGCCAAGCATCGTCGATATAGAAACGGTTCAAGGCTGCCTTGTGCAACTTAGGCATCTTCTTAGCCAAGCCGTCAGCCAATGGAGTCTTCTTAGGAGCATACATATATGTAGCCAGACCGATACCGATGATAGCAACAATAACAGATGTTGTTGCCACACTCATGTCGATATGGATATCGTAGCTCTGACCTGTAGCAGATACGAAATGACCGAATGGAATCAAACCGCAAAGGCAAGAGATGATGGCGAGGAATACCAATGGACCCCACATCACGAAAGGAACCTCCTGTGGCTTGCGACGGTTCTCAGGATCAAGCTCATAGTAGCTCTGTCCCCAGAAGATAACGTAGTAGAGACGGAACATGTAGAATGCAGTCATACCAGCTACCACTGTCATGAACCAGCCCATGAATGGAGAGAACTGGAAGCATGCTGAGATAATCTCATCCTTTGACCAGAAACCTGCGAATGGAGGAATACCTGCAATCGCCAAGCAACCGATGAGGAAGCAGATGTTGGTAATAGGCATGTACTTGTGCAGACCGCCCATGTACTCCTTGAAGTTGCTGCCGATGATGACGATGATGGCACCAGAGCAGAGGAACAACAATGCCTTGAACATAGCGTGGGTAAACAGGTGGAAGATACCAGCCATATAACCCAAACCACCATGGTGGTTATCTACAGCGAAGCAAACGCCGAGCGCTACGAGCATGTAGGCAATCTGAGAGATAGTAGAGAAAGCCAGACCACGCTTGATATCACGCTGGCAGCAAGCTACGGCTGCTGCATAGAATGCGGTGAAGGCTGCAATGTAAGCTACATAGTGCAATGTCTCAGGAGCATACTGTACCCAGATTGGGAAGAGGCTGGCTACCTGATAAACACCGGCTACAACCATGGTAGCGGCGTGGATCAAAGCAGAAACAGGTGTTGGACCCTCCATCGCATCTGGCAACCAGATGTGCAATGGGAACATCGCACTCTTACCGGCACCACCGATAAACATGAGGAACAACGCTGTTGGCATCACCCAAGCTGCACCTGCCAAAGCTGAGTTGAGCTCTGGCTGAGCATTCAAGTCATAGTTGAAGGTTCCTACATAGAAGCTGTAGAACAGGATACCGATGAGGAAGAAGAGGTCAGCGAAACGGGTTACGATGAACGCCTTCTTGCTGGCATGAACTGCAGCATGCTTTGGATAGTAGAAACCGATGAGCAGGTATGAGCACACACCCACCAACTCCCAGAAAAGATACATCTGGAAGATGTTGGTAGCTACTACCAAGCCCAACATAGACATGGTGAAGAGGCTCAGGTAAGCGTAGAAACGCTGCATACCCTTCTCATATTCCTCAACCTTGTAGTTCTCATCACGCTCTGCCATATAGCCGAAGCTGTAGATGTGAACCATGAAGCTGACGGTGGTAATCACGATGAGCATCAATACAGAGATTGGGCTCAGACGGAAACCGATGTTGAAGGTGAGCAACTCAGTAAACTTCAACCATGTGAAATTAAATACGGTAACAGTTGGGTACATACCTGTAGAGGCATCGCGACCCACTGCAAAGAAGTACTCGTATGCTGTATAGACAGACATCGCGAATACACAGCCCATCAATACGGTACCGATGAGTGCTGCTACCGGTCTTTTCATCTTCATACCCACAAGTCCCAGAACCAGGAAGCTCAGGAATGGCAGAAGAAGTATCAAAAATGCATAATTGTATTCCATTGTCTTTTAGAATTTCATGTTTTCAATACTGTTCACCTGGTCACTGTGATAGTTGCGGTAAACGTTGATAATAATAGCGAGAGCTACGGCTGTCTCGGCTGCTGCTACTCCGATAGAGAACAATGTGAAGAAGAAACCTTCCAACTGTCCTGGGAAGAGGATGCGGTTGAACACAGCGAAGTTGAGGTCGGCTGCATTCAGCACAAGCTCGATGGAGATGAGCATGGCAACGAGGTTACGGCGTGTACAGAAGCCATAGACTCCGATGAAGAACAAGAGTGCTGAGAGCACGAAGAAATATTGTACTGGAATCATTTCTTATCCTCCTTTCTTGCGATTAAGATACCACCGATGATACATGCCAACAGGAATACAGAGATAAACTCAAATGGCAATACATAGCCATACTTGTCAGCACCTACCAGTGCAGAACCTACCTGGTCCATTGGCACCTCGGTGTCGGCTACGGTTGCAGCCATATCAATAAAGTGATTCTTCAACACGATGACTGCCAAGGTTACGAAACCTACGAGGCAGACGAGTGCGCGACCGATAATCTTGCTACCCTTGACATGCTCCAAAAGACCCTGGAGGGTACGCTTTGATACCAACTGGATAGCGAAGACATAGAGCATGGTGATACCGCCGGCATATACAGAAATCTGAGCTGCACCCAGATAAGTATAGTCGAGCAGGAAGAACATGCCTGCTACACCGAAGAGTACGAACAACAGGAAGGTTGCCGCACGCATGATGCGCTTGGTGAACACGCACATGATGGCTGAGCCAAGGATGACTACTGCCAAGATGACGAACATAAATAAATTTGCTGTTATCATTGTCTAAAGTCCTCCTTACTTAGTCTTGGTGTTAAACTTACCGATTTCCAATGGGGCACCACCATCGATGAGGTTTGGAAGGCTACCGCCCTTATATACCTCCTTGTCAAGGTGCATCACCAACTTGTTGCGGTCGAAGACTGCATTCTCGAAATCATTGACAAACTTGATTGCACCGAAGTTACATGCGTTCACACAGAGCTCGCAGAACATGCAGTCGCCCAAGTCGTACTGGTAATCCACCAACTTGCGCTTCTTCTTGCCTGTCTCTGGGTCCTCCACCATCTCGGTTACGATCTTGATGGTATCGTTAGGGCATGACTTCTCACACAATGTACAACCCACACACTTGTAAGCTTCGTTCTCATCACGAACGAAGACCAGGCGACCACGGAAACGTGGAGAGATGTGGAGTGTAGTCTTGCGGTTCTCAGGATACTGCTCTGTGCTCTTTGGTGTGAAGTACTCCTTCATGGTAGTCTTCATACCAATAGCGAGGGTCTTCAAACCCGCTGCAATACCGCCGAAATATGAATTGTTAGACATACTTTCTTATTATTATAATAATGTGTATTAAAGATTATCCGTGGAAACCGAATGCTACGCATACTGTCATCAAGATCAGGATGACCAGTGACAATGGCATCAGGTACTTCCACTCCAACTTCAGAATCTGGTCGATACGGAGACGTGGGAAAGTCCAACGTACCCACATCAGGAGCCAAACCACAGCAAAGGTCTTACCGAAGAACCAGATGAAACCTGGGATGAGGTTCATCAGATTATCGAAGCCCTCGATACCGATGTTCAATGGCGCCCAGCCACCGAGGAATACGGTAGAAGCAATACCAGAAATCACGAAGAGGTTGAGGTACTCTGCCAGGTAGTAGAAACCGAAGCCCATACCTGAATACTCAGTGTGGTAACCTGCGGTCAACTCACTCTCAGCCTCAGCCAAGTCGAAAGGACCACGGTTTGCCTCAGCATTACCTGCTACGAGGAATACGAGGAAAGCCAGGATAGCTGGCACATGACCCTTGATAATCAACCAGTTCCAAGCACCAGTCTGTGCCTCTACGATACCGCTTACCTGCATGGTGCCGGTAAGAACGACTGCAGAAATCAGACAGAGACCGAGAGACATCTCGTAAGAAATCATCTGTACGGCACCACGCATGGCAGATACCACAGAGTACTTGTTGTTTGATGCCCAACCGGCGAGGAACACACCCAGCACGCCGATAGAACTTACGGCTGTGATGAGGAATACACCTACGTTGAAGTCAAGAATATGTGCTCCCTTGTTCCATGGAAGGAATGAGAAAGTACCTACAGAGGCAATGATCACGAGGAATGGTGCCATGTAGTAGAGCAGCTTGTCGGCTCTATCTACAGCGAAGATCTCCTTGATCAACATCTTGAGCACGTCGGCGAATACCTGGAAGATACCCCAAGGACCTACACGCATAGGGCCAAGACGGCACTGGAAGTAGGCACACACCTTACGCTCCATGAAGATAAGTACGATAGCGATGAGGGCGTATGCTGTCAAAATACAGATACCCACGAGCACGCACTCGATCAGAATCGACAGGAAGTCGCCCAGACCCAAGGTCTGGCGAAGCAGATTGTCGATGAATGTTGTTACTATACTAAAATCAAACATAATTATCTATCAATATCAGGGATTACGAAATCGATTGCTGCACCTGTAGTGATGAGGTCGGCGATCTTCTGACCACGGAGCATTGGATCCAAGGCTCCTGTGAGTGAGAGACCCATCGGACGCATCTTCATACGGTATGGACTCTTGTCACCCTTTGAGTCGAGATATACACCAAACTCGCCGCTGGCACCCTCTACAGAGAAGTACCACTGTCCCTCTGGAACCTTGATGATTGGCTTCTGCTTGATGTAGTACTCACCCTCTGGAATGTTGTCGATCAACTGCTCGATGATGTCCAAGCTCTGATACAACTCCTGGATGTGTACATAGTAACGATCCATAGAATCGCAACCGGTAAGGGTGATTTCCTTCCACTCTACCTTGTCGTACATATCGTATGGATGACGCTTGCGGGTATCGTTCTTCCAACCTGATGCTCTGCCGGCAGGACCGGTTACAGCATAGTTGATACAATCCTCATAGTTCATTGGACCTACGCCTTCGAGACGGTTGTGAGTAATCACGTTGTCACCGAATACGTCGAGGTACTCCTGAATCATCGGACGGAGATACTTGCAGAGGGTCTTCACATTCTGAACGAAGTTAGGGTCGATATCTGCCTGCAGACCACCGATACGGTAGTAATTCTGGATCAGACGGCCACCGGTTGTCTCCTCCATCACGTTCAATACGTGCTCACGGTCGCGCATACAGTAAAGGAATGCGGTCAAGGCACCCAAGTCCTGTGCGGTACAGCCGAGGTACAACAAGTGAGAGTCAATACGCTGCAACTCATCCATAATGGTACGGATGTAGCGGATACGGTCTGAAAGTTCAATACCCATAGCCTCCTCGATAACGCCTACCAGAGCGTGGCGGTGCATCATCGCAGAGAGATAGTTCAGACGGTCGGTCAATGCCAAGGTCTGAGGATAGGTCATGTTCTCCCACATCTTCTCGATACCACGGTGGATATAACCGAGGTGTGGATAGATGCGCTTTACGGTCTCACCATCGATAACTGTCTGCAAACGGAGCACACCGTGGGTAGATGGGTGGTTAGGACCGATGTTGACAACATAGTCGTTCTCATCAAAGCGACGCTTCTCTGTAGCAACGAGATGTCCATCCTCGCTCAAGGAATACTCCACGGTGAAGTCATCCTCAGGCTCATCAGTGCAAGGGAACTTGTTAGCCTCAGGACTCATATCGAAGTCCTTGCGCAATGGATAGCCCTGGAAATCGGTGCGGAGGAAAAGACGGCGCATATCTGGGTGACCCAGGAACTTGATGCCGACGAAATCGAATACCTCACGCTCCAGGAGGTCAGCCACCTTCCAAAGGTTAATAACTGTAGGAATCACATCACTGCCATCCACCTTCTTGGCGATGGTCTTTACTGAGCAGCGCTCGTTGGTCTGAGTATTCTCGAGAATATAGATACATCCGAGACCTTCCTCACCGAAGTCTTCACCGATGATGGTAACAAGGTAGTCGAAATGCTTCTCGTTCTTCAACTTCGCCATTTCAGAAGCGAAATTATCAAAACTCAATTCAATATTATTCAGTTTCATGTTCTTATACCTTATTATATTAATCAGTTAGACCTTTCTGAGGGTCGAAATCCTCAGGTACTTCAGTTACGATGATAGGCTCCTTGTGTCCGAGCTTCTCGCTGTCAGAGAGGTTCTCGTTGCTCAAGCCGCGAAGACCTCCCTTGCTCATAGAGAGTTCCTTCTCATCCTGAGTCATCTTGTGGTTAGCACCACCGAAGAATTTCTCAACCTTTACCTTACGCTGCAACTGCATCATACCGTAAAGGATTGCCTCAGGGCGTGGAGGACATCCAGGGATATAAACATCCACAGGAACCAACTCGCTGATACCACGAACCACGTTGTAGCTCTTCTTGAACGGACCACCAGAGATGGCGCATCCACCAACAGCCACTACATACTTAGGCTCAGCCATTTCATCGTACAAACGTTTGAATACAGGTGCCATCTTATTGGTAATAGTACCGGCACACATGATCAAGTCAGCCTGACGTGGAGAGTTACGGGTTACCTCGAAACCGAAACGTGAGAAGTCGTAACGTGCACAACCTACAGCCATGAACTCGATACCACAGCAAGAAGTACCGAAGGTCAAAGACCAGAGAGAGTTACTGCGTCCCCAGTTGATGGCAGCATCGAGTGAACCGACTACCACGTTAGCACCACCCTCATTGAGCTCCTGCGCAATCTTTTCGAGGGTATCATTGTCCTTAAACTCGTCGTAAGGAATACTCTTGATAGAGGCTCTTTTGTTTACTTCCATTCCAATGCTCCTTTCCGCCAAGCATAAGCAAGGCCAAATACCAATACCAACAAGAAGAACCCGATGCTCACGAGAGCCATAGGTCCAAACTGCTTAACTACGACTGCCCATGGGTAAAGCAATACTGTCTCGATGTCAAACATCAGGAAAAGGATGGCGAAGAGGTAGTAGCCGATGTGTGATGGCAACCATGAGCTGCCACGTGTCGGAATACCGCACTCAAAAGGTTCACCCTTTACCGGATTGTATGAACGAGGACCGATCAACTTCGCGATGACATAAGCAGCCACCACCAAGGTTACAGCCGTCAGCAAAACGGTGATAAATAGTGTAAAGTTCATAAATTTGTTATAACGTTATTTTATATAAATGCTTCTAAGCGGCTGCAAAGGTAACACTTTTTTCTGAAAGAGCACGTTTTTTTATGGTTTAATTTACATCTAAAGTGAAAAAACTCAAAAAACAGCCTGTTTCATCAGTCAACAGACAGACTTAATGGAGGATCAGAAACAGAGAAAACGAGCGTATTTTGTAGCAAAAAGGAACAGAACAGTAGGAATTTTTACCCAAAAATTCATCCGCTTCGACATTGTTTCCGGCACAACTTTCATCGCCTCTCCTACCCTTCATAAGAAGGATGAGAAAGAGATTATCTATAATCTCAATGGCCAGCAAGTAGATAAGACTTCAGCCAGAGGCGGCATCTTCATCTCCCGCCAGAAAGGTAAGTTCTACAAAGCATCCGGCTCTTCCGGGGGAAGAAGATAGTTCTGCTGGAGAATTCAGATGTTTGAATAAGCAGAAGATTATGATTGAATAAGCGTATTCAGATGTTTGAATAAGCGAAAGGATATGATTGAATAAGCGAAAGAAGACGTTTCTTTGGGTTCAAAGAGACGTCTCTTTTAGTTTTAGGAGACTGCTTCTCGAGTTGAAGGAGACTGCTTCTCGAAGGTTGCCACTAGGCTCAGCAGACCTGCTGAGCCTAGTCAGCAGCTCTGCCGACTGCAGTCAGCAGGTCTGCCGAGCCTAGTGACAACACCTTTTAATCGTACAACTACACCCCTTATAGTCGTACAACCATACACCCTATAGTCGTACAACCATAAACCCTATAGTCGTACAACCATAAACCTTTTAGCTGTACAACCATAAACCCTTTAGTTGTACAACCATAAACCTTTTAGCTGTACAACCATATACCTTTTAGCTATACAACCATATACCTTTTAGCTGTACAACCATATACCTTTTAGCTGTACAACCATAAAACGCAACCCCGCCAGGCGTTCCTCCTTTGACGCCTAGCGGGGTTGCGCTTTTTACCTTTATGATAAGGACTTGGGGGACTAGCGATGGAATCGCTAGGAACGGGGGGCGAAAGGGGGTTAAGGTTCTTTTTACCTTTTTACCCTTTTACCTTTTTACTTTTAAACCTCCTTTTCAGCAAACAGGCCGAAGAGCTCGGCATCTATCAGGTCAGTAACCTTTCGGAAGTCTTCCGGATTCTCTCCGAACTCCAGATTATCACCATCGATGATGATGAGGCGACCTTTATAATCCTTAATCCAATCCTCATAACGCTTGTTCAAACCCTGGAGGTAATCGATGCGGATGCTCTTCTCGAAATCACGGCCACGCTTTTCGATATGCTTCACGAGCGTAGGAATGCTGCTCTTGATATATATCATCAGGTCAGGGAGTTTCACCAGACTGATCATCAGATCGAAGAGATCGGTATAGTTCTTGAAATCCCTATCGCTCATCATACCGATATCGTGAAGATTAGGCGCAAAGATACGCGCATCCTCAAAGATGGTTCTATCCTGTACGATGGTCTGCTCTGAACGTGAAATCTCCACAACATCATGGAATCGCTTGTTCAGGAAGTAAATCTGAAGATTAAACGACCAACGTTCCATATCCTTGTAATAATCAGCCAGATATGGATTATTATCTACCGGCTCGAAATTAGCTTTCCAGCCATATCTCTTGGCAAGCATCTTGGTCAATGTTGTCTTGCCGCTACCTATATTTCCTGCTATTGCTATATGCATCTTTGGTAATGTTGAATGTTAAATGTTGAATGTTGAATTGGGCTTAAGAGAACAGCCCGAAGAGCTTGGCATCTATCTTATCTACGATTTCACCAAACTGCTTGGGATTGTGCTCGAAATCGAGATTATCAACTTCTACGATAAGCACCTTGCCCTTATACTTATTCATGATGAAATCTTCGTAAAGATTGTTGATACCTTCCAGATAATCCAAAGGCATCTTCTGCTCATAATCACGACCGCGCTTCTGGATATTCTTCACGAGGTGAGGAACTGAAGAACGGAGATATATCATCAGTTCAGGCATCTCCACCACTTCCATCATCGACTCGAAAAGCTCCATATAAGTCTCGTAGTCGCGCTGGTCCATGTTGCCCATCTTCCGGTTGTTGGCCGCAAAGACATAAACACCCTCAAAGATGGTGCGGTCCTGGATGACCGTCTCTTTACTGTGTTGGATTTCCAGCAGATTCTTGAATCGCTGCTTCAGATAGAACACCTCCATATTGAGAGCCCATCGCGAGATATCCTTGTAATAGTCATCGATATAGGGGTTTTCAGCCACGGGCTCCAAGTACTGTTTCCATCCATAATGTTTAGAAAGCATCTTGGTGAGTGTTGTCTTGCCACTACCGATATTTCCTGCTATTGCTATATACATTTATTTTTAATGTTTAATGTTGAATGTTGAATGTTGAATTTTTGATGCGATACCACCCTCAATTCTACATTGGCTGCAAAAGTACAATAAAAAATCGGGATAAACAAAAAAATCCAAGCAAATATGTGATTTGCTTGGATTTTTGTATTCTATTCCTGCCTTGCAGGGGAGCTGTATTTTAATAGTCACGTTCGATGAGTTCGAGACACATACGGGAGTTGTGGTAAGGACATTTCCAGAAACCCGCCTTATCATCCTCCTTGTTCACCGTACCATCTTCCAGTATAGCCCAGTGCCACTCACCGTTCTTGGCATCCAGCAGATGCTTGGCTACATAGTTCCAGCAGGAGATGGCAACCAGAAGATTCTCTTCGGTACGGAAATACTGATAGAGGTCGATATGTCCGATGATGTTCTCGCACTGCACCCACCACTGGCGCTGGAGATCATACTTATCTCCATCTTTCCAATGCTCATAAACCATACTGCCATCCGGACGTAAGCCTTCATCTGCTGCATCGGCTATACGACGGATGATGCGCTCTATCTTATGCAGCAATATCTTATCGTCCAAAACCAGCGCGGTTTCGTGGAGCAGCCAGGACGCCTCAATATCATGACCATAGCTCTCGATGTTGCGCTTTCCCTCCCACTCGTCATTGAAGAAGAGGTCGAGATGATAAGTCTCCTTGTTCAGAAGCTTATCGGTGAAGATATCGAGCAGATTGCGGATGCTCTTCTCCAGTTCCGGAGTCTTCCATACACGATAAAGATTGGTATATGGCTCGATGATATGCAGATGGGTATTCATCGTACGGGAACCATTCTCATCCTTATCAGAGAGACGCATGTCTGCAATCGGATTCCACTCACGGGTCAATGCCTCGATATATCCGTTGTTCTTGGCATCAAAGGCATGCTTCTCTATGTCATGATACAGGGAGATGGCGATATCCAACGCCTCCTTGTCGCCTGTTGCACGGGCATACTCAGAGAAACCATAGATGGCAAAGCCGATGGCATAAGTCTGCTTCTTGGTATCGAGCGGATTACCCTGATAGTCAACACTCCAGTAGATGCCGCCATATTCCCTGTCGAGGAAATAATCACGCACATAATCCTTGGCACGGGTGGCAGCCTCAAGATACTCCGGCTTCTTCAAGACACGATAGGCTGCAGAAAACGCCCAGAGGATACGGGCATTCATCACCGCACCCTTCTCGGCTTCAGGATGTACCTGGTCGTAACCGTCTACACGTCCGTAAAAGCCACCGTTTTCTTCATCTTTCACTTTCGTTAGCCAATAGCTGAGGATGTTGTTCTCCAGAACATCCCGCATCGTTTCTTTAAGATTTTCCATTTTTCCATTCTTTATAGTGATTATTAGTTATGTTAAAACAATTATTTGCGGATAGGGAACTTCCAGGCAAGCACCATCAGCAGGAAGGCGATGACGGCTGGGAAAAGTGAGAACAATGACCATACCATCGTAAGCACAGAGTCGGTGACACTGGCTGGGTCGATCATCGTATTACCCATCTTATCAGTTATCATGTTGGCACCTGCCCAGCCCAGGAAGAGGGCGATGAGAGAACCGGAAATGGCGGTACCAAACTTTTGGCTCATCGTACCGGAAGAGAAGATAAGACCTGTAGCTGATGTTCCGAAATGCTCGGTATGGTAGTCGGCTACATCGGCATACATAGACCACATCAATGGCGAATAGATACCGATACCCATAGAGGTAAGGATAACGATGGCTATCATCACCCAGATATACGACGGATTCATCGGGATGAAGAAGAAGACAACCGAGAGTACCAGACAGAGAGTTGCAGCCCAGAAGAATGCCATGCGCTTGCTGCCTACCAGACGGGTGAACCAAGGAGATACACCACCGAAAATCATACAGGTTACTTCACCAAACGCCATGAAAACGGTATAGTTGATAATCAATCCCTCGATGGTTACATTGCCATGCAGACAGTAATCAAACATATAGCCAGCAACGGCATAGCGGAATCCGTTGAAGAAGTTGGTACACACGGCGATGGCTGTCATATAGAGCCAAGCCTTGTTGTGAACGAGGTCGGCAAACTGCTGGAAAGAGAACTTCTCAGCGCGTTTCGGCTTCAGACGTTCCTTGGTAAGGAGTCCGCAAGCCAATGTCATCACAGCTGCAATAATACCGAGCACGGCACCAATGACAGCATACTGATGAGCGGCAGAACCACCTACCATCTTCTGGAGATATGGAAAAGAGAGCAGGGTAACGAATCCCATGGCATAAGCACCCACCATACGGAAAGAAGAGAACTGGTTCTTCTCATCATCATCCTCGGTCATCACACCGAGCAATGAGCCGTAAGGCACATTCACCATGGTATATACCGCCATCATCAGCAGATAGAGGGCGTAAGCATAGATTCGCTTGCCCACAGGACCGAAGTCTGGTGTATAGAGCAAGAGGGCGAATATCAATCCGAAAGGAATGGCACCATAGATGAGCCAAGGACGGTAGGTACCGAAACGGCTCTGGGTACGGTCGGCAAGAGTACCCATCAGCGGGTCAGTAACCACATCGAACATGCGGGCTACAAGCATCAGTACTGCCGCATCCGCAAACGAGAGTCCGAAGACATTTGTAAAAAACAGAGGAAAAGCGATAGACATCACCTTCCATACAATACCACCCGCAGCGGCATCACCCAATGCATAAGCTATTTTTTCTTTTAAACGAGCCATTGTTTTTAATTGACAATTTACAATGAATAATTAACAAATTACTAAAAAAAGGGATTCGCTCCCCATTCATATACAATAATACGGATGAAGAGTACGAATCCCTACAATCTTAATACCTGAAACTTATTTACTTAAAGTCTGTTTATTTTTTGCCACCAAAGCCTTGATCTTCTCTACAGAGAACTGAGTACGATAATCATCCTTTGGTGTATTCATGCAGTAGTCTACCAATCGGTCGATGGTAGAAGTTGCCACATGCATGCGGGTATCAGAAGAAGCATAGTAGATGAATACCTTGCCATCCTCATCTGCAATCCAGCCGTTGGTGAAGACTACGTTCATCACATCACCGATATACTCAGGGCCTTCCGGTACGAGCAGGTATCCACCTGGTTCTGCTATTACCTCTCTAGGATCCTCAAGAGAAGTCATATACATATAGAGCACATAGCGGAGACCGCTGGCACAGCCACGAACACCGTGAGCCAGATGCAACCAGCCCTTATCAGTCTTGATAGGATGAGGACCCTCACCGTTCTTCACCTCCTGGATGGTGTGATAGTGACGGGCATTGATAATCTTCTCTTCCTTGATTTCGGCATGAGTGATATCATCAACAAGAGCCCAACCGATACCACCACCAGAACCTGTATCGATGAAACCATCCTGTGGACGGGTATAGAAAGCATACTTGCCATCAACGAATTCCGGATGGAGAACCACATTGCGCTGCTGGCTCTTGGTCTTCAGATCAGGAAGACGCTCCCAGTTTACCAGGTCCTTGGTACGGGCGATGGCTGCTGTAGCTGTAGCAGCACTGAGGTCGCCAGGCTGTGCATCATCATGACGCTCTGCACAGAACACGCCATAGATGTAGCCATCCTCATGAGCTGTGAGTCGCATATCATAGATGTTGGTAGCAGGAACAACATCCTCCGGCATGGTGATAGGCTCATCCCAGAAACGGAAGTTGTCAACACCATTAGGACTCTCTGCTACGGCAAAGAAACTCTTGCGGTCAGCACCCTCAACACGAACAACGAGGAGATACTTACCATTCCACTTGATGGCACCAGAATTGAGGGTAGCATTCATCATGATGCGCTGCATGAGATAAGGGTTGCTCTTCTCATCGAAGTCGTAACGCCACTCCAATGGTGTATGTTCTGCGGTGAGGATTGGGTTCTTATACTTTTCGTAGATACCATTTCCCCACTCTACGGGTTCATTCTTACGGCTCAATAGTTCCTCATGATGAGCGCGAAGTGCTTTCACTTTGTCTTGAAATGTAGTCATAATATATTTTATATTAATGTTGAATGTTGAGTGTTGAATGTTGAATGTTGAGTATAAAATGCACATTGGACTAATGCCAATTCAACATTCAACATTCAACATTCAACATTTATTTAACCTTTAAAACCTCTTTTGCAAAGAGAACTTTCTTTTCCTTCTTGAATGCCTTGAAGTCCTCGACGATGGCACCATCGCCTACTCCAGGGAGATAGGCTTCCTCCTGAGGTTTATCCCAGGCATTACGCCAGAAGAGTACATAACTCAACTGATACTTCTGAAGTACAGGCCAAAGGGTTTGCGTAAACCAGTCCTTCTTGCTGGCGATACCTCGGCAACCCGTTTCGGTGAGGGCAGGAATCTTACCCACCTTCTTGGCTGCTTCCATCAGCACATCGAGCGTAGCAGCAAGGTTCTGCTGATAGTTGGCATCGCTGTTGTCGAACTCGTAGACGTCAACACCCAGCATATCCACATACTTTTCTCCCGGGAATCGCTCCAGGAATTTTTCTAACGTCTTCTCGTCGCTGAGATTTGGTGACCAAGCCCAAACGATGTTATTGCACCCTGCTTTAGTAAGTATATTTAGGGTTTTTACGTATAATTGGTTATATTGTACAGGTGTGCAACTGCTAGCTCCCCACCAGAACCATCCGCCATTCATTTCATGCCATGGTCGGAAGATGACAGGAACCAGTTTACCATCGTTTGTCTTCAAAGAAAGGATGAAATCGGAAACCTTCTTGAGCCATCCGTCGAACTTCTGTTGCTGGGCGCCTCCATCCAGGACAGCAGCTACAGCATCACCTTTCGGATCCCAGGCATTCTCGCCAGTAACCGGATTCCAAGGATGCCAACTCAAAGTAACGATGCCTCCTCTCTCATCTTGGGCAATGATTTCTTTTCGCATACGATCGAAAGATACGCCATCGAGGTTTTCCTTGCTGTCCAACTCTATCTTTCCAAGATCGAAACCCATCACAGCAGGATAATCACCTGTAGTGAGGAATACATCGCTCTTTCCTTCATCCCATTTCCAAGTAGTACCATACATCGGATCATCCTGATGTCCGAGCATGATTCCCTTGTTCAGTAATTTCTGCAGTCTGACCTTCAATTGCTCTGCCGGGGTATCGCAACATTGCTTTTTACCCTTGCAGCTGGAAGTATTGGCAGTCTGGACTGATGCGCCCGTAACGCCATCAACCTGTGCCACAGCTCCTTGCATCGCCATGAGGCAAGCTGCACCAATCAAAATTCTTTTTCCTATCATATATCTATTTCTTTAATTGCTGAATAATCCAAGCCTGCCATTCATCCCACTGCTCCTGATACCAATAATGACCGGTCATCTGGTACAAACTCAAGATCTTAGGCGCTTTTACCGAATTATAAAGGCCGTAAGATGATGTTGGCGGAACCACCTCATCATTATAACCGAAACTGTACCAGCCAGGAACGGTGATACGACGGGCGAAGTTGACGCCATCATAATAGCGTGCACCTTCGAGTCTTGCCTTTTCCAAATCTGTAAGTTTCTGCTCTTTCCATGCAGCCCCCTGCGCCTTGTCTTCCTTATAGAAATAGTGAGGCCAGCCACCTGCAACTCCGTGAATCTCAGCTTCATAATCGCACATAGCATCATGGACAGGAGCCAGGAATGTGATTCGCTTATCGAGAGCTGCCACAGCGATGGAAAGGAATCCACCCTGTGATGAACCCGTTACACCGATAGTCTTTCCGTTCCACTCAGGGAGCGAAGCGATATAATCCACGCCACGGACAGCACCGGTTACTACCCGCCTGTAAGCATTGCGATAAGGATTCTCGAGATTGGTATCCCAGTAACCATTCAGTTCGCCATTGGCAAGATCATCATAAATTTTCTGCTGCATGGTAACAGGAACACCATGAATACCGATTTCCAGTACGATGCACTCAGCAGGAGCCGTATAAGTATCGCCAGCATAAGGGCGCACACCCGCACCAGGTACACGGAGCAAAGCCGGATACTTACCTTCTTTTACCGGGACACTCAGGATGCCATACATCTTAGAGCCCCATCGGTTGTTGTTATAACTTATTTCATATACATTCTTATCCTTGGTACAACGCTCAGGCAGAAGCACCTTGGTAGGATTGAGGTCATTCTGTCTTGCCTCATCCAGTGCCTTCTTCCAGAAAGCATCGAAATCCTTAGGTTCCTGTTCGAAAGGCTGGATCTTCTCTGGAGAGAACCCTGCCGTGCAAAGTCCCTCGTAATCCTTGCCATCAACATGAGCGATAACCTTGAGGCGGTAGAAGCCCGGTCTGTTCAGACTGCCGCACCATTTCATGGTTCCGCCCTTGAGAGTGGTACTTTTCTTCACCTCCGGAAACATTACCGGTCCGGCTTCGTAATCTACCTTCACCTGGTTGAGTAGCGTACCGCTCTTTCTCACATTCACCGTGAAGTTAGCCTTCTCGCCTACTCGGTAATTCCAGTCCTGATGGTCAGGAGTTACCGTTACAACGATGTTATTTCCTCTGATTTGTGCGCTGAGGCTTGAAATCCCCAGCACACTCATCAGAACACCTATAATTATTAACCTAAAAACATTTGCTATACGATGATTCATATTGTCGTTGGTAATCTTGTTAGTTAAACATTCTGTTTTACGGTTGCAAAGTTAGGCATAATTTCCGATATATCCGTGTATTATTTTGCTGAATAAACATACTTTGTTGCAAAGGCAGAAAAATATTCGGAAATATCTGAAAAAAGAAATAAGAATTGATGCACATCAAGTCAGAAAAAGCAAAGAAAACAACAAAATACACACTCTTTTCAACTCAAGAATTGACCGAAAACAACCAAAGACCAATTAACAAAGCACAAAAGGTTACGACAATTCATATAATAAATAATGTACGCGTACCTTATATATTAAGAGACAAATAATAGAATAATCAATATAAATCAACCATCAAGTAAATAAATTGTAACGCTAACACTTAATCTTTAATAAATATGACGAAAATTACATTTTATTTTCACTAAAGCAGAAAAGTATTAGTAATCAGCAAAATATGTACAAGCTATTTTGCAAAAAATAGCTATCTTTGCAGCAGATTTACAAAATAGCCTAAAGGTTTAGAATAAACAATATAAAAACAAATAAATATAATCACAACAATGGAAAAAGTAAATGCAACCTAGAGCTAGCCTCTAGCCTTTTCTTCTCATCAGAAAAAGATGACGAAGGAATAATCAGAGAGCAATAATCCGATTTGGATTCTTTCCCGTATCGATCATATAAGTGAAAGAGCCAAACTGTTTTAACCAACTAACAAAAATTGTATGAACTTTAAAAGTAGAGAAAAGTTGCTTGCTAGTGTAGCTGCCCTGAGTCTTCTCGGCATCTCCCCTCAGCAAACTTTCGCAGCCCAGATCACAACGAATCAGGCTGTGCAACAGACCAAGAAGATTACTGGTAACGTATCCGATGCAACGGGTCCTATCATCGGTGCAACAGTAAAAGTGAAAGGCACAAGAAATGCCGCAGTGACAGACTTTGATGGTAACTACACACTGAATGTAGGTGCCGGACAGACTGTAGAGGTAACTTACGTAGGCTATGTTACCAAAACTTTCAAAGTAGGAGGCCAAAGCAAGTACGACATCACTTTGGTAGAAGACGACAACAGTCTTGACGAGGTGGTAGTTGTAGGTTATGGTACCATGAAGAAGAGCGACATCTCAGGAGCTTCTGTTTCCATGGGAGAAGACCAAATCAAAGGTTCTATTATCACAAACTTAGACCAGAGTTTCCAAGGTCGCGTTGCCGGTGTTACATCTGTAGCGACTTCAGGTGCTCCAGGTTCTTCTACCTCAATCCGAGTTCGCGGACAGTCAACAATCAATGCCGGTGCAGAACCACTTTATGTCATTGATGGTGTTATCTTCCAGGGCGGCGGTTCAAGCGGCGGTTCATTAGGTTTGGGAGATGCCTTAGGAAACGGTTCTGTTTCTACCGTATCACCAATGTCAACTATCAACCCTGCCGATATCGTCAGTATGGAAATTCTGAAAGATGCTTCTGCTACAGCCATCTATGGTGCCCAAGGTGCAAATGGTGTTGTACTTATCACAACCAAACGGGGTAAGATTGGAGAAGCAAAATTTACATACGACGGCATGGCTGCATGGCAATACCAGGGAAAGCGTATTGACATTCTGAATCTTCGTGAATTCTCAGAATATTATAATGATTTTGTAAACAACGGATGGATTTCACAGGATCAGGCACGTCCTGATTTCTCAGACCCATCTATCTTGGGTCGAGGAACCAACTGGCAGGACGCTGTATTCCGCACAGCTTTCCAGCACCAGCATCAGGTTGCTGCACAAGGTGGTACAGAGAAGGTTAAGTACTATGTTAGTGGCGGTATGATGGATCAGGATGGTACTATCATCGGTTCTAACTTCAAGCGTTTGAACGTACGTGCCAATCTGGACGCCCAACTGAAGAAATGGTTCAAGATAGGTATGAATACTACATACACAAGAACCAAGGAGCGCCTGCTCCATGCTGATGGTACAGAAGGTGTTATTACATACGCATTGACCACACCACCAGATATTGCCATCTACGATGTAGACGGAAACTACACATCTGTAGTACGTGACGGCTGGTCTTCACCAAACCCTATTGCACAGGCTTTGAGCAAGGATATCACCATGAAGCGCAACAAGCTGACCGGTAACATTTTTGCAGACATTACTCCTATAAAGAACCTCACCTGGCATACAGAGTTGGGTTACGACTTGTCATGGAGTGATGCAGAGGTCTTTACACCTACTATGCACTTAGGCAACTGGAACCAGGACACAAACTTTGCAAGCTGGCAGAAGAATACAAGCAAGTATTGGCAGTTTAAGAACTATATTACTTATAATGGAAGTATCAAAAAGCATTCTTTCACAGCCATGCTGGGTCAGGAAGCTTGGCGCAGTGACTGGGATTATACCTATCAGGCAAACGCTAATTTGCCAAACAATACAATCCATTTGCCATCTTTGGGTTCCAGCACTCCTAGTATCAAGTCTGGTTTCGGTGTTACAACAATGTCATCATTCTTTACACGTGAGACATACAACTACGATGACCGTTATTTAGCAACATATACATTCCGTCGTGACGGAAGTTCTAACTTCGGTCCTGAAAACCGTTGGGCTTCATTCCACTCATTCGCAGCAAGCTGGCGTTTCTCTAACGAGAAGTTTATCAAGAGCATCGCAGGTAAATGGTTGAGCAATGGTAAGATTCGTATTGGCTGGGGTCAGACTGGTAATGCCAATATCGGTGCTTACAAATGGGGTACTACCGTAACCAAGTTCCTTGTTGGTCAAACAAGCGTAGCATACCGTCCTACCAATATTCCAAACACTTCTATCAAGTGGGAAACTCAGGAACAGACCAATATCGGTCTCGATCTTGGACTCTTCAATGATAAGATTGGTTTCACTCTCGACTGGTACAACAAGGTTTCCAACGATATGCTGATGCCTTTACAGTTGCCTTCATATATGGGTACTCAAGGCAATGGTTCTTCACGTCTTAATGCACCTTGGGGTAACTACGGTAAGATCAAGAACACCGGTTTCGAGTTGGCAGTAAACGCTCATCCTATTGCTAACAAGAACTTCTCTTGGGATACAGAGTTCAACATTTCTTGGAACAAGAACAAACTGGTAGGTCTCAGCGGCACAACCAATGCCAACATCATTGGTTATGGCCAGTGGAACGACGTTGTCTGTGTAAGTAACATCGGCAAACCTCTCTATCAATTCTGGGGATATCAGACCGATGGCGTATACAAGGATTTTGAAGATATCAAAAACTCTCCTAAGCCTAAGAGCTACAAGGAAGGAGCCCTGAATAAGGGAACAACCGTATGGCCAGGCGATATCAAGTTTAAGGATATTTCAGGTCCTGACGGAAAGCCTGATGGAGTTATCGACGATTACGACAAGACTTACATCGGTAATCCACAGCCTAAATATACATTTGGTTGGACCAACACATTCCGTTATAAGGACTTCGACCTGACATTGTTCGTCAGCGGTTCTGTAGGAAACAAGGTTATGAACTACCTGAATATCAGCATGAGCAAGATGAACAATGCCTGGGTAAACCAGAGTGCAAGTGTCAAGAATCATGCCGTACTGGCTCCAATTGATCCGAACAAGGACTACAGTAATGGTTATAAAGGCAACAATGCCAATACCATATACAACTGGTATGATGACGTAGACAACATTTATGTAGTAAACGCAGGAACCAACATTCCACGTCTTGCTATCGGTGACCCAGCCGGAAACTCTAGCGTTATCAGTGACAGATATGTTGAAGATGGATCATACTTGAGAATGAAGAATATCACTTTAGGTTATACATTGCCTAAAAAGTATGCAAGATACCTTCATATTGAGAGTTTGAGAGTATATGCAAATATACAGAACCTCTTCACTATTACCGGTTACGATGGTTATGATCCAGAAGTAGGTGCAAGTACATCCGATTCACAGGGATACAGCTTCGGTGTAGATAACGGACGTTATCCTTCACCAACGGTATATTCTTTCGGTATCAACCTTGCTTTCTAATTAAATAACAAAAGAATAAACAATTATGAAAAAATACAATATATATAAAACGGCCGTTTGCGCATTCGTCTTGGGTCTCAGTTTGTCTTCTTGCGGGGACTTTCTGGATCAGCCAGACAATTCCAACTACAATGCAGACACGTTCTATAATGGTGATGCAGAGTGCTATCAAGGCGCCAATTCTCTGTACAGTATGCCATGGTATGATTTCCAAAGAGGTTTCTTCAAAGTTGGTGAAGTAATGTCTGGAAACTATTATTGGTGGGGAAGTGAAGATACTCAATACTGGAACTGTAACGTATCTGCCAACAATGCCAACCTGAAAGATATGTCTTATTCACTTTGGACAGTAAATGCCTACGCCAACACCATTTATGATAAACTGAAAGGTGCCAGCGCAAGCGCAAGCGTTAAGAGTGCATGTATGGGAGAATGCCTGACATGGAAAGCTATGGCATACTTCTATCTTGTACGTACATTCGGTGCAGTGCCAATCATCCATAACAACACAGACATTATCGGTGCCGGTACATACAATGACCAGTATAAGGCCAACATAGAGGATGTATACGATTACATCATCATGACCTTGAAAAAAGCCATTGAACTGTTACCGGAAAAAGATCCTACAGGTCTTGGACGTATTGATAAATACAGCGCAGAAGGCTTGCTTGCCAAGGTTTACCTGACAAAGTCTGGTTTCGATCCAGCAACTACAACTTACGAACAGGGAAGTGTGGCATATATCAAGACCACCAATCACCAGCGCAACCAGGAAGATCTTGACAACGCTGCCAAATATGCAAAGGATGTTATAGACAATAGTGGCAGAAGTTTGGAACCTGCAGCCAATTTCCCAGCAATGTTCTACAGCGCATACAAAGGTCCTGAATCACTCATCGCATGGCACTGGCGTGCCACACGTGACCCTTGGACATCTCAAAACTCACTTCAAAGTGACCTCGCTATTTCGGGTTTCGATGAAACAGGTAACAACTGGGGAGGATGGGCTGGTCCATCAGTAGACCTGATAGAAGCTTTCGGAGACAATCCAACAAGCCAGACTAGAAACAACACCGACATCCGCCGTAAGGCTACCATGATGATGGCTGGTGATAAATACGACTATTTCTACACAGACTGTGGCGGTTTCGATTTCCTGAAGCACGTATATAAAGGATACGAGAAGCACCAAGGTAACGGAGAACTCCAGAGTCCAACAGGAGCACAATGTGTCAAGCATCTTGTTGGTGATAAAGCCGACCATAACTTGCATATAGGCTGCGACTTTGATGTGATGGCTTATGGTAACTATACTCAGCTGTTACGTCTTGCAGATGTTTATCTCATCTATGCAGAAGCCAAGATTGGTAATGCAGGCTCAACAACAGATGCATCTGCCATTGATGCATTCTACAAAGTTCGCAACCGTGCGGTATCTACATACGAACGCCCAACATCTATCAGTTTCGAAGATGTATGGAAGGAGCGCAGATTGGAGTTAGCACTTGAGGGCGATCGCTGGTATGATTACGTACGCAGATACTACTTCGATCCTGATGCAACAATTGCTGAGTTGAACGCACAGAAGAGAAATGAGTATTATGGTCTGAATGCGCTCTATGAGACATGGTACAACAAGGGTAGCTATGATGGTCCTTGGAACTTGAACAGCGATGTAAGATACAATGATGATCCTGGTAAGCATCAGAACGTTCAGATGAGCAGTTTTACCATCCCATTCCCTACAGAAGATGCAACCATGAACCCTCATTTGCTGGAGGCACCACAGCATGTTGACATTTCTCAGTTTACTTATTAATATAAGAAACCTCAAAAACAGAACAATTATGAAGCTAAATAATAAAATATTAAGTATCATGCTTCTTGGAGCTACAGCTTTTACAGGTCTCAGTATCACAAGTTGTGTGGATGAGCCTGACAAATATGAAATAGCTGGTGGAACTCCTTCTATTGATTACGTTCGCCTGTGCGATGTAACCAAGAAAGATTCCATGTTAACTGGAGCATACATGGGTACAAGTATCTGCCTGGTCGGTAACAACTTGAGAAGTATAACAAAAATGCTCTTCAACGACCAGCAAGCCATTTTGAATACAAGTATGATTACAGACCATACCTTGATTGTAGATGTACCAAAGACTCTTACTGACAATCCTACCAATAAGATCTACATGTACAACAAGGATGGTGAGTGTACTGAATATGACTTCAAGACGCTCGTACCAGAACCGGTGGTAACATCATTGAGCAATGAGTTTGCAAAAGATGGCGAAACCGTAACCCTGAAAGGTGACTACCTGCTGGATTACGAGAATGCTCATCTTAAAATCACATTCCCAGGCAACGTAGATGTTACAGATTTCAAGAGCATTTCCAAGAGTGCCGTTACTTTTGTGGTACCAGAAGGTGCACAGAAAGGATTTGTCACAGTAGAAAGCATGTATGGAAAAGGTAAGTCTAAGTTCTATTTCCGTGACGACCGCTGCATACTCTTCGACTGGGATAATGACGGAGATGACGCAATAGCAACAGGTCATGGCTGGCGTGATGGAATTCAAAATGGTAACCGTATGAGGAATGATGTTGAAGGAGTTCAGCCTCTTGACGGAAATTACTACTACTTAGGAGGCAAGACCGTTAATTTCGATTCATGGGCTGAAGATGAATACTCATTCAACTACTGGCCAGAGCCGGCTGCAGGTTATCCTGAGTTGAACTCGCTGATGAAATGGGATGATGTTGACAACATGCAAGTGAAGTTTGAGGTTAACATTCCTAATGATTGGACAGGCTTGTCATTACAGGTATATTTTACCGGTAACGACCAGGTAACATACTCAACAGGCAACAACAACTATCTTGCAGATGACAAGTTTCCACGTGCACTTTGGACTCCATGGTATGGAGCAACCAACAACACATTCAGCACTTCAGGAAACTGGCAGACTGTTTCTATTCCATTATCAGAATTTGCATACGACAGATATGGAAACAAATTGGGTGGTTTGAAGTTTGAGAATCTCACAGGTATGACCATGTTCCTCTATACAGGACCATACAAAGAGGCTACTGTAGAATGCTCACCAACAATTTGCGTTGATAACATTCGTGTTTGCCCTATCAATGAATAAAATTTGCTGATGCTGGCAGCCATCCAACTGCCAGCACTGCAAACAAACAAAAACAATAAACGTCAATCATTATGAAAAGACATAATAAATCTTTCCTCTGGTTGGTTCTGCTACTGATATGCAGTACATTTGCGTTCACATCATGCGACCGTGATGACTTGAACACCGACCAGTATGGCAATGAAATATCTGTATTATCATACGGTCCAAACCCTGTACTCCGTGGGGGTGTCCTTACTTTCAAGGGAGCCAATCTTGACCAGATTACAGAAATAGATCTTCCTGGTGCAGAAGCTATTACCAGCATTAATATTGTTACATCAGGAAAAAACTCAGAAATCAATATTGAAGTTCCTGCAGAAAAATGTGAACCAGGTATTGTTACATTGAAGACCGCCAAGAATGGTGAAATCAAGACTCTTACCCCAATCACATACATTGAGAATTTGAAATTCACAGGTTTCTACGTAGGTGAAAACAAGGAAAACCAGGTAGGAAATGTTGGAGACGTCCTCACTATTGAAGGCGATTATCTCAACAATATTACATCTGTCATTTTTGCCAATGGCGCGACTATGGATGCCGAGAATTTTAAATCTCAGACACGCTATCAGATTCAGTTGGTTATCCCAGCTGAAGCAGGAGAAGGCAGATTCCAGATTAGCGATGGAAACAACTATATGTATTCTGAAGGTGCTTTAAGTATCAATGCTCCTGAAATCGATGCAAACAATGCTATCGGTAAGTCTCTCATCAAGGCTGGTGAAACAGAGGTCCTCAGAGGTACTTCACTTGACCAGATTGCAAGTATTGAGTTGAATGGTGCAACCGTAGAAGCAGCTGACTTCAAGTCACAAACAGCTTCTGAGATTACCTTCATTATCTCTTCTAAGGTAGCAGACGGTGAAATTACAGCCGTAACAAAAAGCGGTATAAGAATTCCTTTCGGTGAGATTACAACCGTTGTTCCTAGCCAACTCGTTGCAACTCCTTCCCCTATCAAGAATGGTGAAGAGATAACTATCAGCGGTAAGGATATGGATCTGATTACAGGTATCGCATTCCCTAACGCCAAGGAATCTAAGCTTAACAAGGTTGAGACAACAAAGGTTACTTCTACAGTACCAGAGGATGCACAGGAAGGCGACATCACTTTGAGTCTTGATAATGGCAAGACTGTAACAGTAGCCTATACATTGGTTAAGCCAACAGTTACCGCTTGCACTCCTGCAGCCATCACAGCTGGCGAGAAGACCATCATCAAGGGTACAGACCTCGACCTCGTGAAGAGCATCACCTTCCCTGGCGATGTAGAGCAGACCGTTGACAAATTTGCAGCACAGAATGCCCAAGCCATCGCAGTGACAGTTCCTACCGCTTGCGCCGGTACAGGCTTCAAACTTAACCTGAAGAATGGTACCACTATCAACATCGATGGTCAATTGAGCATCAAGGCAGCTACAGATCCAGCAATTGCATCCGTAACACCAGGCGAAGCTATCGCAGGTTCAAAAATTACCATCACTGGCAAGAACTTCCAGAACATCCAGAACCTCTACATCGGTTCTTACAAGGTAAACCGCTATACCTCTCGTACCAATACAGAGATTGTATGCCAGGTTCCAGCCAATGCTGAAGTTGGCACCTACAAGATCGTGATGGAAGACCCAGACGGCAACAAGATTGAAGGTCCAGAGTTCAAGGTGGTTCCTGCAGAAAAGGATATCGCAACTATCACAACCAACATGGACAACAGCGCCATCAAGTATCCATACAACTTCACTTGGGATGACACCGGTCGTTTCCGCATCATGAAGGCAGACCTCATCAAGTTGGGTGTCAAAGTAGGTTCCAAGATGCTCTTCTATAAAGAAGCAGGAGCTACCGGTCAGATTCAGATCAACAACGCCAACTGGGGTGCCATTGATTCTCCAGCAGACTGGGATGGCGACAAGGATTGCATTGTGAAGGTATTCGATGCAGCCATGATGGAAGCAGTAAACAGCATCTCAGACGGTTGGAGCGATACAGCCTTCATTCTCCAGGGCGACTTGAAGAATGTAACTAAGATTGCCATCCTCCCATAAGATAGAAATATTTAACATAAAAAACGCATTTATGTGAAATATAATTCGTAAATTTGTGGCGTAGTTATATTAACTGCGCCACATTTTTAATTAAAACCAAAACATCAACCCGATATGAAGAAAATAGCATTATCCTTACTGATAGCTCTGAGCTGCATCTCAGCCAAAGCTGCCGACGGCAAGTCGCTGTTTGTATCATTCAACGATGGTAGCAAGATAGAGTTTGCACTGAGCACTCAACCGGAAATAACCTTCGGAAATGACAAGATGACCGTGACTTCCACTGCCACTACCGCAAGTTACGAACTGTGGAAGGTTTCAACCTTCACCTACGGTACCACTACGGGCATCCAGCAAATTGAAGCCAACAGTAAGTTTGCCTTCGAAGGTGACCGCCTCATCGTGGATGGAACCCACAACAAGGTGAGCGCCTTCGCTCTCGACGGAAAGGCTGCAATCCTCTCCCCTATCCTCGCCGGAGGCAAGACCATCATCCCGCTGGATGAGCTGACCCACGGCGTATACATCATCAAAATCAATAACAAATCCATCAAAGTAGCAAGACAATGAAAAAGATATTACTCTCACTCCTGGCAGTAATGATTTCATTCACTGCCTTGGCACAAACTGATGGTGACAAGATTACCATCAACAATTCGGAAGGAAAGCAAGCTGAATGGAATCTGACTGGCGAAAGCAATACCATCAGCAGCATGAAGCACAATGCCAACAACCAACTGGAAATTTATCTGAAAGGTCTGGAGGACTTCGGAGCTTTCGAAATCTACGACATCAACGACATCAACAATATCTCCTTCTCTATCTATCACGAAAGCGAAGTAGGCGATGTGAATCTTGCAGACCCTTCAGCTACAGACAAGACCAAGCGTCTCTACAAATATCTGCAGCTGAATTATGGCAGCAAGACCATCTCTTCGGTCATCGCCAACGTTAACTGGAACACCCAGGAAGCAGACAAAATCTATAAGGCAACAGGCAAATATCCTGCTATGAACTGCTATGATTTCATTCATATCTATGTACCTAAGCAGGGTTCCAACGGATGGATCAACTACAACGACATCACTCCTGTCACCAACTGGGCAGACCAGGGCGGACTGGTATCGCTGATGTGGCACTTCAACGTGCCTAAGACAGAAAGCACAGTTCCAGGAACAGATGGTAGCGGTGTGACCTGCACCCCATCAGAAACATCCTTCAAAGCAGCCAACGTATTTACTGCTGGCTCTTGGGAGAACAAATGGTTCTATCAGGAGATGGACAAGGTGGTGGAAGTTCTGCAGAAGTTGCAGGATGCAGGCGTTGTTGCCATTTGGCGACCATTCCACGAAGCTGCTGGTAATGCCTGTCTGAAATCAGGTGCCAGCTGGGGTAAGTCCTGGTTCTGGTGGGGATATGATGGTGCAGAAACCTACAAGAAGCTTTGGCAGACCATGTTTGATTACTTCCAAAAGAAGGGAATCCACAACTTGATTTGGGCTTGGACTACACAGAATTACAATGGCGATGCAAATACCTATAACAATGATGCCGACTGGTATCCCGGCGACAAGTATGTAGATATCATCGGTCGCGACCTCTACGGTTATGATGCTGCCAAGCAGGCTCAGGAGTTCAAGGAGATTCAGGCACGCTATCCTGGTAAACTCATCGCTCTGGCTGAGTGCGGAACTGATGCCAACAACAAGACAGCTACAGCAGGTATTGACGAAGCATGGAACGCCGGTGCAAAATGGAGCTTCTTCATGCCTTGGTATGGAAGCAACATGCCATCCAACGACTGGTGGAAGGCAGCATTGAGCAGCAAGAACGTGATTACCCGTGACCAGGTGAACCTGAATGCCAACTACGTAGAGGAAAGCGCAGCAGATGCTGTGAAGAACATGGGCATCGGTACCAATTTCGGCAACTGCACAGATGTGGTAGCCATGTGGATGAACATGAACAGCAATTCTGTTACTGATTTCGAGAAAGCTTGGGGACAGGAGCCAACGACCAAACCGATGGTAAATTTCCTGAAGAAGAACGGTTTTAATTCTGTCCGCATCCCAGTTACCTGGTTCCAGCACATGAAGGAAGACGGAACCGTGGATGAAGCCTGGATGAACAGAATACAGGAAATCGTTGATTACGTCATTGATAACGGAATGTACTGCATCCTGAATGTTCACCATGATACAGGTGCAGACGATAAGGATGTGAAGCACTGGATCAAGGCTGATGAAGCCAACTATAAGGAGAACAAGGAGAAGTTTGAATATCTCTGGACCCAGATTGCCACCCGTTTCAAGAACTACGACCAGCACCTGCTCTTCGAAGGCTACAACGAGATGCTAGATGCTGACAACACCTGGAATGCGCCAAAGAATGCTAGCAGCTATAAGGGTTTGAACGGATATGCCCAGAGCTTTGTGAATGCAGTACGTGCTACTGGTGGCAACAACGAGACCCGCAACCTCATCATCAATACCTATGCTGCAGCTAATGGTGACGACGTATTGAACAACCTCGTCATCCCTACCGACAAGGTAGAGGGGCATATCGCCGTAGAAGTTCACACCTATGCTCCATGGGATTGGTTTGCACAGAAAGGCAAGTGGGATGCTTCCTGCAGCAATGAAATCAAGAATATGTTCACCCGCCTGAACAATAAGTTCATCAGCAAGGGCATACCTTGCATCATCGGCGAATACGGTACACACGGAAGCAAGAGTGTCAGCAAAAACAGTTCTGCTAGCGAGATTCAGGCTGCTGCCGACCAGGCTGCCGACATCGTGAAGCAGGCAAAGGCATACGGCGTAGCGACCTTCTACTGGATGAGCATCTTCGACGGAACAGACAGAACGGTTCCTCAGTGGACACTCCCTACAGTGGTAGAAGCTATGAAAAAGGCTTATAATGAATAACAAATTATGAGAATCAAATATATTATATTAATGTTCGCGGCCCTCCTGGCTTTCTCTTCATGCGGTGAGAAGAAAAAGAAATCGTATGACGAGATTGCCATGAGCGGTCTCACAACCCGCACAGAGAATCTGAAAACCAACATCAAGGCGTATGCCAACAAAGGTACGCTGATAGGCCAGATGTATGGAACCTTAACCGGAATAGGCTGGAACCGCTGGCAATGTGACAGCGACCGATGCGACTTGAAAACTCTCTGCGGTTACAGACCGGCAGCAAATGGATATGAGTTGGCTGGTATTGAAAATGGAAAATCACAGAACATAGACGGCGTTCCGTTCAAGGCTATCAGGGAAGATGTGCTGAAACACTTTCGTAAGGGAGGCTTACTCATCATGAACTGGACAATGCCTGATTATAACGGCAATGATGATATGCTGGAGGAATATACCAAACAGGTTGCCAAATATCTTGATACACTGCAAGATGGTTATGGTATCAAAGCACCTGTAGTACTCAATCTTCTTCCTGTGGACGGTAAGACATGGTACTGTAAACTCAGCAAAGACGACTATATCAGTCTTTACAAGAAGATACAGGATCTCTTGGATGACGAGGATGTAACGAATGTAGTTTATAGTTATTCTGAAACCTACCAGCCGGGCAAGAATCTGATGGATCGCTATCCGGACAACAAGATTGATGTGATCAACGTGACATATCTGCAAAGCAAAAATGCCATCGACCTCCCACTCTACCAGAAGAGCATCAAGGAGATTGTGAAGCAGGCTCTGCCTTTTGCCCAAGACCACAACAATGCCTTCGGACTGACAACAGGAGTAGAATCTATTGGTGATTCCAGTGTTTTTTCAGAGACATTGCTTACAGTACTCAAGCAGCATCATATAGCTTACCTGATGTTTGGCAGAAACCAGGGAGAACCGATTGAGGAGCATTACTATACTCCATATCCTGGTGTATCGAACAAGAAGACTCATGGGTTCATGGAAATGATAAATGATGAAGTTTGTGTTTTCCTGGAAAAGCTAAACGGACTATATCTTGAACATTAATCAATGTTCGAAACGGATAAAATCAAAAAGAGAGGGTATTCACATACCCTCTCTTTTCTTTTCAACAAACTAAAAATATAACTCTATACTATTTCTGAACATACTTTTTACCGTTCTTGATTACTACACCCTTATAAGATGCATTAACCTGCTGACCAGCGAGGTTGTAAACCGGAGCGTTAGTGTTTTCCGTTGGAGCTACAACAGTGCCAGAGATGCTAGTAGGAACAGCCTTAGTATAAAGATTTGCACCTGCAACTGTCAAGCACTCACCCTTAATTACCAAACCAAACTCCTTAGCTGCAGCAACAATCTTATCATCAAATACAACTACCGTCTCTGATACATCAAAGACATCTATAGTACCGGAAACAGACGGGCAGTTCTCATCAGCTGAAGCCAACTGAATCTGACCACGACGAGTCCAAGACTCGCCCTCCTTATTCACCTCTTTAAAATCCTTAATAGCTATATGCAATTCATCACCTGCTTGTACATTTGCAAAGTTCTCCTTTGCCAAAACAACACCATTTTCCCAAACACCTAAAGCTGTCTCTTCTACATTTATAACAGTTTTGTTTGAAGGTAAATCAGTTTTCTGACGATACAACATAGCCGTAGCAGAAACAGGGAACTTTGCACCCTGATAATACCACTGAGGGCTTTCGGTTGAATTAATTTTTTCAATATCAGCTGCCGACAAAGTCTGAACAAAGAACATTGGGATATTCCAACCACTGAGCTGAAGTTTACCCATATTATACTGGAAATTACCTTCATTTCTAATTGCATCCTCGGCTGTAGTCGTAACTACTACGACATCACCAGCTTTAGCTAACTTAAAATTAGCACTTGGAATTGTGACTCCTCCACCCCAAGCAGCCGTTGTTGGCTTATCTGCGGAAGACAAATCCAATGTCATAAAATCACTAGCAGGCAAAACTGATATTTTAGAAACAGTTATTTTCTTGCCAAGTACTGCAGGCCAAGAGCCACTCTTCTGCTGAACCGCACCACCGAGTTTAAAGCCTTTGCCTGTTATCTGTGCCAAAATTTCCTTTGTAACTGGTATCGTGACAACTGAGTTTGGAGCAGGATTAAATGTACTTCCATAATACATATCACTGCTATCTGCTTTTTTAAACTGCAAAACATTCTGTTCACCAGAACCTGCCTCAGCATCTGTAACAGTCAACTTCAAGAAGTCATTCACTGCGACATCAGAAGCCTGAAGAATAATAGCGTCAGTTTCTGCCCATTTTAGACCATCTTCACCTTGAGTTGCCTCAATGGTTATTGGAGTCGTAACTACATCTTTCTCAACTGCACTAACACTAAGACTTGCACATGCAGCAAACACTAGAGTAAATAACTTTTTCATAAGCTCTTAAAAATTTTTATAGGTTTAAATATTGTTTTTAGAATCAACACGTTTATTGGTTCTTTTCGGTGGCAAATATACGACAAAAGTAGCGAAATACATGATATTATCTTGCTCATTATCAATACTATTCTTTCTACATGCCATTTTTTTAGAATTTGATGCAATTTATCTAAACTAAACTTTCGCATGTGATTTAAGTACGGGCTGAAGGCCGTTTCTGTGTTGGCCTCATGTTTGCCTTCAACTCTGCCTTCTTCCATACTTCCGGGAAAAGTTGCTGA
>JAJWOH010000081.1:0-16285 GCA_021635485.1 Segatella copri | reverse complement strand
AGGGCGGTTTTCCTCTTCTTCCCTGAGGGGAGAAGACCGAGATGAGAGGTGGAGCCTTCTTTAATGGTAAAGAAGGACGGGATGATTTTAGAAAAACAGCACTGAGGGCGGTTACATCCCTAATCCCTATGGTAGGGATTTAGGGCTTGGGTATAGGGTAAGGTCCCCCTCTTCGCAAGAGGGGGACAGGGGAGTCGAAACAAAACTTACGTTATGAACATAGAAGAAAAAAAGGCAGATTTTATGCGTCGCTTCAAGGCTTCTAGGGAGCGGAAGGCAGAATACATAGCACAAATGGAAAAGCGAATGCGTGATGATTATCGCCGCAGAACCGGTAAGGAAGCAGAATCATTTTGTGTGTTGTGATGTTTAGCCATAAGCCAAGTATAGGTTAATAAATGCATTTTTTCTCTTAATTCCTTGGTGTTTACGTCAGAAAGTAGTATCTTTGCAGCAGTCTTTATTATAGGAGGTTATACAATGATAGAAATAAAAGAAACATTAGTTATTAAAAGCGATTCCCCAAAGGTAGCAGAGTGGGTGAAGCGTATGAAGGCATATAAGGCAGCTCAGCTGCAAGATATGGCAAAACGAGGATGTGAGGTTTGTGATATTGCTATGTAATGGATGCATTTGAATATAGATTTACAAGCAAAACGGGTGATATATATATCGTGCGAATTCTGAATGATGGAGCGAGATTTTTGTCATCCGAAATAAATTCCGCCTTAGAAAAGTCTGATGTTGAGGTATGGGGAATATATCTCAACAGAATAGGTAGTTATAAACATGTGACAGGGATTCGGGATTTATCACTTATCTCTAATCAAATTTATAGCTTCTTCAGGTCTCATGACAATGCGATATTGTATTATGTATGCGATGATATAGCCGATGTTCCGATGAATGCTCGTAAAAAGGCAGAAGGCTTTTCGGTACAGTATTATCGTAACAGACTTTTTACAAGTTTGTTTCAAAAGCTTCAAGGGTTATTAGATATGAATGTTGTTGATTTACCAATTTGCATTGATGCTTGTGGTAACGATATGTATATTCATATAATGGTTCGCGAAGAACAATTGGATGTTGCTAAGAGAATCAAGCAAGACGTGCTTGATGGTTTTAGCAAATAGGGCAGACTTTCTTACCCGCATGAAAGATAAGGAATTTTACTCTATTCTTCCGTGTTACTATGTTGAAAGAACAGATGAGGTGAAGGAATGTGCAAAGTAATCCTTCACCCTGCAAACGATACAAGAATAACTTTTTTCAAAAAACTGATAGGTGTAACTACTTGTAATATAGTGGTAAAACTGTATTGGTGAAATACATGTGTGTTCGGTTATGAAAAGATTAAAAACTTGTAGTATGAAAACTATAGCGAAGTATCTTTTGAAAAACAAAGAATTGGTAGCTTTACTTAGTTCTATCTTTATAGGAGGTGCTACTATCATCACTTCTGTGATTAGTGCCTATTTTGTTTATCAACAAACTAAGATATATCGAGAACAAACTGATATACAGAAGAAGCAAAACCAACCTATATTTGTTACCAAAATTTGGCAGCAGCAAGATAGCAACGATGGAAAATTTGGAACAGAAATACTAGAGGTGCATAATTATGGATCAAGATTTCAAACATGTGCAATATCTACTTCTGTGTTCTATAGATTGGCTCGCAACAAGGAATTGCAAAATGATACTATTTATGCTGAAGTATCAGACTATTTTAATTCTTCTGTTATAGATAATTCTAATGACACCATGATTGAACGTATGTGGGGTACTGGTAACAATAGATTTTTCGCTGAGAATTATATGCAAGCGATACAGACGTCTAAGAACGGAGATGGCTTATATTTTTTTGATAAAATTATTTTGTTAAAGATAAAATACACAGATATTCGAGCTTAGAAAGTACATATAAAAAGTGTTTGAGAGAAGAATGAGGAAAGTTTACTGGTTATCAGTTACTTTCCTCATTTTGGTTAAAAGTGACGAGGACAGACGAAGACGGGAATACGACAAGATAAGACAGAGGAACGTTACCTATCCGTAACCTATACCCAAAATGGTGAATGTTGAGGTTCGGAAGAATAAGGAAGGTTACGAATTGAATTTGAACGCTCTGATTTATAGTGAGTTACTGATGAGCAACGTAAGATTTTTGGTTACGAACCAAATTTGCCGTGTTCTGCCGTGAAATGCGTAGCAAGAAAAGACTCTTCATGTATTAATTTTGAACGCAAAAAAGAATGACGTTATGAAGAGTACATTTTCAATTATCTTCTACCTCAAAAGACAGGTAGTAAAGAAAGATGGTACAGTTCCAGTTATGGGACGTATCACAGTGGACGGAACACAGGCGCAGTTCAGTTGCAAGACAACTGCCAATCCAGATTTGTGGGACACCAAGGGCGGACGCATGATAGGTAAGAGTATGCAGGCTTTGGAAGTGAACCGCAAATTGGACAAGATGCGTGTGAGTATCAGTAAGCATTATCAGGAGATTATGGACAGGGACAACTTCGTCACTGCCGACAAGGTGAAGAACGCCTTTCTTGGCTTAGAGTATCGTTGCCATACACTGATGAAAGTCTATTCCCAAAGCCGTGATGAAATGGAAAAGCAATATAAGGCTGGCATGAAATCTTTGAGTACATACACGAAGTATAGAATTGGGTGTGCCTATGTGGGCGAGTTCTTGCAGACGCATTACCATATGAAGGATATTGCTCTGAAAGAGTTATCGCTGCCTTTTATCACAGACTACGAGACTTTTCTCAGAACCGACAAGCACTTGAAGATAAACTCTGCGATGGTGTTTGTCCGCAATCTCCGTGCAATGGTATTCCGTGCCATAGATAATGAATGGCTCGTAAAAGACCCATTCAGACGATATGAGTACAAGGAAGAAGAGACCACAAGAGAATTTCTGAGCAAAGAAGAGATTCATCTGTTGATGGAGACACCTATCACAAGAAAGAAGATGAGCATGGTGCGTGACTTGTTCCTGTTCTGTTGTTTTACAGGTCTCGCTTTCATTGATCTGTACAACTTGAAGGAAGAGAACATCAAGGAATTTTTCGATGAAGGTGAATGGATCGTTATCCATCGACAGAAGACTGGAACGGAAGCCAACATCAAGTTGCTTGATTATCCCAAGCAAATTATGGAAAAATACCGTGGATTGTGTGAAGACGGCAGGGTGTTTCCAGTACCCAACTACCAAAGTTGTATGGATTCGCTCAAAAGACTGGGCAAGAAATGCGGCATCACCAAGCCGCTGTCTTGGCACATGAGCCGTCATTCGTTCGCAACCTCGGTTTGCCTCTCCAACGGAGTTCCAATAGAAACCGTGAGTTCAATGCTTGGTCACAAGAACATAAAGACAACCCAGGTGTATGCCAAGATTACCAAGGAAAAATTGAGCAAAGACGTGGAAAAGTTGTCTCAGCAAATAAATAACATTGAGGAATTCACGTTTGGAAATGTTTGCAACGATAATACTAACACTATAAATGGCAGAGTATGAAACGACAAGTGATAACAATACAAGAAGATATGGTCATCTACGCCCCACATCATGGTGAGGTGTGGATGACAGTTTGGGAGATTGCTGAACTGTTGAATGTAACGGGGACAGCAGTGAAGAATACCATCAAGCGCATTTGGAAACAAAGTGTGCTGAAAGACTTCCAGCATTCTCAATACATCAAACTTGAAAATGAATATTCTGCGCATGTCTATGATATGGAAGTGATTATCGCCATAGCACTTCAAATGGATACATACCAAGCCTTGTTGTTCAGACAATGGTTTATCTGTAAGGTTGTGAACCGCAAGGATTGCCAAGCAGAGCAAGTAAAACACGAGTATCCGATGATTATTGTGATGAACGGAACGATGCCAAGAGGTGCAAGTTAGAATTTCTCATCTTTTAATAAGATTCCTACACCTTTATAATATAATAGCGTACAGGGGGAACGATTTTTGTCGTTGTACCCTGTACGCTATTTTTGTTTCGCTATTATGAAGCAGTACCCTCCCCTTGTGAAACAGTGCCGTCGATTATCGGCTTGCGGTAATTACCAGTGAGAAGTGCTTGTATCTCGGATTCCGGATAGAGGGTTTTGCCACATAATATAATGTAGGGCAAGATGCCTTGTTTGCGATATTCCTGCAAGGTGCGGCGACTAAGCTTCAGGAACTCGGAGAGTTCCTTGTCGGTGAGGTATCGCTCCCCGTCCAAAGGTGGGCTGTAGGACTCGATGAATGAGGATAGCCAGTTGTTGGCTTTCTTCAAGGATTGCATGGCGGTGTCTATCGACTTGCTCTCATGCGTAAGAAGTTGGTTCATGTTCATTGTTTACAATTTGGATTAAGTGGTGAATATAAAATGTGTTGGCTCGCCCATGGTAAAGTTTTTGGCTTTGCCTTGGGCGAGTTTGGTCTTATGCTATACCGATTTGATTCTGGCGATAAGCGGAACGATGGCTTTGACCTCTTCGGGGCAGTAATAGAATTGGCGACCTATCTGGGTATGCCCCAAGAAACGGCGGTCACGAAGTTTTTGTAAGGTGCGCTGGCTGATGCGAAGTTGCTGGCAGACCTCATGACCTGTAAGCCATTTGTTCAGACGCTTGCCGTTAGCCTTATGCTTCAGCAACTCAACTTTCTTTACCAAGGCATCGTATCTTGCCATCATCAAGTCGAATGCCTTCTTTTCCATTGTTACTACTTCCATATTCTCTGTTTTATTGGTTCAACAAATTCGGGTGCAAAGTTAATGTGTGTATGTTGAAAAACAATGAAAATGAATAACTGTGGCAGTACTTTTCTGGGGTTTGCCGACCGCTTGGCAAGAAAAATCAAGAAAATTATACGTGGGTCATTAATGAGTTGTTAAACGGGTATTTCGCAAATAATTAATTTTGCCACCGAGAAATCAAAACAGCAAAGTTTGTAACATTTAAAACGGAATCAAAATGGAAGTAATAACAATGGAAAGTTCAGCCTTTAAGATGCTGACAGAACAGATTGCCGACGTGGCAAAGTTGGTAGCTCTCATATATTCCAATGCGAGAGAAAATACCAAAAGAAGAAGTATGGAACTTGTGCTGACAAGCAGTGATGCAGCAAGAATACTTGGGATAAGCAAGCGAACCCTGCAGCGCTTGCGCTCTACCAACAGCATCGAGTACTTCATGGTGCGCGGACAATGCAGATACAGCATCAACGCTGTACAGAAATTGATTGAGGAACGAACCATTGCCAAGGAGACATGAGTATGGAAGATGGAACATTGAGACGATTGGAATTATATCTTCATGATCTGCACAAGAAAATTGACGGCATCTATGACATGCTGATGTTGAGACATGAGCGAAGCGGAGAGGGCAAGGGATGCTCTGGCATCAACGAGAAATTGCTCGACAACCAGGATCTCTGTCTTTTGTTTCAAATTTCTCCCCGTTCCCTGCAACGCTACCGCAGTCTGGGAGTGCTTCCCTACAAGCGGCTGGGACAGAAGACCTACTACACGGAGGAAGACGTGAAGCAATTTATCAATAACAACGTGAAGGATTTCAATCAGGAGAATGTGGAGCATTACTTGACTCGCATTCATCAGAAATTCAAATAACAACAGTATTCACCATTAAAAATTTACAATTATGGTACAAAAGAAAAAGAGTGATGAACAGGACGTGCTGGTAGTCCGTGACGAGAAGACGGGCGAGATCAGCGTCGTCGCCGGACTCAGCAGAGACGGCACACCGAAGCGAGCGCCCGCCAAGGCGGAGAACACGCCCGACTTCCTGCGCTTTGACCGCAACAGTGACTTGATGGACAGTTTCTTTAGAAACTTCTTCCGCCAGTGCAAGGAGCCAAGCCGATTCGGATTCTACCGCATAGCGGCAGACCAGGTGGAAAACCTGCTTGGTGTGATGAAGGAGTTGCTGAAAGATCCGGAGGCTAACAAGGAGATTCTTTCCGCCCACAAGGTTGACACCTCCAATTATGAGAAAGAGGCAAAGCAATCGGAAGGTCAGGCGAAAGAAACCGCATCATCGGACGATGCGTCCAAGACGCAAGCTAACACAGAAAAAGAGAATGTATCATCTGAACAAACCAACGAAAAAGAGAACGATATGGAACAGAAACCAGAACAGACCGCAACCGAACAGCAGGCACAGACCGCTCCGGGTGTAAAGCAGAACCTCATCAGTGGTAACGATGTGAACCTGCAGGAACTTGGTGCCAAATATGGCATAGACTTCAACAGTATGAATGAGAAGGATATGAAAGCCCTGCTCAACTACGGCAAGACGGGGCTTGTGATTGTGAAGCCGACCTTCGGCGGTGAACAGATAGAGATACAGGCCCGTCTGTCATTCCGCAAGGACGATAACGACCAGTTGCAACTCGTGCCGCATTTCGTGCGCAACGAGCCTAAACTCGATGTCGCTTACAAAGGCTATACCTTCACTCCAGAGGACAAGAAGAACCTGTTGCAGAACGGTAACCTCGGAAAGGTTGTGGATTTCCCCGACAAGAATACAGGTGAGCTGCGTCCTCATTTCATCAGTATCGACCGTCTCACCAATGAGATTGTGGACATCCCTACCAACAAGGTGCGCATACCCGATACCATCGGCAAGACACCTATTACCAAGGACGACAAGAGAGTGCTCTACTCAGGTATTCCGCTTCGCAAGGAGATTGAGCTTGCCAACGGGCGCAAGTTTACACCGCTGTTGCAGGTGAATGTGGAACAGCGTGGCGTGGAGTTCGTGCCTGGCAGCACAAGACAGGCGCAAGGTCAGAAACAGAATGGAGACAAGAAGCAGACCGCTGACAAGCAGGAGCAGAAGGCAGAAGGTGATGCGGGCGGCCAGAAGAAGCAGCAAGATCCCAACCACTGGCTCAATGAGGACGGAACCATCCGCCGACTCAACACCTATTTCAAGAAGGAACTGACCGAGCAGCAGAAGGACGACTATGTGGCAGGCAAGACCATCGAGATCAAGGAAGTGCCGAACAAGAACGGCAGCGGTACCTATACCGCCTACGTGAAGTTCGATTTCGACAAAATGCAGCCACGTTCCTACCGCAACAATCCAGACCTCAAACAGGCAAAGGAACAGATTCCGACCAACGAGAACAAGGTACAAGTCGCCGTCAACGAGCAGGGCAAGACCCATGAGGCGACCAAGCACACCAAGGAGCCGCTGAGTCCGGGACAGTCTGCGCCAAAGAACGAAAAGCAGCAGAAGGAACAGAACGCCGAGGAACAGAAGCCAAAGAGAAAGGCAAGAAGCGTGAAGATGTAGTTGCCGCCACTTGATCCACAGAGTTAATCATCCATCATAACAACCGACATCTGCGACCGTCTATCCCACGGTTGCGGATGTCACAAAAACAACAGACAATGAAGACAATCATCGCAGAGAAGCCAAGTGTAGCCAAGGAAATCGCCCACATTGTGGGAGCTGACAAGCGCGAGGAAGGCTATATGCAGGGCAATGGCTATTATGTGACATGGGCATTCGGACATTTAGTGCAGCCAGCCATGCCGGAAACCTACGGCATGAAGGGATTCCATGCAGAGAATCTGCCTGTAATTCCCGACCCGTTCGTTCTTGTTCCCCGACAAGTCAAGACAGAGAACGGCTACAAACCAGATGCAGGTGTGCTTGCCCAGATTAAAATTATCGGCAAGCTGTTTGACAGCAGTGAGCGCATTATCGTAGCAACCGATGCCGGACGTGAGGGAGAGTTGATTTTCCGATACCTCTATGCGTATCTCAGTTGCAGGAAACCTTTCGACCGTCTCTGGATCAGTTCGCTTACAGATTCCGCCATCCGTGAGGGACTTGCCAACCTCAGAAATGGCAAGGAGTATGACAATCTCTATCATGCAGCCAAGGCACGAAGTGAGGCAGACTGGCTCGTCGGCATCAACGGCACACAAGCCCTGACGATAGCCGCAGGACGTGGCACCTATTCCGTAGGTCGTGTGCAGACTCCGACCCTTGGCATGGTGTGCGAACGCTATTGGGAACACAAGCGTTTCGAGTCGAAACCGTTCTGGCAGGTACACTTCGGTGTGGTTGATGCAGACAGTGGCAATATACTGAAGTTCACATCTGCCAACCGATGGACAGACAAAGCCACCGCAACCGACATATATAATAAGGTGAAAGATACCGGTTCTGCCATCATCACAAAGGTCGTAACCAAGCGAAAGGTGGAGAAGGCACCGCTCCTTTACGACCTTACCACCTTGCAGAAAGAAGCCAACTCCCAGCATGGCTTCACGGCAGAGCATACACTCTCCATCGCCCAGAAACTCTACGAGGCAAAGTTCATCACCTATCCAAGAACATCAAGCCGCTATATCTCGGATGATGTATTTGCCACCCTTCCCAAACTCTTCAAGAATCTGGAGAATCATTCGGAATATGGAGAAAAAGTGAAACTCTTGCCTGGCAGTGAGGACTACAGCACGAACAGCGTGAATGCCGCCAAAGTGACCGACCACCATGCCCTGCTCATCACAGAAAATGCAGCCATTGGTCTTTTCAAGGACGAGAAGATCGTTTATGACATGATATTGTGCCGGATGATTGAAGCGTTCTCGGCAGACTGCATCAAGGACATCACATCAGTATCGGCGAAAGTGGATCATGAAGTTGAGTTTGGCATCAGTGGCTCCATCATCCGACAGACTGGCTGGCGAGCGTTGTCGCTCAAGGAAAAGAACAACAGGCAGGACAAGGATGCAGACGCAACAGACAATGAGTTCAAGGAGCAAGTCATTCCCAACTGGCAAGAAGGACAGCATATCACTCTTTCTGGCTGCACCATCACGGAGGGCAAGACCAAACCGAAGCCTTTGCATACGGAATCCACATTGCTTGCAGCAATGGAGACCGCAGGCAAAGAGATAGAAGATGATACGATGCGCCAGGCAATGAAGGACAGCGGTATTGGCACACCTGCCACACGTGCCGCCATCATCGAAACCCTGCTCAAACGAGAGTATATGGTGCGCCAGCAGAAGAAACTTGTGCCGACGGAAAAAGGACTCGCCCTGCATTCCGTGGTGAAGAACATGGCGATTGCCAATGTGGAGATGACGGGCAAATGGGAGGCGGAACTTGCCAAGATTGAACGAGGTGAAGCAAGTGCAGACGGGTTCACCCATAGTATCGAAGGCTATACCCGTGAAATCACTGCGGAATTGTTAGGTTGTGACAGACTTTTCAGCCACAAGGATTCCGGCTGCCAGTGTCCTAAATGCAAGCAAGGTACCATGCAGTTCTTCGGAAAGGTAGTAAGATGCAGCAACAAGGAGTGCGGTATGCCAGTGTTCAAGCAGGTAGCAGGAAAGTTGCTCACTGATGCCGACATCACCGACTTGCTCACCAAGGGCAAGACCAGAACGCTCAATGGTTTCACCAGCAAGCAAGGCAAATCGTTCTCCGCAGCCATTGCCTTTGACGAGAATTTCAACACGAAATTCGTCTTTGCAGAGCGCAAAACAGCAGAAAAGCGAGGAAATGTGAAGAGATACAAGAAATAGTTTGTACCTTTGCCACCGAAACATGGTTCATAAATGGTGTCTTTATTCAGGATGCTTTTATTTACTGTGGATTAAGTGGCGGCACTCGGAGGGATACCGAGTGCCTTTTTCTTGCTTTCACACAAACACCAACCGCCATCCACGGTTTATTATTCACCACTTAATCCATTCAACAGACAAATGAACAGAAAGAAACAGGCACAGACAGAGCTGTCCTATTACGGACTGTACCTCTTGAACCACCTCAGAGAAAACCGTTTTCCACAAGCCAGCGATGCGGACTTTATCCGCGAACGTGCAGACCATGCCGCAGAAGTATATGAGCAGGCACGGCGTGATGCCCTCTTTGCCGATGCGGCACAAGAGCTTGCCATGTCAGCATTACTGAAAGGTCTCCATATTTCCAAGTACAGCATCCTGTATGATGTTGTTGACAGTGAGTTTCCCCTGGAGGTAGCAGTAGAAGACCAGGAAGCGTTTGTCAAGAACCTCCTGCCTTTGGTTGACAACGTGTATTCCATTTACGACCTCACCGATGACAATTTTGCCCAGTCACCGGACTATGACCAGCTCTATACAGAGCTGACGGGAGCCGTTGCCCTTTTCATAGAGTCAAATGGCGTACAATAGAAAACAACGGCTGAACGACAACATCAAGGCGATAGAGACAGCATTCATCCTTGACAGGGAACAGCGCACGCCGACTGCCCGTGAGCGTCTCCTTCTGGAGCGTTACTGCGGATTCGGGGGATTGAAGTGCATCCTGAACCCTGCCAGGGAACTGGCGGATGCCGTCCATTGGGCAAAGTCAGACCTTGAATTGTTTGCTCCAACAGTGGAGCTGCATAGGCTTATCCGTGAAAACAGCAAGAATGAAAGCGAGTACAAACAGTTGATGGACAGTCTGAAACAGTCCGTCCTTACGGCATTCTACACGCCGTCAGCCGTTACGGAGGCTCTGACGGATGTGTTGAAAGAGCATCAGATCATCCCCGAAAAGGTGCTTGAACCCTCGGCAGGCATCGGTGCCTTTGTCGATTCCGTCTTGGATAACAATCCCAAGGCAGACATTATGGCATTTGAAAAAGACCTGCTTACGGGAAAGATACTCCGCCATCTGCACCCGGAGCAGAAAGTGCGCATAGAGGGATTCGAGAAGATAGAAAAGCCTTTCAATGACTACTTCGACCTCGCCATCTCAAATATTCCCTTTGGCGATGTTGCCGTATTTGATCCGTCTTATACAGCCATGAAAGGCATGAGGGCACTTGTCACCAGACGCATACACAACTACTTCTTTGTCAAGGCTCTTGATACGGTAAGGGACGGCGGGTTGGTTGCCTTCATTACCTCACAAGGCGTATTGAATGCCAAAAACAACAGTGCCGCGCGTTTTATGATGCTCTATCATGCTGATCTCGTGTCAGCGATTCGCCTGCCCAACAATCTGTTCACGGAAAATGCCAACACGGAAGTGGGCAGTGACCTCATCATTCTGCAGAAAAATACCCAAAAGGAGTCGCTGCGAGGAGACGACAATCTGCTTGACACTGTCTATAATGACGAGAACCGCATTCCGACAAACAACTACTTTCTGGAGCATCCGGAACGCATTATCCATACAACGGCAAAGTTGGATACTGACCCGTTCGGCAAACCTGCAATGATATACACGCATGAGGATGGTGTGGAAGGCATTGCAGAGGATTTGCGAAAGATGCTCCATGAGGACTTTAAGAAGAACCTCAATTTGAACCGATACTTGGGGATAGAGGAAACAAAGGCTGAGGAAGTTAAGGAGGTTGAAGGAACAGAAAAGATAGAAAAAACAGAGAAGATAAAGCCTTCCATTGAGGAAAAGCAGAACGATACGGTAGTATCCTTGCAAAAGCAGGAAAAGCCTACTGATGATGCTGAGCTATCCCAAAAGTCCAATCATCAGCAGCCACCTGTCCAAATGACGCTGTTTGACCTTTGGGGAATGGAAGAAGAAAACCGTCTGACTGTCCATGCTACAAAGAAGAAAGCGGAGGTAACAGTGGGTGCTGCCGCCAAGAAAGTGTCAAGGAAGAAAGCAAGTCCGTTGGTAAAAAGCGTCAATCCGACTTTTGAAGTTGTGACAAAGCCTGTGGAAAAAGAAGAAAAGCCTTCGTTGACAGATGCAAAAGAGCAGGAAACAACACAGGAGACAAAACCAATCCTGCCTGGTGATGAACCATACGCAAGCATCTCTTGGGAAGAGAATCCGCCAATCAACGGCTTTTACGAGATGATGATGACCATGGCTCCCGAAGACAGGGTGCTGCTGCGCCAAAAGGCGGAACTGCACCGCCAGGAACAACTCAAGGCTTTGGGCGTTGAAGATACGCTTGATCCGAAGTTCAAGCCGCCGATGGAACCGATAGAAGTTCTCAAAGTTCAAATCGGGCATGGACAGTCGAAAGGGAATGAGCCAAAAGAAGATTCCAAGACTCAGAGCACATTGAAAGAAACAAATCATGAGCGGGGACAACAAAAAGAGCAAGAAAGAAAGCGGGAAGAGCTGGCAAAGAAGAAAGAGGATGCTATGAAGCCCCGTCCATTTGATGAGAAACTGGATAGTTTTCATCGTGAGGGTTCTATGGTGCTCGACTCTGCCAAAAACATCGGTGTATTGAAAGACCTTACCAAGTATGGTGCTACCTTCATGCCGTTGGATCTGAATATGGAGCAGAAAGAAAAGGCAGTCTTGTATATCGCCCTCCGTGATGCTTATCAGAAACTTTACACCTATGAAGCGGAAGAACAGACGGAAAACAAGCAGATGCGTGAGAGTCTGAATGTCTATTATGATGCTTTCTTCATCCGCTTCGGCAACCTCAATGCCAAGCAGAACGTGAAGTTAATCCTTATGGATGCCTCAGGGCGCGACATGCTGTCGTTGGAACGGGTGGAAAACGGACAGTTCACAAAATCAGACATCTTCGACCACCCGGTCTCTTTTTCGCTTGACGAGGTCAGTCATGTGGATTCTCCAGAGGAAGCGCTCACCGCCTCGCTCAACAAGTTCGGCCGTATCGACTTGCCGTATATGACAGAATTATCGGATATGCCGGAACCGGAACTGACGGAAGCGCTTAAAGGGCGCATCTATTACAATCCGCTCATAGACGGCTACGAGATAGCCGACCGCTTCATTGCTGGTAATGTCATAGAGAAAGCGGAGCGTATAGAAGAATGGCTGAAGGAAAATCCCGACCATGCAATCGTGAGGGAGTCGTTGGAAGCCTTGAAGGCAAGCATTCCCGAACCGATAGCCTTTGAGGACCTGGACTTCAACTTCGGTGAACGTTGGATACCTACAGGTGTGTATTCCGCTTACATGAGCCACCTCTTCAATACACAGGTCAGCATCGTCTATTCCGACAGCATGGACGAATATTCGGCAAAATGCAGTATGAAGACCATGGCCATCACGGATGAGTATATGGTGAAGGGATATTACCGCCACTATGACGGCATGAGTCTTCTGAAACATGCCCTGCACAACACCTGTCCCGACATGATGAAGAGCATCGGTGAGGACGAGAACGGCAACGACATCAAGGTGCGTGACAGCGAGGGCATACAGCTTGCCAATGCCAAGATTGACGAAATCCGCAACGGGTTCTCTGAATGGCTGGAGGAGCAGTCTGACTCCTTTAAGGAACGCTTGACCACGATGTACAACCGGAAGTTCAACTGCTTCGTGCGTCCGAAGTATGACGGTTCTCACCAGACCTTCCCCGGCTTGGACTTGAAAGCCCTTGGCGGAAAGTATGGCATCAAGAGTGTGTACCCAAGTCAGAAGGACTGTGTATGGATGCTTTTGCAGAACGGAGGTGGGATATGTGACCACGAGGTGGGAACAGGCAAAACCCTTATCATGTGCATGGCTGCGCATGAGATGAAACGCCTCGGTATGGCTCACAAGCCGATGATTATCGGGCTGAAAGCCAATGTCGCGGAGATAGCTGCCACCTATCAGACAGCTTATCCCCATGCGAGGATACTCTATGCCTCGGAGAAGGATTTTTCCACCAAGAACCGTGTCAGTTTCTTCAACAACATCAAGAACAACGACTATGACTGTGTAATTATGTCGCATGACCAGTTCGGGAAGATACCGCAATCGCCAGAACTCCAGCGGCAGATATTGCAGGCGGAGCTTGATACCGTGGAGGAAAACTTGGAGGTGATACGCACGCAGGGCAAAGACGTGTCGAGGGGAATGCTCAAAGGCTTGGAAAAGCGGAAGCAGAATCTGGAGGTGAAGTTGCAGAAGATAGCCTACAGCATCGAGCAGCGCACCGATGATGTGGTGGATTTCCGCATGATGGGCATCGACCACTTGTTTGTGGACGAGAGCCACCAGTTCAAGAACCTTATGTTCAACACCCGTCACGACCGTGTGGCAGGACTCGGCAACAGCGAGGGAAGCCAGAAGGCGCTCAACATGCTCTTTGCTATCCGAACCATACAGGAGCGGACAGGCAGAGATCTGGGAGCGACATTCCTGTCGGGAACAACTATCAGTAACTCACTGACAGAGTTGTATCTGCTCTTCAAGTACCTGCGCCCCAAGGAACTGGAGCGTCAGGACATCCGCTGTTTCGATGCGTGGGCGGCAATCTTCGCCAAGAAAACTACCGACTTCGAGTTTAACGTCACCAACAACATCGTACAGAAGGAACGTTTCAGATACTTCATCAAGGTACCGGAGCTTGCTGCTTTCTACAACGAGATAACCGACTATCGCACGGCGGAGGCAGTAGGCGTGGACAGACCACAGAAGAACGAGATCCTTCATAACATACCACCGACACCCGAGCAGGAGGACTTCATCCAAAAGCTGATGGAGTTTGCCAAGACGGGTGATGCCACCATCCTCGGCAGACTGCCTCTGTCGGAAACGGAAGAGAAGGCAAAGATGCTCATTGCCACAGACTATGCCCGAAAGATGGCACTCGACATGCGCATGATAGACCCGACTTGTGAGGACCATCCCGACAACAAGGCGAGCCATTGTGCCAAGATGATAGCCGACTATTACAAACGCTATGACAATCACAAGGGTACGCAGTTCGTGTTCTCCGACTTGGGAACATACCGACCGGGCGAATGGAACGTGTATTCTGAAATCAAGCGCAAGCTGATAGAGGATTACGGCATACCCTCGTCAGAGATCCGCTTCATTCAGGAATGCAAGAACGAGAGGGCAAGAAAGGCGGTGATAGCAGCTATGAACGAGGGATCGGTACGAGTATTGTTCGGCTCCACATCCATGTTGGGTACAGGTGTAAACGCACAAAGACGGTGTGTGGCTATCCATCATTGTGATACGCCCTGGCGTCCATCAGATCTTGAACAACGCAATGGTCGTGGAGTTCGTGCTGGTAACGAGATTGCTAAGTTATACGCTGACAATAAGGTGGATATTATCATCTATGCGGTGGAAAAGTCGCTTGACTCGTACAAGTTCAACCTCCTGCACTGCAAGCAGACCTTTATCTCGCAGCTGAAAAGCGGAGCCTTAGGAGCGAGAACCATTGACGAGGGAGCGATGGACGAGAAATCGGGCATGAATTTTTCCGAGTACATGGCCATCCTTTCCGGCAACACCGACCTGCTCGACAAGGCGAAGCTGGAGAAGAAGATTGCTTCTCTGGAGGGTGAACGCAAATCGTTTAACAGGGGCAAGCGTGATTCGGAACTGAAACTGAAATCAAAGTCAGAAGAGCTGGATGGCAATCGGGCTATACTCAAAGGCATGACTGCGGACTACGACAAGTTTATGTGTCAGGCGAAGAAGGACAAGGACGGGAATATACTCAATCTCATCACCCTTAACGGTCTTGAGTCCAATAATCTGGAAGTGATAGGCAAACAGCTTCAGAGGATGGCAAAAACGGAAAGGACAGATAGGGAATACAAGGAAATAGGTGCAATTTATGGTTTCCCCATCAAGGTTGTGAGCGAGACAATCTTTGAGAGTGGTCTGCCCTTCGTTGATAACCGCTTTGTTGTTGAGGGTCATTACAAGTATCAGTACAACAACGGACATGTCGCCAAGTCGGACCCGATAGCTGCGGCAAACAACTTTGTGAATGCCCTGCAGAAGATACAAGGGTACATTGAACAGTATGATTCAAGATGCAGGACACTGGAGAAGGAGATACCGCAGCTGCAGGAAATTGCTTCCAAGGTCTGGAAGAGAGAAGATGAGCTGAAATGTCTGAAGACAGAGCTGGCGGCATTGGACAGAAAAATACAGTTGGAATTGGCACCGTCTGTTCCAGAAAAGGATATAAGTGATAAATCTCAAACAGAAAACAATACAATCGAATTGGGAGGATTCCATTCTGATACAATAGTACACCAAGAAAGGAAGGTCCGAATTGGTCTTTAATAGTTCTATTTACTAAAGTAGCAAGCAGACTTATTATGAGTTTGTTTGCTACTACTTTTTCTTAATACTGTATAAATTATCTAAACACAGATAGATCTTCGTTCACGTTTTTATATCAAATAGTAATAAAAAACAGCATTTGTTTATACAAAATTTCTGAGATATTAAAGCGATTAGACTTAAATAGTCTTAAATTTGTATTGTGGTATTTGTATTTTCTGCCATTTCTTGTCTTTTCTCAATAAATTTTCGTATTTTTGCAGTCGGAT
>JAJWOH010000080.1:0-16307 GCA_021635485.1 Segatella copri | reverse complement strand
GTTAAATAGGTATTTCCATGCGTGCATATTAGTGAAAGAATGTATAAATGGAGGGGCGAAGTGTTGCCCTGAGTGCTTTCGGCTTTTACCAAACGAGAAAAAAATGAGAAAAAAATAATAATTATTAATTAATAAACTTGAAACAAACAAGGATGAGAAGATTAACTCTTTTACTTGTCTCACTTGTATTGTTGTCTATCCAATCGGTCTTGGCGCAGAGCTTCAGCGTCAAGGGTACAGTCGTGTCTGCTGAAGACAATGAGCCGATGATTGGTGTGACCATTATGCAAGAGGGAACATCAAATGGCGTAGTGACCGATATTGACGGTAACTATACCATCGAAATTAAGGGTGCTTCGAAGGCTACGCTTGCCTACTCGTATGTGGGATGCGTTACGCAGAAGCACGTTGTGAATGCGCAGACAAATACGCTCAACATCACCCTTGCTTCGGATTCCAAGATGATGGATGAAGTGGTCGTGGTGGCGTATGGCGTGAGAAAGAAGGGAACCATTGCGGGTTCCGTGTCTGCCGTAAAGTCTGAAAAGATAGAAAATGTGCCGGCGGCAAGCTTCGACCAAGCTTTGCAGGGACAGAGTACTGGTTTGCAGGTCATCTCTTCTTCAGGTGAACCTAGCAAGGCGGCTACCTTCCAGATCCGTGGTACCAACTCTATCAACTCCGGCAAGTCGCCACTCTTTATCCTCGACGGCGTGCCAATCTCAAGTTCTGATTTCAATACCTTGAGTCCTAACGACATCGAAAGTATCTCTGTATTGAAAGATGCCTCTTCTACCTCTATCTATGGTGCCCGTGCTGCCAACGGTGTGGTTGTAATCACTTCCAAGCGAGGCTTGGCAATGGACAAGGCGAAGATTACGCTCCGTGCACAGTATGGTTTCTCTGAGTTGGCACAGACCAACTGGAAGATGATGAATACCGACGAGCGTATTCAGTTTGAGAAAGAAGTAGGTCTGGATACAGGTAAGGATTACAATCTCCTTTCAAGAGTAAACGTAAACTGGCTGGACGAGGTTTTCAACGACCGCGCTCCGCTGCAGAGCTACGAACTCTCTATCAACCGTGCTACCGACCGACTGAACTACTATGTTTCTGGTGGTTTCTACGATCAGGACGGTATCGCACAGAATTCAACCTTCCGCCGTTACAACATCCGCACCAATGCTGATGTAAAGGCAGGCAAGTGGTTGAAGGTAGGTACCAACACCATGGCTGCCTACGAGGAGGCTCAGCAGGCTGACGACGGCAGCTATACTACCGTTACTCCTATCTCAGCATGCCGATTCATGTTGCCTTACTGGAATCCATACGCTAAGGATGGCAGTCTGGCTTCACTTTCAGCAGGCAACTGGGCAGGAACTAGCGAGAACCCTATCGTTTACATGGGCTTGAATCCTATCAAGAACAAGAAATATAAGGTGCTCTCTACCATGTATGCTGAAATCTATCCGATAGAGAATCTGACTATCAGAACTCAGTTTGGTGCCGATTTCACTCATTCTACAGCGTTCCTCCAGTCGTTCCCAAGTCTCTCTTCAAACAACGGACAGGGTACAGCGGCACGCCAGAGCAGCGACGCCATCAACCTGACAGAGACTACTACGGCTAACTACCGTTTCACCCTGAACGATATCCATTCGTTCAACGTGATGCTGGGTCAGGAGGCTGTGAATTTCCACTCAGAGGGTTTCCAGGTATATTCAAAGGGTCAGACCAGCGATCTCCTGACCAACGTATCATCAGGTACACGTGCCAGCCGCTGGGCAGATTCATCTTCTGACTACTCTTACCTGTCATTCTTCATGCGTGGCGAGTATAACTATAAGGAGCTCTACTATGCCGATTTCTCTCTGCGTACCGATGCTTCTTCACGTTTCGGTAAGGATCATCGCTGGGGTACATTCTGGTCGCTCGGTTTCATGTACAACGTGAAGTCAACCGACTGGCTGAAGGATATGAAGTGGCTCAGCACAGCCCAGATTGCCGTAAGTACCGGTACATCGGGTAACTCTGAGATTCCTAACTATTATCACCTGGCTCTGGTATCGGGTGGTGCCAACTACGATAATACTGCCGGTTTCTCTCCATCACAGAGTGGTAACGAGGAATTGGGTTGGGAGTCAACATGGGCAAACAACTTCGCCCTCCGTTTGGGCTTCCTCGACAGAATCAACTTCAGCTTCGAGGCTTACTACAAGCGTACCTCCAATATGCTGATGCGCGTTCCTGAGTCTTACACCGTAACCGGCGAGGGTTATCGCTGGAAGAACGTAGGTGTGATGGCTAACAAGGGTATCGAGTTGAGTGCTGACGGTGATGTAATCCGCACCCGCGACTTCACCTGGAATGTAAGCGCCAACGTATCTTACAACCAGAACCGATTGAAGGAACTCTATAACGGTGTAACCGAGTATGTAAACTCAACCACCGGTTTGAAGTATGTAGTAGGTCATTCAGTAAGTGAGTTCTTCCTGAACCGTTATGCCGGTGTGAACCCAGCAAATGGTGAGCAGCTCTGGTATGACAAGGACGGCAACGTAACCAACGAGTTCCGCGAGAGCGACAAGGTGATGACAGGCAAGACCTATGATGCACCTTGGATGGGCGGTTTCGGTACAAGCTTCCGTTGGAAGGGCTTGCAGCTTTCTGCCCAGTTCAGCTGGATTGGTACACGCTACGTGATTAACAACGACCGTTACTTCGAGGAGAGTGGTGTAACCTTCGGTACAGCTTACAACCAGTCAAACCGTCTGTTGTACGACCGTTGGAAGCAGCCAGGTGATATTACCGACATCCCACGTTGGGGCGAGGTAACCCAGCTCGACGACCGCTTCTTGGAGAATGCATCGTTCCTCCGTCTGAAGAATCTCAGTCTGTCCTATTCATTGCCACAGAGTCTGTTGCGCAAGACCAACTTCTTCTCTATGGTCAGAATCTATGGTCAGGCACAGAACCTCTTCACCGTAACCGGTTTCAACGGTCTGGATCCTGAGGTTTCATCCAATATTTACCAGGCACAGTATCCGGCATCACGCCAGTTTACTCTGGGTGTTGAATTGCAATTCTAACCAAGAAAGGAGAAAAAGAAATGAATATCAAAAATATAAAGACATACATCCTGTCGGGAATCCTAGCCCTCTCGATGTCTTCCTGTCTTGATAAGTATCCTGAGGATTCTATCCGCATGGACGAGGCTATCAACACGGTGGGCGACATGGACAAGCTGGTGTACGGTATCTACGACAGTTTCAAGAGCAGCGCCCTCTATTCGGGCAATCTGACAATCCTGCCAGATCTGCAGGCAGACTTCGTGTACTGCGTGAAGGGCTACTCTAATGCCTATGGCGATATCTACCGTTGGAAAGATATCAAGGCTACCAACACCGACATCGAGTCGGTATATGGTGCGCTTTATGGTGTTATCAACAATGCCAACTTCCTGCTCGACAACGTAGATAAGGTAAAGGCAAACACCAACAGTGATAAGGAGCTCGACAAGCTGGAGCAGTGTGAGGGCGAGGCTTATTTTGCCCGTGCCCTGGCTTATTCAGAACTGATCAAGTGTTTCTGCAAGGCTTACGATAGCGATGAGCAGGCTGCGAAGGAACTCGGCGTTGTACTCACAGAGCACTATTACGGCAATGAGCCACAGAAGAGAGCCACTCTGAAGGAATCATACGATTTCGTATTGAGAGATCTTGACAAGGCTACTGAATATCTGAAGGTAGACGAAGACTTCACAGGTACTCTCTATGACGAGATTTACTTCAATGAGTATGCCTGTCATGCCTTGCGTGCGCGCGTATCCTTATATATGCATCGCTGGGATGATGCCATCAAGTATGCATCTAAGGTAATCAATAGTAAGTATTACGTGCTGGCAAGCTGCACACAGAAGATAGGCAACACCAGTTATTATCAGTATCAATGGACAGCAGGTAAATCTACAGAAGGAATCTGGAAGGTAGGCTTCACCGTGAACAGCTATGGCGGTGCACTGGGTACCATCTTCGATAACTACAACTATGTAAGTTACCGTCCAGACTATGTGCCTGAGACATGGGTTATCAACTCATTCGACAGCAATGACCTCCGTGCTGCAGCCATCTTCACAACCCGTACCACCGGTTATGAGCACGGTCTGCAGTGGCCTTTGCTGAGCAAGTATTTCGGCGATGCAGAATTCCTGAACAACAATATCCTGCATGTTCACCAGCCAATGGTATTCCGTCTGTCAGAGCAGTATCTGATACGTGCTGAAGCTTACGCAATGAATGGTGAATATGGTAAGGCAGGTAAGGACATCTCAACCCTCCGCACAGCCCGCTACTCATCTTATGGTGGTAACACTTCTATGAGCGACGAGAGTAGCGCCATGAAGATTATCGAGTCAGAGCGTGTGAAGGAACTCTATATGGAAGGCTTCCGTCTGAACGACCTCAAGCGCTGGCACAAGGGATTTGAGCGTAAGGCTGCCGACCAGCCTGCTGCCAACTTCGTGCAGAGCAGTCTGAAGGTTGAAAAGGATGACCCTCTCTTTGTCTGGCCAATTCCTCAGCATGAGCTCGAGGCACCAGGTTCTGAGATTCAGCCTAATGAAAGTAACAAATAAAATAAGGAGACGATCATGAAGAAAATAATGATGGGATGTTTGGCAGCCGTAGCTGCACTCATCGCTCTTGTGAGCTGTTCACAGGATTATACCACTTATGCTGGTCCAAGTCATATCATGTTCTCTGATACGCTCTATCAGTATGCTGTACAGGAAAGCAACGAGGTTTTCAATGTGCCTGTATCAGCAACCGAAAAAGCTGACTACGACCGCACCTTCGGCGTGGAGGTAGTAGACAAGCAGAGCAATGCCATCGAGGGTAAGCATTACCGCATCCTCAACAACACCGTTACAATCAAGGCGGGCGAGATGGTAGGAAATGTGAAGGTTCAGGGTATCTATGATAATATCGGCAAGACCGACTCGCTCGGCTTCACCCTGAAACTGGTGATTCCAGAGAAGTATAACTGGACAGATCTCTATAAGGATTATGCCCACGTGGTAATGCAGAAGTCTTGTCCTTTCGATATCCACAACTTCTCAGGCTGGTGTATGGTAACATCTACCTTCTACAGCCAGTATCTGAACAACGTAACCAACCGTCTGATCAAGACTGAGGTTGTGGAAGGCGAGGAGAACACGGTTCTGCTGAAGGATGTTTACTATAAGGGCTACAATCTGAAGTTGAAGTTCAGCACCAAGAACATTCTTGAGCCAAAGGTAGAGATGGACGACCAGATAGCCGGTGAAACCGGCGAGGCGTTCGGTACCATCTATGGAGACGGAAAGTTGCGCATCAGCCAGCCTTCTCTCTATACCTCTTATTATAACACCTGCCAGAACTATGTATTGCAGTATGTCAACATGAGTGTTGACAACAAGGATGGTTCAACCTACGGCAACGTAGGAACCTTCATCACCATGTATGAATGGATCAGCGATGCAGAGGCAGAGAAATTGAAAGAACAAGGATATTAATCGTAGAATAAAAAGAAAATGAAAACATTGATTTCAAAATATTGGCTCGTACTCATGGCGCTGGTATCAGTGACTCTGTTCACAGCTTGTTCCAGCGATGACGACGATGCCGTAACTCCTGTGTTCCCACAGGTACAGACTATCGCCGGTGCTGCTGGCGCAGAGTTGGACTTCACCTTCGATGCCAACGAAAGCTGGAGTCTTTCTTCAGACAAAATCTGGTGTAAACTGATACAGGGCGAGAAAGCAGAAGCCTTCGTACTCAATGGTACAGCAGGCAAGCAGACCATCAAGGTTAAGATTACTGCTGATGATGCCAGCGATGATATGAGCGTGGCTCAGCTCTTCTTGAACATGGGTGGTCAGAAGGTTGCCATCGCTGAGGTTAAGCGTTCGGCTGCCGGCTATGAACTGAAGGTTTACGATGCGAATGGCGAAGATATTACCGAGACAGGTATCACCGTAGGTTACAATGTCTACAATAAGTTTACAGTAAAGTCAAACTTCCGTTTTGCCGTTACCAACACTCCAGCTTGGGTAGACTTGGAAGGCGGCTTCCTGGTAGGTACCCCTAACAAGGATGTTGTAGGCGGTGTTTCCTTCAAGGAGGATCAGGGCGTAAGTGCTAAGTATGCCATCGCTAAGGACGGCAACTACACCATCACCTTCACTTCTGAGGATGGCAAGGCTGCTGTAACCGTACCTGTTATCTATAATGGTATGACCACCAGCACCATGGATATTACTTATCCAACCTCATCACGGTGGGCAGTATGGAATGTATCTCTCGATGGTAAGGTGTTCACCCAGAATGGTTCTAGCCTGAATGGTGAGGCTGCCAATAATTTCACTTTCCACAACTTCGTTCCTTTCACCCTCAAGACCTTTGGTGATGATTATCAGCTGGTAGTCTTTGAGAATACGGAGAACGGCTTGCTCGAGGATACATCTGGTGCTGTGAAGTTGCAAGGTGAGAAGGGCGATGTCAAGCTTACTGTTGATGCCTTGAGCAGCGGAAGCCGTGAGTTCGTGGTTTATGCATTGCCACAGAGCGTCTGCGATACGCTCGAGAATGGTTTCGATGAAATGTTAGAGGAAGACTTCAAGACTGTGAGAAGTGATTTCGATCGCTACTTCCTGATGGATGTTGTACAGAAGGAAGAAAAGAAGGGCGATTCAGAGGTTACTGCTCCTATTGTTACCAGCATGGGTATGAATGTAGATTGTGCCTTGACAACCAATGATGACTTTAAGTCATATGCTGAGGGCTTCTTCAATTATACTGGTAAAGAAGTATTTGAATCAACAGTTTATGGTGGTTATGTAGCCATTTATCCTCAGATTGACGGATGGGATCCTACAGCTGGAGCAAACGTAGTCATCTACGATGGCACAGGAAACTCTGTTGAAAACTATGAGTTGCAGATGGACGATAAGGGTATCTATGTTGGCTTGAATGCCGATGCACTCACTTATCCTATCTTTGCAGGTTTCAACAACATGCAGGGAGTATGCCAGCGAGTAGTCTTTATCAATAATATGGGATTTAGAAGCAAGAGAAAGTAATGAACAGAATGAAAATATTTTCAAAGGCACTCTTGTTGCTCTTGGTCTCTCTCCTGACCTTTGCAGCAACAAGTTGCTCGGATGATGAAACCGAGGGCTGGGACGGCACATACGGATATGTGCAGTTCAAGCTCAGCAAGAAGGTTTCTTCTAGAGCTACCCGTGCTACTGCCCTTGACAAACTTGAGAAACTGGATGATGCCAAGAAAATCAAGGTGGTCATGGAGCACAACGGTACAACTGTCTCTCAGACACTGGTGCTCAATTCTTATAATTCAGAGAATGCTGAGTATGGTCTGAGAAGTGAAAAACTGCAACTCGCTTCGGGTACTTACACCGTCATCGGTTTCTATCTCTATGATGCGGTAGACGAGGAGTTGCTGGCTTCTTCTGCCGGCGAAACATTCACTGTAGTAGGTGGCGGTCTGGAAGTACAGAACCTCATGGTGGAGACTGTGGAGCGCGGTAAGGTGAAGTTCAATCTCGTGAAGGAGTGGGAGAAGACCCGTGCCGGTGGTACAGAGTATCTCTTCTCTAACATCCGTCTCGTTGACGTAAGCGTAACCAACCTCTTTACCCGTGAGACCTTTACCTTCCCTGAGCTGAAGGTGAAATATAAGGAGGGAAGCAAGGAGAATCAGAATCCTGACAATGAGAACGATAAGTATATGGACACAGGTACAGCTTACTGCGATTCTACCGTATGGCTGCCTGCCGGTACTTATCAGGTTACCTCTTATACCACTTACGGCAAGACAGGTGCGGTGAAGACCAAGTACGAGACCCAGCCTGTAAAGGGTGAGTCTTTCATCGTAGAGGACAATCAGCTCAATGATAAAGCGCAGGTGCCTATCCTCCTTTCCAAAACCAAGGAGTATATCAAGGACTATGAGGCTTTGAAGGCTATCTGGGAATCTCTCCAGGGTAAGGAGTGGAGCTTCTATGGCGATGCTACCTTCAAGGGAGCTAACTGGAACTTCAACAAGGAACTCGATATGTGGGGCGACCAGCCGGGCGTAACGCTCAACAGCAACGGTCGTGTCATCGGTCTCATCATTGCCGGTTTCGGTGCTAAGGGTATCGTACCTGATGCCATCGGACAGCTGACAGAACTCCAGGTGCTCAACCTCGGTTCTCACGATGAGAAGATTGGTGCCAACATCTTCAACGATTACGATGCAAACAGTCTGACTGCAGCAAAGAAGAGCAGCATGCGTCACGACTATGAGAATAAGTTCCTGAAGTATGACCCACGTGCCAACATGTCGGAGATGATTGTAGAAAGCTACAACTCTGATCCTAAGGTAGCACCAAAGAACAGAATCAAGAAGGACAGCCGTATCAACCTGAAGGATGCTCAGATCGGTACATTGACCAACCGTATCACCGGTATTTCTAAGGCCATCTACCGTCTGACCAACCTGCAGCAGTTCTACATCGGTAACTCTTCTATCACAGAAGATGGGGTTTGTGCGAGGTTCTACAATGCTGACGATCCTGTTTACGGTAAGTTTGCCCAGGAGTTTAAGGATGAGGATTGGGACAAGATGGAAAACCTGACCGATATCGAGCTTTACAACTGTCCGAAGATCAGTCGTATTCCAGACTTCTACTATAATCTCCCTAAATTGCAGGCGATGAACCTGGCACGATGCAAGGGAATCTCTGCCAACCAGTTGAGAAGCGACTGGACCCGTCTGGCTAATGAGAAGACCGGTAAGACACTCCAGATTCTCTATATGAGCTACAACAACCTGGAGGAGTTCCCTGAGTCATCTGCATTGAAGAAGATGGTGAACCTCGGTCTGCTCGACCTGGCTTACAACAACATCAAGAAGTTGCATCCGTTCGGTTCTGAGGTAGCACTTTCTTCACTCTATCTGAACAACAACCAGATTGAGGAGGTTCCTGCTAATCTCTGTGCCTTTACAGATGATGTAGAGAGTCTGACCTTCGCCCACAACAAACTGAAGAAGATTCCGAATATCTTCGATGCAAGTTCGGTTCGCGAGATGGGTTCTGTAGACTTCTCTTACAACGAGATTACAGGTGTAGACAAGAGTCATGGAACCTACAAGGGTATTAATGCAGCAACCGTTACTCTGTCTAACAACAAGATAGAGAAGTTCCCTTCAGAGTTGTTCACAGCCGGTTCGCCAATTACAACCATCGATTTGAGCGGCAACCAGATGCGTACCATCCCTAAGGGTTCCATCAAGGGCAAGAAGGCTTACCTCCTGCAGGTTATCGACCTCCGATTCAACAAGCTGACCTCCCTCTCTGATGACTTCCGCTCAACCACATTGCCATACATTACCAATATGGACTTGAGCTACAACTGCTTCACCGAGGTGCCAACCCAGCCATTGAACAGTGCCGTGCTCCGTGCCTTTGCCATCAACCACCAGCGTGATGAGAAGACCGACCAGCGTTGCCTGCGTACATGGCCTACAGGAATCACAACCTGTCCGAGCCTGATCCAGTTCCAGATTGGTTCAAACGATATCCGTAAGGTAGAAGAGACACTGACCTCTCACCTCTATATCCTGAATATCGCAGACAACCCTAACATCTCTATCGATGTAACCAGCGTCTGCCCATACATCAAGGCAGGTAAGTATATGCTGTTCTACGACAAGAATCAGGACATCCGCGGTTGCGATGCTTTGGATCTCGAAAATTAAACCCTATAAGAAAGTAGTAATATGAAATATATGAATAAACTGACATTAGGTATCGTTCTCGCTGCCGGGCTTTTCACAGCCTGCAGCGATAAGGATGATGTCGATATCCCGGGAGGACTGGCGCTCGATAAAGAGGAGATAGCCATAGGCCCTCAGGGTGGAACAGAGCAGATTGCCATCGCTGCCTCACAGGACTGGGTGGCAAATACCTCTGAGCCTTGGCTGATGCTTTCGCCTGCCAACGGCGTGGGTTCTGTTGAGGGTACCATCAAGGTGGATTCTACTCTTTCCAACACGCTCCGCAGCACAGAACTCAGCTTCCAGGGTGCCAACGGACAGAGTCGCAAGCTTACCATCACCCAGTTCGGTTATGGCAAGCAGATCTTCCTGAAGGATCCTGTTGTAGAAATCGAGAACTCTGATTCTTACGATAACCGTACTTTCGAGAGTCTGATTTCTGCCAACGTGGAATGCAAGATTGGTAAGATTGAGTATTCTTTCGAGGGTGATCTGACCGATGCTGAGAAGGCTGAGAACGAGAGCGAGCGTGAGGGCTGGCTTCTGAACAGCAAGGATGAAGATAAGCTGACAGGTACTAACCTGGGCATCGTGCTCGACAGAAAGTACCGTCCTCGCACCGTGAACTTCAAGTTCCGTTGGGCGATGAATGTGGTTCCTGCCGTTCGTGTAGCTAAGGTTCACCTCGTGCCTGTAAAGGCTGAAGACCAGCTGGTAGATGCAGATGGTAATCCAACAGATGATGTGATCCTGACCGTTCGCCAGAAGGCAGCACAGAAGATTGAGGACAACCGTGCCGGTGACTCACTCTCTGTCATCATGATCAACCAGAAACTGGGTAGCTTGGCTACCTTCGAGACCAGCGATAACATGCGCAACTGGAGCGGCGTAACGCTCTGGGAAGCTACTGATGCTTTCGTGAAGGATCATCCTGAGGCTTTAGGACGTGTACGTTCAGTCAAGTTCAGCATGTTCAACCTCAAGAGTGGCGAAACTCTTCCTAAGGAAGTGGGCAACCTCAAGTTCCTGGAGTCATTCTCTGTTGCTGCCAACGAGAACAACCAGATTCGTGAGGTGAAGCTCGGTGATGAAATCTGCTCGCTGAAGTATCTGAAGAATCTTACCGTTCAGGCTTATGGTCTGACTCAGTTACCTGCTAGCTTTGCTAAACTGGGTAGCAGCCTTGAAACGCTCAATCTGGTAAGTAACAACTTCAACAAGTTGTCGGATATCACCAATATCGTCAACGAGAAGAACTTCCCTAAGTTGCGTAACCTCATTCTCTACGCACAGCGCCGTACGGATGTTGTCACCAACATCGCTTCGCTGGGAGAAAAGAACGCATCAGGCGTCTATGTTTATAATAACTATCCTATCGGATTGTATGGTAAGGTAAATGCCGGAACCGCAGACCGTCAGGCGCTTCTCAAGCTCCTGACATGGGATAAGCTGAACACGCTGGAGTTGTCTTACTGCTTCCTGGAGGGTGAACTTCCTACCGATGAAGAGATGACAGAGGCACTGGAGACTGCCGGAAAGGCTACCCGATACAGCGAGTCTGACTTCTCTACCAACAAGAAAGATTATCTCGACAAGCTGGTAGGCGATACCTGCAAGTGGTTGCTCTCACGCTGGGATAATCCTGTAACCTGCAAACACAAGGATGGTTCTGTAGTTAGTGAGGAGGTTTGTCCTAATCAGGTGCCACGTGTATTGCCAAACTGCCGTCAGTTGTCACTCAACCTGAACTTCTTTACAGGAAAGGTGCCAAACTGGATTCTCTTCCATCCACACCTGGTAGAATGGAATGCACCAACGATGGTGTTCAACCAGCAGCCTAAGGGTAAGAACAGCGATGGCGCTGCCGTAGGTTTCTCTAATATGACAGAAGACAGCTACAGCTACGACTACTATTACGGAACCAGCGACCCAGGTAGCAACTGGAAGGTTTCGGGTGTAGCTTATCCGCTCTACTACCGCAAATACGTGGCAGCAGGCGATATTAATGAAGCTGCGCTGATGGCTAAGTACAGGAGAACTAAGAAAAAGTAAGATAAACATAAAAACAATATAGAAGCAAACAATGAAGAAAAAGTTTTTCTATATAGCAATGGTCGCATTGGCATTGACGGGCTGTTCTGACAGCCTGTCAACCATCGGCTCTTCTGACGGCAATTCAGAAATCACCATCCCTGCAGATGCTGAGGCTGGTGAGCTGCTGATTAAGTTCAGTCCGGAGATGAGCGACATCCTCGACCAGGCACAACTGAGCAAGACCCGCGCCGGAAAGGCTACCCGTTCGGGTATTCCTTCTACCGACGAGGTGCTCGACATTCTGGGAAGCTACAGCTTCGAGCGTGTATTCCCGGTAGATGCAAAAACTGAGGCAAAAACCCGCGAGGCGGGACTCCACCTCTGGTATACGGTGAAGTTTAACAAGGGAACCGACCTGAAGGCGGCTGCAGAGCGCCTGAAGCAGTTGGGTGAAATCTCAAAGGTTCAGACCAACGGTCGCATCAAGCGTGCTTACAATACCGACAGCAAGCGCATCTATCTCAGCGATAAGGCGCTTCAGCAGAAGGCTACCCGCGCTGCTGCCGAAGGCGAGCCAAACGATCCGGGCTTTGCAAGCCAGTGGCACTACCGCAACCTGGGTGAGGGCAACTATGATTTCGAGAACCTCAACAACAATCACGTAGGTGCCAAGGCTGGATGTGATGTGAATGCACTTGAGGCATGGAAGACCTGCACAGGTGATCCTTCTATCATCGTGGCTATTCTCGATGAGGGTGTGATGTATACGCATCCTGATCTGGCTGCCAACATGTGGTGCAACCCGGGCGAAAGCGTACAGGGTGCTCAGACTGACGGTGACGGAAACGGTTATGACGGCGACCTTCATGGCTACAACTTCGTAACTGAGAGCGGTGATATTACCTGGACTGATGCCAACGACTCAGGTCATGGTACTCACGTAGCTGGTACTATCGCAGCCGTCAATAATAATCGCAGAGGTGTATCTGGTATTGCCGGTGGTGACGGAACTCCAAACTCTGGCGTCAAGATCATGTCTTGCCAGGTATTCTCCGGTCAGAACAGTGTAACCTTGGCAGGCGAGGCGAGAGCCATCAAATATGCTGCCGATAATGGTGCAGTCATCCTGCAGTGCAGTTGGGGTTACAACTCTTCAGAGTCTAGTATCATCAATGGTTATACTCCTGGACCTGCTACCGAGAAGGAGTGGGCAGAGACTTATCCTTTGGAGAAGGAGGCTTTGGATTACTTCATCAACAATGCCGGTTCGCCTAATGGTGTCATCGACGGTGGTATTCCAGTCTTCGCAGCCGGTAACGAGTATGCTGGCAATCCTGCTTTCCCAGGTGCTTACTCTAAGTGCGTCAGTGTATCTTCTTTGGCTGCCGACTTTACTCCAGCCTGCTACACTGACTTCGGTTCGCTCGTAACCCTGAGCGCTCCTGGTGGCGACTTGGAATATTACAGCAAGATTGGCGAACAGGAAGATGAATACTGGGCAGAGACAACAACCGAGCAGAAAGGTGCTGTGCTCTCTACCTTGATTCAGAACGGCAAGCCTGCCTATGGCTATATGGAGGGAACCTCTATGGCTTGTCCTCACGTTTCGGGTGTGGCTGCCTTGGGTCTCGCTTATGCAGCCAAGACGAACCGTCACTATCGTGCTGCCGACTTCGTTGCCCTGATGAAGAAATCAGTAAAGGAACTGGACAGCCATTACGGAAATGGTGCAACCAAGACCTACTACATGAACCATACTACCGTAGGTGCTTCGCCTGAGATTGTACAGCTCTCTAAGTACATCGGCAAGATGGGTGCTGGTCTGATTGATGCTGCTCAGCTCTTGAATAACATCAAGAACAAGGAACTCAGCTCTGATATGAAGTTGCCTAACGTTTATGTGGGCATCGAGAAGACATATACTCTCAACCTCGCTCCTTATTTCGAAGGTCAGACAGAGGGCTTCTCTTGCACTGTAGCGAATGGCAGTGTAGCTTCAGCTTCAGTAGATGGCAAGACGCTCACCGTGAAGGGAATCGCTGCCGGAAGTACATCGCTCACCGTAACACCTGCCAAAGGCAACAGCCAGACCGTAGTTGTGACCGTTAGAAAGAGTGCCGGCAACAATGGTTGGATGTAATTGGATGTAATATGAAGATATTTGCTTTCCTATCGTTTTTCTTCCTGGCTTTGCCTGTTACGGTGAATGCGCAGGAGGAACTGCTGAAGTTTGAGCATCCGCTTATCGATGCAGGTACGATGACCGAGGACGATGCGCCTCGCACCTTCAACTTCACAGGTAAGAATGTGAGCAAGAAGATACTGCACATCACACAGGTGAGAACCACCTGTGGATGTACCAGTTCTTATGTCAGGGGCGATGTGATGAAGCCTGGCGATACCTGTCAGGTGCAAATCACCTTCACGCCTAACCGCTATCCGGGCACCATCAACACGGGTGCTTATCTCTATCTGAAAGAGGTAGAGGGACAGCCTGCCGTCAAGCTTGCCTTAACGGGCAAGGTGCTCCCGGGTGCTGACCAGTGGGCACGCTATCCGCACAAGATGGGCGCACTCAGACTGAAACAGGCGAAGGCAAGTATCACAGAGGTAAAGCCGGGCACAGAGCCTGAGGCACGCATCCTCTGCGGAAACAGCGGCGACAAGCCGCTCCGTATATCCAGCCTCCTTCTTCCTCCTTATGCCCGTCTTACGACAGAGCCTGAGGTGATAGAACCGGGTGATGAGGCTGATCTCGTCATCACCATCATAGCCGATAAGATTCCGGCTACGATGCCCGAATCCTTCACCTTCCCTGTTATTCTGGAGGGCTTGGACGCCCGCCCATCTGACAGAACGATACAGGTCGTTGTAAAGTTAAAAAGGTAAAAAAGGAAAAAAGTAAACAAGAAAAAATATCAAGACAATGAAATATTTGAAAAAACTCTTCACCCTCCTGGTGATTGCTTTGTTTGCCTGCGGCTTTGCAGCCTGCAGCAGCGATGATGAGGAACCGGAGGAGCCTTCTCTGGAAGTTACACCTGCCAATCTTCATGGCACATGGGAGTTGGCTGAGTGGAACGGTGAACCTCTTGCTGAGGGCACATACTGCTACATCGTTTTCAACCGCAAGGACCAGACTTTCGAGATGTATCAGAAGTTTGACAGTATGTATGGTCGCCATATCACCGGTTCGTTCGCTATCAAGAACGATCCATACCAGGGCTACATCATCAGCGGAAGCTATGATAACGGTAAGGGCGACTGGAACCAGAGTTATCTCGTAACCCGTCTCCTGGCATCGGGTTCCATGATATGGACCGCCAAGAACGATGTTACCGACATCTGCCGCTACAAGCGTTGCGATGAGGTACCTGCCGAGATACTCAAGGAATGTAAAGATCTCACTGAAGAATAAAAAAAAGAGCGAATTATCTGCAAATTCTGCGGATTATTCGCTCTTTTTTTGTATCTTTGCCCTCAAACTTATCATCGGGTTCAAAGTTTAAGGATATGATATTAACGATTACAGGTTCAGACAGCACCGGAGGCTCTGGTGTGCAGGCGGACATCAGGACGATTGCCGAGTTGGGCGGTTATGCTGTTTCGGCAATAACCAGCATCACTGTGCAGAATACGCTCGGTATTCAGGAGTTCTTCGATATTCCTGCCGAGATTGTTTCGGGGCAGATTGAGGCTATCATGAACGATGTGCAGCCTGATATTGTGAAGATTGGTATGATACGCAGGGTGGAGACGCTGAATGTGGTCATCGATGCCCTGACCAGGTACCGTCCTGCCCATATCATCTATGCCCCTGCCATCTGGTCGAGCCAGGGCGATGCGCTGATGACGGAAGATGTGGTGAGCCAGATCAAATACCGTCTGCTGCCGCTCTGTTCTGTCGTCGTGTCACGCAAGAAGGAGAGCGACATCATTCTTCAGAATTCCAAACTGCTGAGCCTTGCCGAGAAGCAGGGACTCCGGATTTATCGCCTCGACAATGCCAATTCGCATGGTCTCATCAACCGTTTCTCTTCAGCTCTTGCCGTCTATCTGAATCAGGGCAAGAAGATGGAGGAGGCGTTGGCGATGGCGCAGGATTTCATCAATGTAGAACTCGTGCGCCAGAGCAATCTGCAGGGCAGAAGTTCCGAGCTTTACAACCAGTTTATCTCGCAGGTTAATAACTTCTGCCGCACTTACAGCGATGTTCATTTCTATGCCGACCAGTTGAATGTGAGTGGCCGTTATCTGGCTCAGGTTACCCGTCGCATCTCCGGCAAGACGCCGAAGGCAATCATTGATGAATACATCGTGAAGGAGATAGAGCGCGAGCTTTCTACCACCACGCATACGGTTCAGGAGATAGCCAATACCTTCGGCTTCTCATCCCAGGCTCATCTCACCAAGTTCTTCAAGAAGATGAGAGGGGTAACGCCTTCTGCTTTCAG
>JAJWOH010000226.1:0-2856 GCA_021635485.1 Segatella copri | reverse complement strand
CTACATAGTAACATGGAAGCATAGACTTATAGTCCTTATCCCCATCTTTCATGCGGGTAAGGATGTCTTCAATATACCTTCCAAAGTTTAAATTGTTCATTTTGCAGCTTTCATATAAAGAATACATAAAAGCTAAGTTCTCCGCAGCCTCATGACTACCTGCCTTGCCCCAATTGCGACGTCCCATGGCGATATGCCGGAAGCATCGCTCAATGGCTATGTTGTGGATTTCTACATCACCATTAGTGAGAAAGACTTGAAACGCCTCTTTATCATCAAGCACGTAGTTGACTGCTCGCATCACCATCTTGCCATACTTCTTCACGTCCTTCTCGTCCTTCATTCTCTGCAATGCCTTCATGATGGACTGAACGACGAAGCGACTGTACTTCAAGCGGAACTTTAGTCGAGCCTCACCTGTCTTGCCTTTTTCATCTGCAACTCGCTCTATATAGAAGAGGTAGTTCATAAGCTTGATGATTGGTCTCACTCGATGGTCTGCTATGAAGGCGTCCACGAAGTAATGACGGGCATGGAACCAGCAAGCCGTGCGAGTAATCTTCACACCATACTTTTCCTCGATGCTCTTGACTACTGTATCATAAAGCTTGGCTCTGTCTGCCGTAAAATACTTGATGTTCGAGTGCTCGAAGATTTGTTCCTCAGGGATTGTATGGCTACGACTGCCTTCACCGTAGAGCATGACAACCAGCTTCTTCTCCAAGGAGAGGGCGGCATGGATATACTCCACTTTGTACTTGTCAGGCTTGTCTTCCAATAAGTTGCGAACCAAAATACGAGTCTCGTCATTGTTGGTATATATCGATGACTTTATCACTTCCAGCATCAGGTCTTGCAATCGCTCACGCAAGCACTTCATTATCTCGTGCATCCACTTGTTGAGCGAGGACTGTGGCATAAATGCCTCCATATCTCTCAGCATCTCCAAGATGCGATTCTCACTTACATTATAATGTATCTTCATGTCAAGGTAGAATCGGGCAAAGCTTGGAAGCAATGGATTCTTACCTACAATATGGTCTGGATGCTTGCTGCACATCGGATCATGTCCAGGAACATTGAACCTGCCGATTTCATACTCGATACAACCTGCCAAGGGAGCATAGCAATCGTACATTCTCACAATCCAAACGTCCTCGCCAGTAATCTTGTCTTTGCGATGGATTAGCTTGAAGCCTGCAGGCAAGTTGCTCGTATCAATACCCATAGAGTCAAGCACCTTGATGGAGAAGACGTTTCTTCTACGCTTAGGCTTGTCCTCTTTGTCTTTCTTTTCTTTCCTTTTGTCGGACTTTGGCAACTTGGGCTCTTTACCTGTGTCAACTGGGGTTTGGTCAACTTCCTCAATAATTCCACTGGCCAACTTGTTAGCTTCGTCAACGACATCAGTGAATTCCATGTCGTTCATTCGACGTTCATCGAACTCAACCTCGCCTTTCATATAGGAACTAGCATCGCTGTTTGTCTTGAAGAGACGGCGTTGGAGCACCAGAACCACGCTGCGCAAGTCCACATTGGCTTGTTCGCTAAGTTCCTTGGCTTCCTTGGACTCTTGGAGTTTCGTTATTTCCTCCTTGGCTTTTGCCAGTTCCTTTTTAGTCTGAGAATGAGACTCACGCTCTTCATCGCGTTCCTTTTTATAACAGTCTCGTTGACTTTGAAGTTGTGCTTTTTCCTTATCCCATTCTTTTTGATTCTCCTCCAACTCGAGAATACGACTATCCATAGAATCAATCGTCTTGCGATTGGCCTCTAACTCATCCTCATGCTTAGACACAGCATGTTTCAAGTGAGCATTTTCATTGCTCGCCTGAAGGTACAGATTTTTGTACTGATTGAGCTTGTTTAATATCATATTCTCTTGCTGTTTCATGTATGCAAAGATACAAAAAAATCTCTAGAAATCAGCATTTTACGAGTTAAAGAACGTTTATTTTTTGAACTATTTTTCATCTGCTAACTCTCTCATTTCCTGCGAGTTTTCAACTGGTCTAGCTCACGCTTTTTCTGCAACAATTCTTCATTCATCCGTTCTCTTTCCTCACGAAGTTTCTTTGTTTCTGACTTGATTTTTAAGGTTTCCTGCATTATTGCCTTACTCTCGTCCTTCAAAGAAGCCACAGCAGATTCCAAGGCAGTAGCCTTTAGTTCCAACTCTTTTATTAGAGCTTGGTGAAAATCAGCCAAGGACGCATGTTTCTTTGAGAACAAACGTTCCACCTGATTTTCATCAAGACGCTTTAGAGCCTCCTCAACTTTCTGCCAAGAGGCAACAAAGTCAGGATCTTCTGTTTTATTCATCATAAATATACATTTTAGATTGAACGGCATTTGATACAAGCAAAGTCACTTGTTCACGAGTTATAAGATGGCAACTCTTTATTTCCATAAACTTTGGTTTCAGCATCTTGCCATCATCAAACCATTTCTGATAAATCACATAGCCATTCAAGTCATAGTGAAGGATCTTCACCGTATCATATTTCTTGTTATAGAAGATGAAGGCTTCTCCATAGGCCGTTGGGTCGCGATGAAAATACTCACGGACTATTGTTGCCAATCCTTCTCTTCCTTTTCTCATATCTGTTGGGATGCTGCAGATATAGAAATTGGTGCGTGACGTAAAATTGAGCATACTACATACTCATTTTACGCAGCAGTTCTACAACAACCGCCAAGTTTGAACATTTTATCTCCAACTCATCTCCAGTAGGACTTGCTATCACCAGTTGCTTTACGCACCACTTTGCCTCTGGCTGTACAACAGGCTGTTCTGAGAAGCGTTCATCAATAACCTGAAGAGGTATCAATGAAGGTTCTTCTTCCTTCTCTACC
>JAJWOH010000079.1:0-16368 GCA_021635485.1 Segatella copri | reverse complement strand
TTTCTCTGATTTAAGCAACTTCTTCTCCGAGTCATCCCGAACTGGTTTTCTGGCTGAATCTGTCTCTATTCTGTTGGAAAACGACCTGTTTTTAGTCTTAAAAAGTCGGCAAAAATAGTGTTTCAGGTACTCTGTACACCTTATTATATATATAGTCACTCATACAAACAAAGAATAGAATATCATATAAAAATATAAAACTTTTTCAATGTACGACAAAAGAAAATGACAAAAAAGTTTGGTGTTTCCAAAAAAATGCATTACCTTTGCCATCATAAAATAAACAACGAAACGACATAAAAAAATTATGATGACAATCGAAGAATACAGAGCAGCCATCTTGCAGGCTTTGCTCGATACTAAGAACGAGGACGGCACTCCAGCCATTACTCCAAGGGAAGCACAGGAAGCACTCAACGGATTTACCGACGATGAGTTGCAAGACGGACTCCTATGGAATTCGCCCGAAGACGTGGCGTCAATTATCCTTGAGGGATAAATCACGGAAGTTAAATTCAGCTACCAACAGATAAGAATGAGGGTGTGTCATGGACTTATGACACACCCTCATTTCCATTTATACGCTTTGCTCTTTCTTCCCTTAAATTCTGCCTTTAACAGCTCCGCAATACTTCATTTCTGTTGCAAAAGCAATAAAAAACAAAAGAATGCGACAAAAAACAAAAGAATGTGCAATTTTTCTTTCGCAATTCAATTATTATTTGTAAATTTGCAGCCGCATAAACGGAAAGGGAACTTGCAAATCCCTCTCCAATCAGTTTAAAAAGATAATTTTACCGGTAAAAAAGATATATTAAATAATGAAGATAGAAAACGAAATCATCAGCTCGGTCATCGCTGCGGTGAAGGAGCTTTATGGTCAGGACGTACCTGAGAAGATGGTAGCCCTGCAGAAGACCAAGAGTAATTTCGAAGGTAACCTTACCCTCGTCGTATTCCCATTCCTCAAGATGTCGAAGAAAAAGCCTGAGGATACAGCACAGGAAATCGGCGAATACCTGAAGAAAAACTGCGCTAACGTTATCGCAGACTTCAACGTGGTTAAGGGTTTCCTCAACCTTTCTATCGCTCCTGCCGCTTGGGTAGGACTCCTGAACACCATCAACGCTGACCCTAAGTTTGGTGAGAAGCCAGTTACTGAGAACAGTCCGCTCGTCATGATCGAGTACTCTTCTCCTAACACCAACAAGCCTCTCCACCTCGGTCACGTGCGCAACAACCTCCTCGGCTGGTCTCTGGCCCAGATTATGGAGGCTAATGGCAACAAGGTAATCAAGACAAATATCGTGAACGACCGTGGTATCCACATCTGTAAGTCTATGCTCGCCTGGCTCAAGTGGGGTAATGGCGAAACTCCTGAAACTTCCGGCAAGAAGGGCGACCACCTCATCGGCGACTACTATGTAGCCTTCGACAAGCACTATCGTGAGGAAATCGCAGAGCTCAAGGCTCAGTACATGAAGGAGGGCATGGACGAAGAAGCTGCCACAGAGAAAGCTAAAGTAGAGGCTCCGCTGATCAAGGAGGCTCACGAGATGCTCGTAAAGTGGGAGAACAACGACCCTGAGGTTCGCGCGCTCTGGCAGAAGATGAACAACTGGGTTTACGCTGGCTTCGATGAGACTTACAAGATGATGGGTGTAAGTTTCGACAAGATATATTATGAGTCAAATACTTACCTCGAGGGTAAGAAGAAGGTAGAAGAAGGATTGGAGAAGGGTCTCTTCTTCCGCAAGGATGATAACTCTGTTTGGGCTGACCTCACCAACGAGGGTCTCGACCAGAAGCTCCTGCTCCGTTCAGACGGCACCTCTGTTTATATGACTCAGGACATCGGTACTGCCGACCTCCGTTTCAAGGACTTCCCTATCGACAAGATGATCTACGTAGTAGGCAACGAGCAGAACTACCACTTCCAGGTGCTCTCTATCCTGCTCGACCGTCTCGGTTTCAAGTGGGGTAAGGACTTGGTTCACTTCTCTTACGGTATGGTAGAGTTGCCTAACGGTAAGATGAAGAGCCGCGAGGGAACTGTAGTAGATGCTGATGACCTGATGGCAGAGATGATCAAGGATGCTCGCCAGACAAGCGATGAGCTCGGCAAGTTCAAGGACATGAGCGAGGAAGAGCGCCAGGAGATTTCACGCATCGTGGGTCTCGGAGCGTTGAAGTACTTCATCCTCAAGGTAGATGCCCGCAAGAACATGCTCTTCAACCCAGAGGAGAGTATCGACTTCAACGGCAACACAGGTCCTTTCATCCAGTACACCTACGCTCGTATCCGCAGCATCATGCGCAAGGCAGCAGCCGAGGGCATCGAGATTCCTGCAGAGTTGGGTGCAGACGCTCCTATCAACGAGAAGGAGATTGACCTCATCCAGAAGATGAACGACTTTGCTGCAGCTGTAGCCGATGCAGGCAACAACTACAACCCTGGTGGTATCGCTAACTACTGCTACGAGCTGACCAAGGAGTTCAACCAGTTCTATCACGACTACAGCATCCTGAATGCTGAAAGCGAGGCTGAGAAGATTACCCGTCTGGTTCTTGCTGCCAACGTGGCTAAGATCCTGAAGAACGGTATGTCTCTGCTCGGCATCGAGGTTCCAGAAAGAATGTAATATATACATAAGATATAATAACCTACAATTTAAAAAATAAAAGAATATTGACTATTTGACATAATGAGCATGGCCCTGGAGCTCGACTCCAAGGCGCATGCTCATTTCAGTTTTAGCCAATCCTTTTTGTTTTGCAACCCTAAAAAGAAACAAGATGAATAAAATACCCGTAAATCCTCCTACATGGAGAAACGATACAGTTTTGCCTCTGCCCAACGAGGTAGTAGCTAACGCCTGGGCTGTAGATGCCGCCTGTTCTGGCAATCCCGGCCCGATGGAATACCAATGCATCGACCTTCAGACCGGCGCCCAGGTTTTCCACTATGGCCCTATCCACGGCACCAACAACATCGGCGAGTTTCTCGCCATCGTCCATGCCCTCGCCCTGATGCAGCAGAAGGGCATTACCGACAAGGTAATTTATAGCGACAGCGTGAATGCCCAGCTCTGGGTAAGCAAGAAACAATGCAAGACCAAACTGGAGCGCACTCCCCAGACCGAACAGCTCTATCAGGTCATCGCCCGAGCCGAAAACTGGCTCCGCACCCACCCCATCACCATACCTATTATAAAATGGGAGACGAAGAAATGGGGCGAAATTCCAGCCGATTTCGGAAGAAAGGGATAAAAAGGACATTTTTATATGCCTTTCCCGAAATAATGTCCGTAAAAGGTTGCAATTTCATATATTTTGTTTAATTTTGCAGCTATTATCGTATTAAACATACATAATCGTAAGAATGGAAATAGAAAAAGAAACAATATTATTAATGTCGAAAGGAGACAAGAAAGCATACGAAACGATGTTCCGCAGGTTCTATCCTAAGGTACACCGTTTTGTAGCCATGCTCTTGAAAAACGAAGATGATGCAGATGACGTCAGCCAGCTCATCTTCTTAAAGGTATGGAACAAGCGCGAGAAGTTTGCCGATATCCAAGACTTCGATTCCTACCTCTTTATTTTGGCAAAATATACTGTCATCAACTATATTTCCTCCAAGCATATCATCCCAATAGATATAGACAGTCTGCCAGACAGATACGCCAACGAATCTTCGCCACATGACGATGTGGTGGCAAAGGATACCCAGCTGCTCATCGACATGGTGGTAGAAAGCATGCCGCAGCAACGCCAGCAGATTTATCGCATGAGCCGCGAGCAGCATCTCAAGAACGAAGAGATAGCCCAACGCCTGGGTATTCAGAAGAAAACTGTAGAAAATCATCTTAACCTAGCTCTTAAAGAAATTAAAAAAGCCTTATATTTGATGATTTTGTTACCTTGGCATTGGGTGTAACACCATTGAAACATGTCTTAAAAATAAATGAAGTTTTTATTATGGCAACAAAGATAAGGGATATCATAGATTATTATAGCGGGCACAATGTGCCGGATGAAATAAAAGAAAGGGTATTAGATAGGATTTCCAATACACAAGACGATAAAGAGGCGAACGAAGCATTTAGAGAATTATGGGACAAGGCTGATTCAGCCTATATGGAAGAAGAAGAAATTTCTGCTGCATACAACCGCCTCTTCGAAACAGAAGAAACAAGAGAAATAGAAAAGAAAAAATCGCTTCGAATCTTCAACTTTGCCAAACTGGCTGCCGTCTTCGTACCGCTGCTGATGCTGATTGTATTCGGCAAACTCTACGTCCAGATGAACAACCAGCTCAAGGATGCCAAACTGGCAACCATGCTCCAGGAGCATACCATCAACGAAGAGAGCAAAGTCATCGCCTTGGCAGACGGAACGAAAGTAAAACTCAGTCAGAGTTCCGTACTCCTCTATCCTTCCTCTTTCAAGGGAGCAGAAGAACGTAAGGTTTTCCTGTCGGGAGAGGCATTCTTCGACATCAGGCATGATGATGCCCAGCCGTTCCACGTCAGCACTCCTCATTTCGAGATTACCGACTTGGGCACCTCTTTTACGGTTTCATCTTATTCAAATACAGATGAAGTATCTGCCACGCTCAAAACCGGCAAGATAGAACTCCGCATCATAGGTCAGGAAGACAAGGTTTACAGCATGAAACCTAACGACCAGTTAGTATATAATGTAAAGACCAAGGCAGTAAACCTCCGCAAGGTTTCGGCAGAAGAAGATGGTACAAGCTGGCGCAACAAGGAGATTGACCTGAACGATGTAACGCTGGCAGAAGCAGGTAAGATTCTGGGTAATGCATACGGAGTGAAATTCACCTTCCGTTCAAAGAATCACCAGAACACGAAGATTACAGTTCATTTCAACCGTGGCGAAAACCTCAAGGGAGCCATGAATATCCTGAAGAACCTGGTTCCTGGTCTGGAATATGAAGTGAAGAAAGATGAAGTAATCATCAGGTAGGCATATATTATAATAGGTAAAGAAAAGGCGCATTATGTAAAAATGATGCGCCTTTTTTCATAAAAGAGTATCTCTGCGGGGGATATGGAAACAGAAATAATAACATAAACTGGAAATATCATGATAAAGAATTTGATTTTTGATTTTGGAAAAGTACTCGTAGATTACGAATACTTTGAAACGCTTGACCAGATATTCCAAACCCACGAACAGGCAGAAGAATTCTATCATCTTCTGATAGACGGCAAGTGGAACGAGAATATGGATCGCGGAGATTCTTTCGAAGAAACCTTCTGCAAGATGCAGCAGATTATGCCGCAATACAAGGAAGAAATAGCAACCGTAGCCCAGCGCTTTAACGAATTTGTAAGGGGCGAGAAGGAAGGAATGCGCACCTTGCTGACCAAGTTGAAGGCAGAAGGCTACCACCTTTACGGACTTTCCAACTGGTGCACCAAGGTTCACGAGACGATGGCCCTATATCCCATCTTCCAGCTTCTGGAAGGACAGGTGATTTCTTCAGAAGAGAAAATCATCAAACCCGACAGGGCTATTTATGAAAGAATCTGCCAGAAATACAATCTGAAACCGGAAGAATGCCTTTTTGCTGACGACAGAATAGAGAATGTAGAAGCCGCCCAGCGTTTCGGAATGCAAGCCATCTGCTTTGAGGATGCTGCGCAATATGAACGGGAATTGAGAAAAATTCTGTCTGAGGAAAGAACGAAGTAAGTTCTGATTATCAAAAGCATTACTGCTATTTCCATACCCAAAGCATTTACTTTTAAAAAAACAAGGCTCTAAATTAGCAGCAAGAAATGCTAATTTAGAGCCTTCATATTATGTATTTATAATTTCCAAAAGAAGAATTTTATAGGGTGTTTGCGAACACAAGACATTTTTTTCAGAAAAACTTCATTTTAACAGTTTTGTAATTGGGTGTAACTCTCTTTCCCGTTGTCTTCAAGACGTAACAAGAAAATTATTAATAACTTAAAAAGATAAAGTATGAATCTTAAACGAATCTCTGCGTCATGCTTCTGTTTGCTCCTGGCAGGCCAGATGACCCTTTCGGCTCAGAACGTCAGCTTCAGCTCAAACAAGGTAACGCTTAAGTCAGCTTTTGAGAAGATTGAAAAGGAATCTAAGTACAAGATTGCCTACAACTCCTCACAGTTGGATGCTAACCGTTCGGTTACATTAACCAAGAAAAGTGATGATGTCTTTGGTATGTTGAACCAATTGCTCAAAGGTACTAATTTTACCTATGAGATGGAAGGCAACTACATCGTCATCAAGCCTCAGCAAAAAGCTAAATCTCAGGCTCATGGCAAGAAAATCAAGGTACGTGGTGTAGTGAAAGACGAAACTGGCGAGCCAGTTATCGGCGCTACCGTCATGGAGAAGGGTACTACCAACAATGGTGTTGTAACCGATATTGACGGAAACTATACCATCGAGATTCCTGCCGACGGTATGTTGGCAGTATCATACATTGGCTGCAAGGACCAGGATATCAAGGTAAATGGTCGCGAAGTAATCAATGTTAACCTGGCAGATGATAATAAGGTATTGGAAGAAGTTGTGGTTGTAGGTTATGGCGTGCAGAAGAAGCGCGACGTATCTACCGCTGTATCTTCTGTCAAGGCAGAAGCTCTTGCCAATAATCCTTCTACCGACTTCCGTCAGGCTTTGGCTGGTAAGATGCCTGGTGTACAGGTAACTGTACCTAGCGGAGACCCAGAGGGTAGCGTAAGCATTCGCGTTCGTGGTGTAAGTACCGTCAACGCCGGTAGCGATCCTCTGTATGTAGTAGATGGTGTTCCTATGGAGCGTGGTTTTGCCAACCTGAACACCAACGATATCGAGTCTGTTGAAGTTTTGAAGGATGCTTCTGCAGCAGCTATCTATGGTAGCCGTGGTTCTAATGGTGTAGTTCTCGTTACAACCAAGAAGGGTACCTCTGACAAGCTCTCTGTATCTTACGATGGTTACGTAGGTGTACAGAACGTATCAAAGAAACTCGATATGATGAACGCTTACGAATATGCAGAATTCGTAAAGGATGCACGTAACAACGCATATCTTTCTAAAGTTCCTGGTGCATCAGCAAGTGACCCTAACAGCGTACGCCCTAAAGGTTACATGCAGATTGCAACCGATTTGTTCCCATATCTGGAGGGTGTTAAGGGCTTGACAGATACAGACTGGCAGGATGCTATCTTCCGCACAGCGATGACTACCGGACACAATATTTCACTTTCTGGCAAGTCTAACAGCGTCAACTATTTCGTATCAGGCAACTATATGAAAAAGGAAGGTACCATTATCGGTTCTGACTTCGAGAAGTTTGGTGGCCGTTTGAACCTCTCTGGTCAGCATAAGCGCTTGAAGTTCGGTGTTAACTTCGCTCCTTCTTATTCGGTTTCGAATTCAGTAGATGCATCAGGTGCAGGTGGTATCGTTCAGTCTGCTTTGATGATGCCTCCAACCTTCCCTGTATACAACGCAGACGGTTCATATAATTTCCAGGGTAATGGATATTGGCGAATTGGTACAGACTATGAGCACAACGAGGTGATGAACCCTGTTGCGATGGCTCGCCTGCAGTCTAATGTTACCGACCGCATGTCTATTACCGGTAAGGCTTATGCAGAATTGGAACTGATGAAGGGACTTTCCTATAAGTTGTCTTTGGGTGGTGACTATTATGGTGCTCATAATGATAAATATCGCCAGTCTGGTCTGCCTTTGAAGGGAAAGGATTACTATGATTCTCCTTCAAACCCAACAGGTTACAGTTCATCAAGTTTCTTCTTCAACTGGTTGGTTGAAAACCAGTTGACTTACACAACAACTATCAACAAGAAGCACAATATTACAGCCATTCTTGTACAGTCTGCTCAGAAAGAAACCAAGAAGACCGACAACGTAACAGCAACCGATTACCCTAATGATTACATCCAAACCGTAAATGGCGGTACTGTAACCAAGGGTGGTTCTGACAAGACACAATGGTCTATCGCTTCTTACCTGGCTCGTGTTCAGTACAACTACGAAGGACGCTACATGCTTTCTGCAGCCATCCGTACTGATGGATCTTCACGTTTCGGTAAGAACAACCGTTGGGGTTACTTCCCATCAGCCTCAGCAGCTTGGCGTATCAGCGATGAAAAGTTCTTCAAGAACGTAAAGGAGTTGTCTTTCGTTAATGATATGAAGATTCGTGCCAGCTATGGTGTAACCGGTAACTTTGAGATTGGTAACTACGACCATTTGGCAACCATGTCAACAGACAATTACATCTTAGGTACTAATGGTGGTTTGTTACATTATGGTTATAAACCAGACAATATCAAGCGCGACGACCTGAGCTGGGAGAAGAACCAGATGATCAACGCCGGTATTGACCTTCAGATGTTTGACGGCTACATTGGATTCTCTGTAGACTATTACAATACAAACACTTCAAACATGTTGCTTTATGTACCAGTACCTCTGTTGACAGGTTACAGCACCTCACTTCAGAATCTGGGTAAGGTAAACAACCGCGGTTGGGAATTGGCTTTGACATCACAGCATACATTTGCTAATGGCTTCGGCTATTCATTTAATGCCAACTATGCCAAGAACACCAATGAGGTGAAAGAGTTAGGTCCTGGCAATGCGCCTATCATTTCTTCGGGTAGTGTAAATCATGCTTATTACATTACAGAGGTAGGCAAACCTATCGGTAACTATTACCTCCTGGTACAGGATGGAATCTTTGCTACAGAAGAAGACTTGAAAAAGTATCCTCACTTCGACAATACAGAAGTAGGTGACTTCCGCTTCGTTGATGTTGACGGAGACGGCAAGTTGGATTTGGATAAAGACCGTACAGTATGCGGCAACTACATGCCTAAGTTCACATACGGCTTCGGCGGTAAGCTCTGGTATGCAGGTTTCGATATGGACTTCAACTTCCAGGGTGTATATGGCAACAAGATTCTGAACTTGAACAAGCGTTACCTCGACAATATGGAGGGTAACACCAATGGCACCAAGATTGCTCTTGACCGTTGGAAGAGTCCTGAGAATCCAGGCAGCGGTTCGGTAAATAAGGCAAACCGTAAGCAGACAGGTTACAACAGCCGTACTTCTACCTGGCACTTGGAGAGCGGTTCATACCTCCGTCTCCAGAACCTGTCATTAGGTTATACTTTGCCTCGTGCACTTACTCAGAAGTTTAAGGTTGAGAAGATGAGAGTTTATGTTTCAGGACAGAACCTCTTCACTATTACCAACTACAGCGGCTACAACCCAGAGGTAAATGCCCGTCCTTCCAAGAACCTGACTCCAGGTGAGGACTATGGTACTTATCCTTTGGCAAGAACATATATGTTTGGTTTGAATCTCACATTATAAAGAATATAGTAACATGAAAAAGATATTAGTATTAGCATCATTGGCAACCCTGCTCATGACCTCTTGCGGAGACAGCTTCTTCGATTTGGAGCCAGCAAGCAGCGTAACCATTGACAAAGTATATAAGACTGCGAGCGATTATAATGTAGCAGTTATCGGCTGCTACGCAAAATTGCAGTCACAGGTGAATTTCTATACAGAATGCTGCGAGTATCGTAGTGACAATCTTTCTTTGGGCGCCCCAACAGCAGGTACCCAGGACCGTTACGATATCGACCATTTCACAGAGAAACCATCTAATGGAATCCTCAGTTCTTACTGGGCGAACTTCAACAACAACGTTTATCGTTGCAATCTCTTGCTCGACCAGATTGATGGTGCAAACTTTGCAGAAAACCTGAAGAAGCAGTACAAGGGCGAAGCTATGTTTATCAGAGCTTTGAACTATTTTAACATGTACCGCATTTGGGGTGGCGTTCCTGCTACCAAGCATGTAGTAAGTGCTGCGGAGGCTCTGAAAGTTGCGAGATATTCTGATGAGCAGATGTTCGATTTGATTGCCGGAGATTTGAAGGAGATTGTTGACAACAACTATCTTCCAGAAACTTACTCTTCTGCAGATATGGGTAGAGCTACCTCTGGTGCTGCCAAGGCTTTGCTCGGTAAGGTGTATCTTACTTTCCACAAATGGACTGAGGCTAAAGACATTCTTTCTCAGTTAATCGGAAAATATCAGTTGGTAAGCCCTATCGCCCAAGTCTTCAATGTGGATAACAAGAATAATAATGAGATTATCTTCGCCGTACATTTCAACAAGGAAATAGAGGGAGAGGGACATAGTTACTGGTACAATCTCACCAACGCATCTGATGATACCAACCAGACAAGTTCTCTGCTCAACACATTCCCTACAGGTGATGCTCGCAAAGACCTCATAACATACGTACAGGTTGAGAAAAACGTTCGTTTGATGAACAAATTCTATGATACAAAGAGCCCTACCTTCAAGACTGTAGGTAATGATCAGATTCTTCTTCGCTACGCAGATGTTCTTCTGATGTATGCAGAAGCGCTCAACGAGATTCAGTATGATGCATCTGAGGGTTCACTTGCCCTGAAGTATCTCAACGCCGTAAGACAGAGAGCTGGCATTTCTAATCTGACTGTAAAACAGTTGCCTACACAGGAGAAGTTCCGCAAGGGCATCTTGGTTGAACGCCAGAGAGAATTCCCTTATGAGGGGCAGCGCTGGTTCGACTTGGTAAGAATGGGATTTGCAAAGAGCGTGATGGCAGAGAATGGTGTTGAAATCAAGGATTATCAATTACTCTTCCCTATTCCTCAGCAGGAGATTGAAAAGGTAGGCGACAAGTCTATCCTCTGGCAGAACCCTGGATATGACAACAATTAATAAATGGTTAAGACATGAAAAAGATTATATATTTGCTGTCTTTAGTGACAGTTTTTATTCTCGGTTCTTGTAGCGATGATCTTCCAAAAGCAAGTTGGGACATTTGCCAGGTAGGTACTTTGAACGCTACGGCACAAGATGAGAAGGTATTGTTGGAATGGGCTCCTATGCAGGGAGCCAACCCAACAGGTTATTTGGTCAATTGGACACCGGAAGTTGCTACATACGAAGGTGGTTCTGCAGAGTTGGACGCAAAGACTACCTCATATACTATAACAGGTTTGGTTAACAAGGTTACTTATACCATCACCATCCAGGCCATCTATGGCAACCAGCGTTCTATGATTTCTACAACAAAGGCAAGACCTGTTTCTGATACAGAGCCTTTCAAGGTTTGGTCTACAGATATGCCTAACGGTGGTATGGTGAAGACTGCAAATGCAGTATTCTCTTTAGACGGAAATACATTCTACTTGCCTTCTGCAGGTGCTACGGGTGATGTTACTGCTTTTGATGCGATGACAGGTACTGTGAAATGGACCGCTTCCATTCCTAAGACTACTTATGGTGGTGGTGTAGCAGTAGGCAAAGACGGTACTTTGTATCAGGGTGCTCGCAACGCAACCTTGTATGCTATCAATAGCGATGGAACACAGAAGTGGACATACGCCACAGGAGCTGCCAACAAGAATCTGGACTGTTTCCCTGCTGTAACTGCTGACGGACAGACAGTTTATATCCTTGATGGCGACAACGTTCTCCATTCTATCAATACAGCTACTGGTGTTAAGAACTGGTCTGTTAAACTGGCTGGGGCAAAGAACAAGGCTGGAGCTGTAGCTATAGACAAGACAGGCAATATCTATGTAGGTACACGTACTACTATTTATGGTTTCAAGGCCGATGGCACTCAACTTTGGAAGGTAGCCGGTAAGGTAACTGAAATCGGTTCTTTCGCTTTGGATGGCGAAACTCTTTATGCTGCCCAGATTGGTGGTGCAGGTTTGCTGGCTTTGAACACAGCAGATGGTTCTACCAAGTGGAACGTTGAAGCTGCGGGTGATATCTATGCTCCTATTGTTGACAAGAGCGGCAATATCTACTTTACAGACAAGGGTGACAAGGCTCTCTACTCTGTAGATAAGGCTGGACAGTTGAAGTGGAAGTTTACTATTGATGCTGCTCCTACTTATTGCTTCCCTGTTCTCGACGATAAGGGAACTGTTTATTTCGGTAGCGGCGCCGGTCGCATCTACGCAGTAAACAGCGCAAATGGCGAGGAACTTTGGCACATGGACTCAGAAGGTACAGATAATAATGCTAAGATTATGTCTGGTATGACTATCGGCGAGAACCAGATGCTCTATGTTTCTTATATCGGCGGTAATGTTGCTGCTATTAAGATCTTTGCCGGTCCAGAGAAATCTACATGGAGCTGCAGAGGTGGTAATATTCATGGTACAAACCAATATTAATATTTGAATCAGTATGAAAAAGATATATTTATTCATCGCATTATTCGCTTGCGCCCTCTGCTCTTGTGGAAGTGACGAAGATGGAATGACTTATGCGCAGCCTGTCGAAATAGGTGAAACTACCGACATGAAGACTGCAAAAGAGGTGGCTGAAGCTTTGTGGGCTACTACTCCATTACAGCAGCAACCTCTCAATGCGGAAAGATCTGAAGTTCTAAAGAAGATACAGAAGATGGCAGACGACTGCACTTCTGATTTCTTTGAAAGCTATATTGCTTCTTTGGACCAGTCTGCTGAAATGAGAGAAAAGTACGACCCTATGCTGGCGTTCTACCGTTTGTCTCTGGATCATGTAATTAATGCCATCAAGACGACTACCGTTGAGAATGGTACTACATGCATCTGGCAGCTCTACAATATGGGTTACATCGTAAAGACTCCTACCACTTGCTTTGGTATTGACATCAACCATCGCTGGGCAGAGAAGCTGGAGCCTTACCTGGATTTCCTCTGTGTTACTCACAAACACCAAGATCACTACAACACAGTTCTCATCAACGCGATGCTGAATGCAGGAAAGCCTGTTTATTCTAACTGGATAAAGGGTGGCTATACTTCTAAGAAAAATACCGATTACCAGTTTAATAACATCAAGATTCATGTGTCTATTACAGACCATAACAACTCTGGCTTATCAAACTTCGTTTCTGTATTTACTTTTGAATGTGGCGATGATAGTGGCAACTTCACAATGCTCCATACTGGCGACTCAAACTTCAAGGCTGCTCAGTATACCAACATTCTGCCACACGTTAATGTTTTGATTCCTCGCTACGCACCTAATGCGCTTACCGAAAACAACATTATCGGTACTAGTGCCGGTCAGACAAAACCTGACTATGTATTGCTCTCACACATTCTGGAACTTTCTCACGAAAGCGAGGAAGAGTCTAGATGGAGTTTGAATTCTGCCTTAGAAAGAGCCAGTAAGCTTAACTGCGAGAACTCTGTTGTTCCTTTCTGGGGAGAAAAGTTAGTTTGGAAAGACGGTAAATTGAATTAAAATGAAGAAGATTTATATTTTATCTTTGTTGTGCATGCTCACTTCGGTGAGCTTTGCACAAAGCAATCTGAAAGAGATTCTTAAGAATTTCAATAAGCCAGCAAAAGAAAATGTTATGGTAGTTTCTCATCGTGGAGACTGGCGTAATGCTCCTGAAAACTCTATTCAGGCATTCCAGAACTGTATCGACATGGGTGTTGATATGGTTGAGTTGGACTTGAAGAAGACAAAAGACGGCGTTCTGGTTCTGATGCACGATAAGAAGATTGACCGAACCATGAATGGTAAGGGATTCCCAGAGAATTATACTCTTGATTCTTTGAAGATGCTCCGCCTGAAGAATGGTGTAGGATGCAAGACCCGCCATCAGATTCCAACATTCCGTGAGGTAATGGAACTCTGCAAAGGCAAAATCATGGTGAATGTTGACAAGGGCTACGACTACTTCGACGATGCCATGAAGGTTTTGAAGGAGACTGGTACTGTTGACCAATGCATCATCAAGGCTGAACTTCCTTACGAGGTGGTAAAGGCTGAGCATGGTGATGTTCTCGACAAGATGATTTTCATGCCTGTAGTTAACCTCGGCAAGCCTGGTGCAGAAGAGGTAATCGACGGTTACATCAAGAACATGAAGCCAAAGGCTTACGAATTGGTATTCAAGACTGATGATGCCAACACTCGCCGCCTGATTAAGAAAGTACGTGATAGTGGAGCAAGAGTTTTCATCAACACACTTTGGCCTGAGCTTTGCGGTGGACATGATGATGATCGCGCCGTAGAACTCAAACAGCCAGAAGAGAGCTGGGGATGGATTGTTGGTCAGGGTACTAAGATTATCCAGACTGACCGTCCTGCTTTGCTTCTTGATTACTTGAGAGCCAAGAAACTTCATAAGTAAAATTCAATAGGTTTCGCATATATGTTCAAAAGGTTAACAAGTTTAGGTTTGTTGTGCATGCTTGCTATTGCAAGTTATGCACAGCACCTAAATGAAATCCTCTCAGAATTATCTGCTCCTGCCAAACAATCAGTCTTGGTGGTTTCGCATCGTGGCGATTGGCGTAATGCTCCAGAAAACTCACTTCAGGCATTTCAGAACTGCATAGACATGGGAGTAGACATGGTTGAACTGGACTTGAAGAAAACCAAGGATGGAGAACTTATTCTGATGCACGACAATACGCTGAACCGCACAACCAATGGTACAGGAAAACCAGAAGACTTTACGCTGGCTGAACTGAAAGAACTCAGGTTGAAGAACGGCGCAGGCTGCCTTACCCGTCATAAGATTCCTACACTTAGAGAAACCATGTTGCTCTGTAAGGGAAAAATTCTGGTGAATGTTGACAAGGGCTACGAATACTTTGAAGATGTTCAAAAGATTCTTGAAGAAACCGGTACGGCTAACCAATGTGTTGTCAAGGAAAAGATACCTTATCAAACGATTAAGGAACAGCATGGCGATATTCTAGACAAAGTAATTTTCATGCCTAAGGCAGACTTATGCAAGCCTGAGGCAGAAAGCATTATCGACAGTTACTTGCAGAATGAGAAACCTCTAGCGTTTGAGGTTAGATTTTCTCAAGTAAACGATAAGGTATTTGAACTGATTAAAAAGCTAAACGACAACGGCATCAAAGTATTTGTCAACGCCTTATGGCCTGCACAAAATGCTGAACACGACGATGATAGGGCTGTTGAACTGAAACAACCTGATGAAAGTTGGGGATGGCTTATCCAACAGGGATTCAAACTGATTCAGACCGATCGCCCTGCCCTGCTTCTCGATTATTTGAGAGCAAAGAAACTTCATAAATAACAACTAAGGATTATATGTTTAAGAAAATAATAGACTTCTATAAGGTTTCGGAACCGATTCCGGCTAAAGCCTCAACACCTGAGGAAAACGAAAGAAAACTGAAACGTCTGCAATGGGCTACTTTCCTTTCTGCTACCATAGGATATGGTACATATTATGTGTGCCGACTCAGCCTGAACGTAATCAAAAAACCGATTGTAGATAATGGCGTATTCTCTGAAACTGAGCTCGGTATCATAGGCTCTGTCTTGTTCTTCACTTACGCTATCGGTAAGTTTACCAACGGTTTCCTTGCTGACCGAAGCAACATCAAGCGATTGATGTCTACCGGTCTGCTCGTTACAGCCTTGGTGAATCTGGCTTTGGGCTTTACCAATTCCTTCATCCTCTTCGCAGTTTTGTGGGGATTGAGCGGATGGTTCCAGTCGATGGGAGCCGCCTCCTGCGTGGTAGGTCTCTCCCGCTGGTTTAACGATAAGAACCGAGGAACGTTCTACGGATTCTGGAGTGCGAGCCATAATATAGGTGAGGCGATGACCTTCATCTTTGTGGCTTCCATCGTGAGCGCCTTCGGATGGCAATATGGTTTTATCGGAGCTGCGATAGTAGGTTTGGCGGGCGTTGTCCTGCTCCTTACTTTCTTCCACGATACACCTGCCAGCAAGGGTGTTACCCTGCCGGGTATCAAGGTAGAGGAAAAGAAACAGGATACGGAATCTTACAACAAGGCACAGAGTGCGGTTTTGAAGAATCCGCTCATCTGGATTCTAGCCTTGAGTAGTGCTTTCATGTATATCAGCCGCTATGCTGTTAACAGCTGGGGTATCTTCTATCTTGAGAACGAGAAGGGATATACTACGATTGATGCCAGCTTCATCATCTCTATCAACTCTATCCTGGGTATTGTGGGAACCGTATCATCCGGACTGGTATCTGATAAGATTTTCAAGGGCAACCGTTATTTGCCAGCCGTTATCTTCGGCTTGCTGAATGCATTGGCGCTCTGTCTGTTCCTGCTGATTCCGGGCCATCATCTCTGGGTTGATGCTACGGCGATGGTACTGTTCGGTTTGAGCATCGGCGTGTTGCTTTGCTTCCTCGGTGGTTTGATGGCGGTAGATATTGCGCCTAAGAATGCATCGGGTGCTGCTCTTGGCGTTGTCGGCGTAGCGAGTTATGTGGGTGCCGGCATCCAGGA
>JAJWOH010000225.1:0-2866 GCA_021635485.1 Segatella copri | reverse complement strand
TGAATAGATATACAAAAACTGCTTACTTTATGCAAAAAGATAGCCGAAAGTTTGGATGACATTGCCCTATAAGCGTGTATGACCTTAATTTTTCTTTGGATTACAGTTTACTTGTTTGCAGTCTGTTTGAATCCTGTATCTTCCGCTGACCATGATTGCCATTTACACTCGCCGACTTCCATTTCAGAGAACTGTGCGGTGAATGAATGGTCAACCGGGCTTGCCGCATATATTCCGAACGAGATCTCCCCATCACCCTTATCCAAATGGAATGTACGCATCTGGTGGAAAGTGGTACCGTCAGGACTTGTCTCTATATAATAATCGCTTCCCCGACGGCTAAGGCGATACCACATTTCCTTTATGGAAGAGGGAATATCATGCGTAGCCCAATCAGAATATCCGTTGTTTGTCACAACACTGCCCAATCTCTGGTATTCTTCGTTCTCGTATTCGATTGACGCCTTCATCCAATTGTCACTGTCAAGATAGATTGCGATACCGCACTGGTCGAACAGGGCGGAACTGTTGAACGATGTCTTTACAGTAAAAGAAAAGAACTTGTTAGAAGTTTTCATTTGCAGCACCGGAGCATTGTCGTTGCTGAACCCATAATAGGTGCGCTGCCACAAGTCTGTGTGAGGTTCTGAAACGATTGTAATCAAAGAGTCCGTGATAGTGTATTGTTTTGGCTCACGAATCCAAAACAAATTTTCAGCCACAAATGGCTTTAAGATTGTGTCATTTTTTTCCATATTCGATTTATTTGCTATTGATGATTGTTGTTTTTTCTCATTTTGACATGACAGCAGAGTGCATGCAAGCAGCGACAATGCTATGAAAAATTGATTTCTCTTCATTTGTCGAAATGTTTAATATGTTTGTTAAAATCTGATAATAGTGCTGAGGTATGGTGCTTATTCCCCGTCGAGCTTACCTATGCGAAAATTGGCAACAGCCTCTTGCTTAAGCGACACTTCCGTAAAATAGCAGGTGTGTGCATCGTCTTTAGGACTTTGGGAACTTAGGCCAAGAAGCAGTTTTTTCGGAAAATCATTCTTGTAGAGACGAGCCAGGTGCCATATATTCCCATCTTCTGAAAAATAACTGCCAAGAGTAGTGCCATCGGATGATAATCTCATATAAACATACGGACCGATAATCGCCTGATGATTATTGTCATCAGAAGTGCCTATTGTGCGAACTGACACCACACGGTGAACACCATATTCATCCTGTTCGAAACACAGTTTTTGACAATGAGTGTCATTCTCGTATGCGTATAACACACCTGCCGAATATGTTCCAGTTTCGGTGAAGCTCGGCTGTACTTTAGCCGTAAAAGTGAAAGGCTTAGTGTTGTCAACTTCTGTAAAAATGACTGCAGAGCTATTGACAACGCTTCCATCCGGGGAGCGGAAATAATCAGTTTGGGGACCGGCCACAAACTTGAGAGTGTCGCCAAGAAGTGTGATACCATTCTCTCCGCCGTTTTTAGACTTTGTAAAACGGATTCCTCCTACATTGATATTGCATGTAGCGAGTTTAACGTTTTCCGTTAAGACTTTCTTGTCAGAACTTCCTTCTTTTTTCTCTGACTCTTTCTGGATGCATCCAGTCATAGCAAGACTTGCTATGATTGCGATAAATACTAATTTTCTCATTGTAACATTGATTTGATGTTTATTAAATTGCAACTTCCTTGTGATTTATTTGCGGTTGCAAAATTAGAGAAAATTTACGATATGTGCAATACTGATTTCTAACCAATTTTCGAATCAGGCATGCACATTAAATAAGGTTCATTCTTAATGCAATTTCTACTGCGGCTGCGGTATTGGCAACTTTTAACGATGCTAAAATATCCTGACGATGGCGATTAACCGTATAAATGGATATGTTTAACTTGTCGGCAATTTGTTTGCTTGGCACTCCTTTGGCTATCAATGACAGTATTTCAAGTTGTCGGCGGCTAAGAATTTTACGGTCACTCGCTTCGTATATGTCCCGTCCAACCGTTTCCCCAGTCAATAGATTAACAATTATTCCATCTTGTCGGTTATGGGAAATAGGGTACGGGATGTAAGTGCATAGACCGAGTAAAACACTACCGTTGGCACTACAGCTGAAATATCTCGTTGTATGGAGTATCTTGACTTTTTCATTGTCTCCGGCCCGGTAAAAATTAAGGATACATGAAGCTGAAAAATTTGTCTTTTCTTTTATTGAACGTTCTTTTATAAAGTTGAAGAAACGAAGTTCCAGTACATGACGTTCAATAAGTTCGTCTTCTTTTGCATGACAGAATACGATGTCCTCAAAGGCAGAATTACGATCTACCATATATTCTGGAAGATTCATTATAGTTTGACCGAATCTTCCAGAATAAATATGGCATTCTTTATTTAGAAAATCTGATACAACTGCTATGCCTTCTGTTGCTAATGCATAACCATTTGCACACGCTTTTGCTTGAGCGAGTAATAGTTCCCTGTTATCCGAGGCTTCAAACTCTTGATCTGTCAAAAGCGATTTTAGTTCATTTTCTTGCTTCATTCTGAATTGATATCTATTCGCACCATTACGGAGTAGTGCCATTTAAATTTTGTTGCAAAATTACTAATAATAATTGATTTAGATCACAAGCTTCTCTTAAAATATATCAATTGAACATGAAGTCGAAATAGAGTTGGTTATCATTAAATGTTGCTTAACCCACTTGAACAACTTATGACAAGCTTTATATATTTGAAGCCTATCATACAGAGAGAATTGACCATGGAAAATCTGTTCCATTGATATTTTCGAGGAATTTAATAACATTTTGCGAATGATTTGTCGGATATATCAGAAAAATGAGTTAACT
>JAJWOH010000078.1:10182-16613 GCA_021635485.1 Segatella copri | reverse complement strand
CTTGCGTATTTTATCTGCTGCAAATTTACGATTATTATCTGAATCATGCAAGAAAAATGGGAGAAATGTTTTATAAAGTATCTTATAATCAAGGTTTTTGTTCTTTGTTGGGCTTTGGGTCGGTTCTGAAAAAAAGTCACAATACCTAGCTGATAGAGCTGGGTATTGTGACTTTGCTTTTTGTTATATGTGTTTATTCGAAAATAATCACTAAATCTTAGTGGTGTTTCAAATCACACGCAGCCTGCTCATAGTCGATGAGATGATCGATGGTAGGGTGGTCGCCGCAGATTTCGCAGGATGCACGCTTCTTTACCTTGATGGTGCGGAAGTTCATCGTCTTGGCATCGAAGGTGAGCAATCGGTCGGTGAGCAGTTCGCCCACACCGAGGAAGTACTTCAACGCCTCGGCAGCCTGGATGGTTCCGAGCATACCAGCGATGGCACCAAGGACTCCTGCCTGGCTACTGGTAGGAACAGCGCCTGCTGGAGGTGGCTCCTTGAAGAAACAACGGTAACAAGCCGTGCCTGGCAGGTGGGTAAAGGTCTGGCCCTGGAATCTCAGGATGCCGCCATGCGAGAATGCCTTGCCCAAGCGCACACAGGCATCATTGATGAGGAACTTCGCAGGGAAGTTGTCTGTGGCATCGATGATGAAATCCCATGGCTTGATGATTTCCTCGGCATTGTCTGAGGCGAGGAAAGTATGATATGTTGTCACCTCCACATCAGGATTGATGGCAATCATCTTCTCCTTGGCGCTTTCCACCTTAGGGGTGTTCAAGTCCTTGGTCTGGTGAATGACTTGTCGTTGCAGGTTGCTGAGGTCAACCACATCGGCATCCACGATACCGATATGTCCCACGCCAGCCGCAGCGAGGTAGAGGGCAACTGGGGAACCCAATCCTCCGGCACCAATGATGAGCACCTTGGCATTGAGGAGCTTTTCCTGTCCCTCGTGGCCTACATCCTGAAGGAGGATGTGGCGGCTGTATCTTTCTATCTGTTCTTCTGTTAAATCTATCATTTTATTGTACTTTATGTCTTTTTTCTTTAGTAAAAAATTACTTTGTATAGCAGTTTATACTCATACAGCAGTATAGAAAAAGGTCGCAAACAATTAACAGCTTGCGACCTTTGATATTCTTTATAAATTCCCGAATCAGGAAGTATAATTCTCTAATTCTCTAATTCTTGATTTACTCGATAACCACGAGTGCATCCTCTTCGAGCACAGCCTGACCAGGCTTTACGCAGATAGCAGTAACCTTACCATCCTTCTCAGCCTCGATGTTGTTCTGCATCTTCATAGCCTCGAGAACGACAACAGTATCACCTGCCTTTACCTCCTGACCAACAGCTACCTCGATGCTGGTGATAGTACCAGGGAGAGGAGCCTTCACAGCGTTTGCTGTATTAACGTTGGCAGCTGGAGTAGCCTCAGCATCATCAGATGCAGCAGCTGGCTGACCGAGGACAACCTTCTTCTTCTCTGGCTCAGCCTCCTGTTCCATCTCAACCTTGTAAGCTTCGCCATTCACGTTCACGCTTGCGATGTTACCCTCAACAGCGTCAATCTGAACCTTGTATTCTTTTCCGTCAATTGTATATTTAAACTCTTTCATTTCTATTACATTATGGTTTAGCTGTTAAACTCAAGAACTTGGCGTTCCACATCGTCTGACGTGGCTTGATAGTGATGATGCCAGGCTCCTTGTCGTGTACGTTATTGCCCTGATACTCATAGAGTGCCATGGCAATCGCAGCATAAATATTCTTATCCATTCGTTTTTACTTTAATTTTGAGTGTTGATTGTTGAGTGTTGAATTAGGCTTGCGCCCTTCTGTTATGTTGAGTCTGTATATAACTCAACATTCTACACTCAACATTCAACATTTCTATATTACATTGGCATACAGCCATGCTTCTTAGCTGGCAAGCTCTGACGCTTTGTAGCGAGCTGAGCCAAACCACGGCAGATGCGGAAACGGGTGTTGCGTGGCTCGATGACATCATCGATGTAGCCATACTGAGCTGCCTGATATGGATTAGCGAACTTGTCGGTGTATTCCTGCTCCTTCTCAGCCAGGAATGCCTTTACGTCCTCGCCAGCTTCCTTCTTAGCCTTAGCTTCCTTACCACAGAGAACGGCAACGGCACCGCTGGCACCCATTACGGCAATCTCTGAAGATGGCCAAGCGAAGTTCAGGTCGGCACGCAACTGCTTGCAACCCATCACGATGTGGCTACCACCATAGCTCTTACGCAATGTGATAGTGATCTTTGGCACGGTAGCCTCGCCGTAAGCGTAGAGCAACTGTGCACCGTGGAGGATGACAGCGTTGTACTCCTGACCTGTACCTGGCAAGAATCCTGGTACGTCTACGAGAGATACGATAGGAATATTGAAGGCATCGCAGAAACGGACGAAGCGGGCTGCCTTGCGGCTAGCGTTTACATCGAGTACACCTGCGTAAGCTGCTGGCTGGTTGGCTACGATACCAACGCTCTGACCATTGAAGCGGGCGAAACCAGTAATGATGTTCTTGGCGAACTTAGGCTGAATTTCGAAGAACTCTCCGTTATCGGTTACAGCACCAATTACCTTATACATATCGTATGCCTGGTTTGGATCGTCTGGGATAATCTCGTTCAGAGTATCATCCATACGGTCGATAGGGTCTGTGCACTCTACGCGTGGAGCCTCTTCTGTATTGTTGCTAGGGATGTAAGAGAGCAGGCTCTTGATCATCTCGATAGCCTCTTCCTCTGTCTTTGCAGCGAAGTGGGTAACACCACTTTTGGTTGCATGAACAGATGCACCACCGAGGTGCTCTGCATCGATATCCTCACCAGTTACGGTCTTAACCACCTTAGGACCAGTCAGGAACATGTAAGAAGTCTGCTCCTTCATGATGATGAAGTCGGTCAAGGCTGGAGAGTAAACGGCACCACCAGCGCAAGGGCCCATGATAGCAGAAATCTGTGGGATGACACCAGAAGCGAGGATGTTGCGCTCGAAGATCTCACCGTAACCAGCGAGTGCGCAGATACCTTCCTGGATGCGGGCACCACCAGAGTCGTTCATGCAGATAACAGGTGCACCCATAGTCATAGCCATATCCATTACCTTGCAGATCTTCTGTGCCATAGTCTCAGAGAGTGAACCACCATTTACGGTGAAGTCCTGAGCATATACGTAAACCAGACGGCCGGCTATAGTAGCGCTACCAGCTACTACACCATCACCGAGGTACTGCTTCTTCTCCATGCCGAAGTTAGTGCAACGATGCAACTTGAACATATCATACTCCTCGAAACTGCCGGCATCTACCAACATTTCGATACGCTCACGAGCGGTATATTTGCCACGTGCATGCTGCTTCTCGATGGCCTTCTCGCCACCGCCAAGACGAGCCTGTTCGCGCTTAGCGATCAGCTCCTTAATCTTTTCTACTTGTTTGCTCATAATTGATTATTATGTATTATTTCTTTATTCTTTATAGAATGGTTTCCTGAATCCATGAAATGAGCGGACGAGCCGTCATCGCATAATTCGGGCGCAAAGATACGAAAAAAACCGCAGATAGCGAACTATCTACGGTTAAATATTTAGAATAATGTGAAAAATCACTATTATTTGGTCCTAAAATTCCAAAAGAATGCGGGCATTGAGCTGTCTGCCGGTAAGATAATTAGGTACGGCGTATTGCTGGCTGGTTACATCTGTCACCCAGTAATAGCTGTTTACGTTGTCTATGCCGAAGAGGTTGAGGCAATCTACCCCCAGCATCACATTCTTCAGGAAGGTCTTCTTCTCCCGGCGGCTGTTGTCGAGCAGCTGATAACTCATACCGATATCTGCACGGCGATAGGCTGTGGCACGGAAACTGTTGGTCTCCAGCTCTCTGTGGGGTGCTGCAAAAGGAAGACCATCGGCAAAGGCGAGTTTCAAAGACATGCGCCACTTTTTGCTGCCCGGGAAATAATCGGTGAAGAAGAGGTTTACGGCATAACGCTGGTCGGTAGGCAAAGGGATGCTCTTGCCACCCAGTTTCATCTTTGTATCCATGAGCGAAAGACTGAGCCAGGAATCGGTACCCGGAACAAATTCTCCGTAGAGTTTGAAGTCGAGTCCTGCCGCATGACCGCTGCATTCGTTCTGTCCGTAATAAACTACCTTCACGTTACTAACCGAATAAGGAACCAGATTGCCCAAAGCCTTGTAATAGGCTTCGGCAGAGAATTTATAGCGTTGGTCTCCTAGCTTGAACCTATAGTCGTAGCCGGCGATGAAGTGGATGCTTCGCTGGCTCTTGATTTTCTCGTTCAGCGATGCGATGGTTATGCCGTTCACTGTAGATGTATCTCTCAATTCCTTGAAGAATGGAGCCTGATAATACAGACCTGCCGCAAAACGGAGTGTGGTATTTTCGTGGTTGGCTGGTATGATGGCGAGCGACAGACGAGGACTCACGATGGTTTCTCTGTTGAAATTCCAATGACTCATTCTGATACCATAGTTCAGGGTGTAATGTGTCTGTCCGTTCCCGGTACTGTCGGCTGTTCCTCCCGAAAAACGGTAGGTGTCCTGGATGTAAGCTTCCATTCGGTTGGCATTCAGCTCGTTGCGAGCCTTCAGTGAATAAACCATATAGAGGTCTTTGCCATTGTGAGGAATACTGTATCCTGCAGAATCGCGCATCTCATATTCTACTGAATTCTCCTCGATATGTTCACGCTTCAGACTTACTGCGGCCTCCATCTGATGTTTCTTTACCTTGTGTTTGAGCATCAGTTTGGCACTCATTACGCGAGCCGTAAGATAGTTTCGGGCATGTTCAAAATAAGTTCCTACACCCAGGTTTTCTGAGGTTTCGGTCTCATCGAGCCAATATTGACCCTGAATGTCATATTTCTCCTGTTCCTTGGTGTAGAAAGCACTGCCCAGAAGCGAGAGACTGGTGTTGGCTGTAAACTGACGGGTAATGCCGAGTGTGCCGAAGTAGGTGAGGAAACGGTCTTTCTCCTGACCGTCAAAATATACTCTGAAACTCTTCACGTTTTCCATTGTTCCGAACTTCGTTTCTCGGTCTTCCGGTTCGAAATTGTAGTGATTATCAGAGATGTAGCCTATGAAGTCTAATTTCCAGCGCTTGTTGGGCTGGTAACTCAGATAGGTTTGGTAGTCCAGATAGTTTGGTTTGTATTCACCTTTGGTTTCCATCGAACCGAGCAGGTAAGAGGTGGTTTTGTAGCGTACGCTGTTGAGCCATGAAAGTTTCTGGGTTCCCAGTCCGATATAAGCGTCAGCGCCCAGCAGACTTGCTGCCACGCTGCCTTCAACCACCGGTTTCTTGCTTTTCGCTTTCAGAGTTTTGTAGGTGATGTCGAGAGCGGAACTCATCTTGTCTCCGTATTTGGCAGCGTATCCTCCGGTAGAGAATCCGATTTTGTCTACCATATAAGGGTTGATGACGGAGAGACCTTCCTGCTGTCCGCTGCGAACCAGAAAAGGACGGAACACTTCCACGTTATTGATATATACGGAGTTCTCATCGAAAGCACCGCCACGCACATTGTATTGCGAAGAGAGTTCGTTATGTGTACTTACACCAGCCTGTTGCTGAACCAGACTTTCCACCCCGTTTCCGTTGGCAGATGGCGTCATCTTCATGTCCTTTGTCTTCAGTTCCTGTATCTGGTCCGATTGGATTTTTTCTCCCTTGATATTCACCTCGTCGAGGTTGGTGGATGCCTCGCGGAGCACCACCTGTAGAGTTTGTTTTCCTCGCGGTCTTCTCAGTACTTTTGTTTTTGTCTTGAAGCCGATATATGAGAATTTGACTACCACGCTGTCTGCAGAATGCAGTTTGAGGCTATAGTCTCCCTTGAGCGAAGTAACGGCAGTCTTTCCCTGGCTAGCCACCGAAACGATGGCAAACTCCAGTGGCTGGTTGTTCTCGTCTACCACTTTGCCGTGAAGGGTAAACTCCTGCGCCATCATCTTTATGGTTGCGATGAGGCATATTGTGAGTATCAATAATCTTTTTTTCATACTTTTATTAACGAGAAAAACAGAAGATTATTGTAGAAAGTCTCAAGTTTTGATGAATGCCACTGGTTATGATGTGTTTGCATCGGCCCATTTTGGCAGTCGTGAGAGACCATAGCTACATCAACCTTTCTGATTGACGCTGCAAAGATACGATTTTCCTCTTCTGTAGTTATGCGATTTGTGACATTTGCGTGGATTCGGGAAAAAAAGTTCGTGAAAATGATATTTTTATGCTTTATCCTGAAATTCGATGAAATATTTCCGAAGAATAGAAAATTATCTCCGAAGGATAAATTAATATCTCCGATAGATAGGAAAATATCTCCGATAGATAGGAAAATATCTCCGATAGATAGGAAAATATCTCCGATA
>JAJWOH010000078.1:0-10082 GCA_021635485.1 Segatella copri | reverse complement strand
AATATCTCCGATAGATAGGAAAATATCTCCGATAGATAGGAAAATATCTCCGATAGATAGAATAATATCTCCGATAGAAAATGATTTTCTGATTATATATCCTGCCATTGTTTGCCGCAGATGATTTCCTGTTGCTTACAGAACAGGATTTTGGAGGTGATATTTGCGAGGTGAAGGTGAAGGGTGTATTTTTAATCTTTATATTATATTCTTTATTTTAGGGTTTTTCCGTTTTTTGACCCTAGGGTCGTTTTTTCGGTTTTTACCCCTTTCCTTCACGCGTATATATAAAAAGGAGTTTTCAACCCTTCACCCTTCACCTTTTTAGTGATTGTTTTGATGATCAGAGAGTTACGGGTGAAGGGAGGTGAAGGGAGAATTTCTGTTTTGCTTTAAACACTTTTTTGCATTTGAATGTTGTGGGTAGGGTTTGGTTAGGAATAGTGAAATGTGAATTTGCTTATGGAAAGAGAAAGGACGGTGATAAAAAAGCCCGATAAAAGAGAAAGGACGGTGATAAAAAAGCCCGATAAAAGAGAAAGGACGGTGATAAAAAAGCCCGATAAAAGATGACTTTTATCGGGCTGGAATTGTTATGATAACTTACTTGTTGAATGCATAGAACAAACCATCATTCATAGCCATGCGAACCTGGTATAAACCATTGGCATCTGCTGGGACGTTGATCTTCTCGCCACTTGGCAAGCAAGCCTGGATGCTGCCATCCTCGTTGAAGCTGAAAAGCTCACGGATATCGCCATCCTTGCTGTATGACCAACTCTTGTGCTTCTTGTCGAACACAAAGTATGATTTCTCACCATCTGGGTCGGTAATCTCGTAGCCATTCTTTAATGTCTTGATGGCATACATGCGACCATCCTTACCCATTACGTCCTTAGTAGTTCCTACCTGCCCAATGACTTTGTTGCCTGTCCAGAACTCGATAGAGTTGAGAACGAGAACGTCTGCAAATGAACATACTGCGTAAGCAGGAGAGATGAGCACGAAGATAATCTCGTTTACAAACTTGTTGTCTGTTGCTCTCTTGTTCCAGTCAAGTACGGAATTTGTCAGGCCAAATGAGCCGATGCAAGAACTGAATGTCAGGGCGCCCAACAGGACTGCGATGACAGGTTTAGTTAAATTTTTCTTCATAATCATAAATTAATTTATATGTTGAGAATCTTTTACTTTGCAGATTCAAATTCGCGCAAGAAGCGGGTATCGTTCTCAGAGAAGAGACGAAGGTCGCTCACGCGATATTTCAAGTTGGTGATACGCTCAACACCCATACCGAAGGCATAACCGGTATAGACATTGCTGTCGATGCCGCAAGCCTCAAGATCATGAGGGTCAACCATACCGCAACCTAAAATCTCAACCCATCCGGTATGCTTGCAGAAGTTGCAACCCTTACCGCCACAGATGTTGCATGAGATATCCATCTCGGCACTAGGTTCTGTGAATGGGAAGTAGCTAGGACGGAGACGAATCTTAGTATCTGCACCAAACATCTCACGGGCAAAGGTAAGGAGCACCTGCTTGAGGTCGGTGAAACTTACGTTCTTATCTACATAGAGACCTTCTACCTGATGGAAGAAACAGTGAGCGCGGGCGCTGATAGCCTCGTTACGGTAAACGCGGCCTGGGCAGAGCACACGGATAGGTGGCTCATGAGTTTCCATATAGTGAGCCTCGTCGCCAGAAGTATGGCTGCGGAGGAGCACATTCTTGGTAACGTCGTCGCTGTTGGTCTTCTCTATAAAGAAGGTGTCCTGCATATCGCGGGCTGGATGGTCGGCAGCAAAGTTGAGCATCGTAAATACGTGCTTGTCGTCATCTACCTCAGGACCCTGGAAAAGGGTAAAGCCCATGCGAGCGAAAATGTCGATAATCTGATTCTTCACTACGGTGAGTGGGTGGCGGGTACCGAGCGCTACAGGGTAGGCGGTACGGGTCAAGTCGATATCATCGCTTGATGCCTCGGCTTCTTCCATCTGCTCCTTCAGTCCGTTGATCTTCTCAAGGGCTGCGTTCTTCAATTCGTTGATTTTTACACCAACCTCTTTCTTCTGGTCGGCTGGCACTGTGCGGAAGTCGGCCATGAGGGCGTTAATCTCGCCCTTTTTGCTCAGATACTTGATTCGAAGCTGCTCTACTTCTTCTGCGTTTTGGGCAGTCAAAGTGCTCACTTCTTTCAAGAGTTCGTCTATTTTTTCTAATAACATATCTATATTTTTATCTTTTTTGACTGCAAAGATAACATTTTTTGCTTAAAAGATGAAATAATTCAAAAGAAAGTTGTACTTTTGCATGGAAAATTTGAGAAATTTAATAGGTTTATGAAAAAACTCTGTTTATTAACGGTGTTAATGGCGGTGCTTACCATCGTTTGTTTCACGTCTGTGGGATGCACAGACAAGAAGCCTGCGCCTGCCATTGATTCGGCTTCATCTGATACGGTGATTGCTGACACCCAAGCGATGGACTCTACAGAACAGCTGATAGAGGAGACTCCGATGCCAAAGGCGGCTGACGAGCTTTTTGATGATTTCGTGTTTAATTTTGCAGCTAACAGAAAGTTGCAAAAAAGTCGTATTGTCTTCCCGCTGCCGGTATATCACGGTGAGAAACTGATCAAGAAGATAGAAAAAGCCCATTGGAAGATGGAGCATTTCTTTATGCGTCAGGATTATTACACGCTGATCTTTGATAATCAGAAACAGATGAAACTGATGAAGGATACTACTATTGATCATGTAGTAATAGAAAAGGTGTTCTATAGTAGAAAGACAGTCCAGCAGTTTGTGTTTAATCGCATCAATGGTCAGTGGATGATGACTAGCATTTGCTACAAGCCTATGTATCAGAATAATAATGCCAGTTTCCTAAAGTTTTACGGTCAATTTGCTACTGATACCGCTTTCCAGGCTCGCCACATCCATAATCCGGTGAAGTTTACCGGTCCTGATCCTGATGATGATTTCAGTACGATGACAGGCGATATAGAACCGGAAACATGGCCTGCCTTTGCTCCGCAACTGCCTCATGGCATGATTTACAACGTAATCTATGGTCAGAAATATACCGAGAGCAACCAGAAAATCTTCGTGATTCGTGGTATTGCCAATGGTATGGAAACCTCTCTTACTTTCAAAAAGATTGGAGGAAAATGGGAACTGATCAAACTGAATATGTAGCTTTTTAGTAAGTAGTAAAAGTTTAACCAGATATGAAAGATATTCGTAACTATAGCCTTTTGGCTCACAATACATTCGGAATCGATGCTAAATGCAGCAGATTTCTGGAGTATGCTTCTGTAGAAGAAGCCCGACAAGTTGTTGGCTTGCTGACAGAGGCAGATCAGCCACTGCTCATTCTGGGTGGTGGCAGCAATCTCTTGCTGACCGGTGATTATGCGGGCACAGTGCTCCATTCGGCTATTATGGGTATTGAGGTTCTTGACAACAAGACTTTGGCAGCTGCAGAGGGGGATGATGCATTGTGCAACCCGGATTGGGTCTTCCTTTCCTGTGGCAGTGGCGAGGTGTTTGATGATGTGGTGGCTTATGCCGTAGAGCATGGCTATCATGGAGCTGAGAATCTGAGTATTATTCCGGGTGAAGTAGGTGCCAGTGCGGTTCAGAATATTGGTGCCTATGGAGTGGAAGCCAAGGATATTATATATAAGGTGGAAGCTGTTGAGATAGCTACGGGCAGGGTAGTGGTGTTTGATAATGCCGACTGTGAGTATAGCTACCGCCAGAGTAAATTTAAGCATGAGTGGAAGGATAAGTATCTGGTGACGCATGTGGTTTACCGTTTACAGAAGACCTTCCGTCCGGATCTGGATTATGGTAATATCCGTTCTGCGCTCGAGGCTAAGCATATTGTTGAGCCTACAGCCCAGCAGCTTCGTGATGTCATCATAGAAATTAGAGAGGCAAAATTGCCTGATCCTAAAGTGCTGGGTAATGCAGGCAGTTTCTTTATGAATCCTATTGTAGAGAAGGCTAAGTACGAAGAACTGGCTGCTCTTTATCCGGGTATGCCTCATTATACAATCGATGATTCTCATGAAAAGATTCCGGCTGGTTGGATGATTGATCAGTGTGGCTGGAAGGGAAAGAGTCTGGGACGGGCCGGTGTACATGATAAGCAGGCACTGGTGCTTGTGAATCGTGGCGGTGCTACGGGCGAGGAAATCGTAAAACTCTGTGAGACCATCCAGAAGGATGTGAAGCAGAAGTTTGGTATAGAGATTCATCCGGAGGTGAATGTGAAGTGAAGAATTCGTTTGTTTTCAGAAAAATATTTGATAATTAATGAAGGTAACTTTATTAGGTACAGGCACATCGGGCGGTGTTCCTTCGTTGGGATGTAACTGTGAAGTGTGCCGGAGTACCGATCCGCATGATAAAAGATTGCGTAGTGCGGCAATGATAGAAACGGAGAATACCCGTATTCTGATAGATGCCGGACCTGATATCCGACAGCAGTTGTTGCGTGTGCCTTTCAGAAAGATAGATGGCGTCCTGGTTACGCATATCCATTACGACCATGTTGGTGGTATTGATGATTTGCGCCCTTTCTGTATCTTTGGTGATATCAATATCTATGGCGATGAAATCGTTACTGCGGGGCTGCCTCATACGATGCCTTACTGCTTTCCGAAGAATGCAGAAAAACTCTATCCGGGAGCTCCTAAACTCAAATTGCATACCATTCATCCGCATGAGCATTATCAGATAGGGGATATTGAGTTTGTTCCTATCCGTGTGATGCACGATAAGATGCCTATTCTCGGCTATCGGTTTGGTAAGTTTGCCTATATTACTGATATGAAATCTATGGGTGATGAAGAATATGCTTATTTGGATGGTGTGGAAACACTCGTAATTAACGCACTCAGATTTGAGAAAACACATCACAGCCATCAGCTTGTATCTGATGCTATTGAGGTGTCGCGCAGGATAGGAGCAAAACATACTTATTTTATCCATGTGACTCATCAGATAGGTTTTCACGATGAGGCGAATAAAAGGCTGCCCGAAGGCTTTGAATTTGGCTTCGATGGAATGGAGATATATGTAGAAAATAGATGAACTTTTATTGAAAAAGGCTTAAAAATAGGTTGGTAAAAGTTAATTAAATCAAAATATTGGGTCTTTTGCTAAGAAAAATTTGCGAGTATCATAGATTATTTCTATATTTGCATGTGTGTTTTTCATAGTATTAGATTTAAGGTTAACAAGGTATTGGGGTCGCAGCGGCGACCCTTTTTTGTTTTTATCCCCTTTTGGGTGACTAAAAAATACCTTTTTCCAAGGCATCTTTCCTTTCTCCAAAACGGTATATGGTTCATCTCTTCCGAGGTTTGAATCTCCGGTAAAGTTTCCAAGCCAACAGTGCACCGTCGAATGCTCCTGCTCCCACCTGCAGCAAACTCTGCAGTCGCTTGCTAGGACTCGCATTGCGTGACAGGATTTCAGGTTTTGTGAAAAGCGAGTTCCATAAAGTCTGAATCTTGGCATCATCGGCATCAATTTCCTTGCGTATCGCCTCTTTTTTGAGTCGGATATCGTTTAAGGAATTATATTCTGTGATTTCTGAATGATTTGTCATGTTGCGAAAAGGAGGTTATTTTTCCATTAAGAGGCTGGCCAGAAATCTGACCAATGGTCTCTCGATCCACTTATGGCGGAAAATTACAAATAATATTAATATAAATAGGTATACTGCAGCAACAATGCAGAATCCGAAAGTCAGACTACCTATTAAGTCTGCCAATGCAAAAGCAGCGCCAAAGGATAGGTAAATGAGGGTAAGCGTAAGTAAGCCCAGAAGTACCACCGTCATGGTGATGACTGTAAGCAGGCGTACCACCTTATCCACAACATCGAGCTTCAGATATTCGCTCTGAAGCCCGATGTAATGTTTAAGCACCTCAATGAGCTGCCCGATAGTTTCTACATTTTTATCGTTAGAGAACATCATGATAGGTGATGATTAAACCTCAGGAGCTGCGTCCTTGATATCGTCAACCAGATCATCAACGTCCTTACGGCTCAACTTGATGTCGTGCTTCTTGCAGAAATCGTCTACTGCACCTGCAATCTTACTACGTGTATCCTCACCCTTCTCAGGAGCGAAAATCAAACCGAGTGCTGTACCAGCGATAGCACCGCCGAGGAAAGCACCAATGTAACCTAATGTTTTCATATGCTATAAATTTTAAACGTTAAACGATTATCTTCTTGTCATTTTCATTTGACAATGCAAATATACTAAATTCTCTTTAAAAAACAAGCCTTTTAGCCTTAATTTTTCATTAAAAATGTTTTAATAGCCTTATTTAACAAACTTTAGGCGGCATATTCTTCGTTTTTCGGGCATTTTTTTGTATTTTCGCAGAGTAAAAAACGCATAACGCGAAATTTATATTGAATGAACAACAATAATAAACAATAAAACGAATAAGAATTATGAAGAAAATTACAGTATTAAGCATGGGTATGTGCGCAGTTTTGGCGCTCGCAAGTTGTGGTACATCTAAGGAAAGTGCATACAAGAAGGCATATGAGAAGGCTCAGCAGCAGGAACAGCAGGCAGCTCAGGCTCCTGTTGCTCAGGAACCAGTTGTAGCTCCTCTCGAGACTCAGGCTCCTTCTGATGAGCAGACAGAGGTTGATAATGCTACTGTTCGTTCTGAGGATGTTTCTCTCATCTCTGGTTCTGGCTTGTCAAGCTATAGCGTAGTAGTTGGTTCTTTCTCTCTCAAGGCTAACGCTGAGGGATTGGCTAGTACATTGAAGAGCGCTGGCTACGATGCTCAGATCGCCCTGAACACAGAGCGTAACATGTATCGCGTGGTAGCTTCTACATTTGCTGATAAGGCTGCTGCTGTCAAGAGCCGCAATCAGCTTCGCGCTGGTAAGTATCCTGATGCTTGGTTACTCCTTAAGAAGTAATCTGATATTATATAAGGATAAGATATCCGTAGATTAATGCGAATTTTATCTATAGATTACGGTAAAAAACGTACCGGACTGGCTGTGACCGACCCATTGCAGATTATTGCCAATGGGTTGGCCACAGTTTCTACACATGAACTTTTCACTTATATCGAAACTTATATTCAGAAAGAGCAGGTGGAGCGCATTGTTATCGGAAAACCGATGCAACCTAACGGGCAGCCAAGTGAAAACCTGGCAAGAGTAGAAAACTTCTACAACCGTTGGCGAAAGGCTCATCCTGAAATTCCAATTGAATATTATGACGAGAGATTTACATCAGTCCTGGCACATAGAGCCATGATAGATGGAGGTGTAAAGAAGAAAGTGAGAAAAGAAAATAAAGGATTGGTAGACGAGATAAGTGCTACCATCATATTACAGGATTATTTGCAATCAAGAAGATAATGATTTTACCGATTTATATTTATGGTCAGCCAGTGCTGAGAAAAGTGGCTGAAGATATTACACCTGATTATCCAGATCTCAAGGTGTTGATTAATAATATGTATGAAACCCTTGATTCCAGCAACGGCATCGGACTGGCTGCACCTCAGATTGGCTTGCCTATCCGCCTCGTTGTTATCGACCTGGATGTGCTCAGCGAGGATTTCCCTGAGTATAAAGGATTCCGTCATGCTTTCATCAATGCCCATATCCTAGAGCGCGATGAGGAAAATACCGACTCTTCTGAAGAGGGATGTCTTTCTATTCCTGGTATCAATGAGAAGGTGGTTCGTCCTACACGCATCCATGTAAAGTATATGGATGAGGATTTTAATGAACATGATGAGTGGATAGGGGGATATCTGGCTCGCGTGATGCAGCATGAATTCGACCATTTGGAGGGTACAATGTTTGTTGACCGTGTGTCTCCTCTTCGCAAGAACATGATAGCAGGAAAGCTCAAGGGTATCATCAAGGGCAATTTCCGTGCTGCCTATCGTACTAAGATACGTAGATAGTTCTTCCGAAAATATAGTAAGCTTCATGGTAATCGTGACGATTGGGCTTACTATATTTTTTTATTCTACATTCAATAGGTTTTATTTCAGAGAGTTACGAACAGATGAAGAAGATTCTCTTAGTTCTTTTTATGGTAATGGGCGCCATGTCGACTTCTGCCCAATATCGTGTAGACCGACTTGTTACGGCCGGTCGGAGTGCATTGTATTATGAGGATTTCGTCCTTTCAATCAAGTATTTTAATCTGGCTATCGGTGCCAAGCCTTATCTGTATGAGCCATGGTATTACCGCAGTGTGGCAAAATTTAATCTGGATGACTTTACGGGTGCCGAAAGTGATGCCAGCGAGGCGTTGCATCTCAATCCCTATATCAATGATATTTATGACTTGAGAGCCATCTGTCGCATCAGACAAAGCAGGTTTGATGATGCGATAGCTGACTATAATGAGGCTATCAGACTGGAACCGCGCAACCGAAATTACTGGTTCAACCGGGCTATCTGCCAGATGGAAAACAAAAAGTATGAGGCGGCGCAGCAGGAACTGGATACCATCGTGGGAAAATGGAAAGACTGGTCGAATGCTTATTCGCTCAAGGCTGAAGTGTATCTGCATCAGAAAGATACCGTGCAGGCTGAGAAATGGCTAGACAAGAGTCTGCAGCTCAATCCGTATGATGGGGATGCCTGGACTACGCGTGCCTATATGGCGCTGGCTAGAAAGGAATGGAAAACGGCTGATGAGGCGCTGACCAAGAGTCTGCATTTCAAACCTAACAATGTAAACAGTTACATCAACCGTGCTTTGGCGCGTATCAATCTGAATAACCTCAGGGGGGCGATGAGCGATTATGACAATGCCCTTGAGCTGGATCCGAACAATTTCCTGGCTCATTATAATAGAGGACTGATGCGTGTACAGTTGGGTGATGATAACCGTGCTATCACCGATTTCGACTTCATTATCAAGATGGAACCCCAGAACTTCATGGCTATCTTCAACCGAGCTCTATTGCATGACAAGACCGGTAATCTGAGAGCAGCCATCAAGGATTATACTATGGTTATCAACCAGTTCCCTAACTTCTGGACCGGTTTGTCTAACCGTGCCAGCTGTTACCGACGCCTGGGCATGACAGCCAAGGCAGAGATGGATGAATTCCGTATCTTCAAGGCGCAGATGAACAAGCATATCGGAATCCAGCCGAGATGGAGCGCAAAGACCAAGAAGGAGATGCGTAAGCGCTCTGAGGTTGACCCGAATAAGTTTGCTTCGCTGGTAGTAGATGACGAACCGAAGTATGAACACAACTATAAGAGCGAGTATCGTGGTAAGGTTCAGAACCGTCAGGTAGAAACCGCCTTCCTGCCGATGTATCAGCTCTCTTATTTCCCAAACAATCAGAATGTAAGTGGAGTTCAGGCTTATGACAAAGAGGTTGATGCGCTCAATCAGCATACCAAGGCAGACAAGGTTTATATCGTTTGCTGTAAGGAGCAGCTCGATGAGAATGGTTCTATGAAGATATTCTCGATGATTGATAAACTTTCGGCAGAGTTGAGTGTGGCGAGCGATAATGAAACCAGAAAACGTCTCCTGATGCGCAGGGCCATCGCTCATAGTGTACTTCGTGATTTTGAGGCTGCCATCAGTGATTTCACCTATTATATCTCGCTCGATGACAAGAACTCTTTGGCTTACTGGCAGCGTGCTGTCTGCCAGGCTGAGATGGATGAATTTAACAAGGCTGAGGGCAAGGGTGTTCTGAACATCCATTCTGCCGAGGCTGATTTCAGCGATGCCATTCGCCTGAATAGCAACAATGCTTATATCTATTATAATAGAGGTAATCTTCATGCAGGCAGAAACGAACTTTCAAAGGCAATAGATGACTATACCATTGCCCTGAGAATTGATAACCGTCTTGCCGAGGCTTATTATAATAGAGGTATAGCGCGAGCCAAGAGTGGCAATAAGCAGACTGCCGTCCAGGATCTTTCGAAGGCAGGAGAGCTTGGCTTGTATGATGCTTATTCTGTGATTAAGCGCTTGAATAAGTCGAAATAAAAAAATCCCGCAGATTTTCTCTGCGGGATTTTTTT
>JAJWOH010000077.1:0-16616 GCA_021635485.1 Segatella copri | reverse complement strand
AACACCCAACCAAGGGTATCTATATCCATAATGGCAAGAAGGTGGTTTTGAGATAAAATATGTGAGATAGATTGTTAAATGTGAAAGATGGCCTCGCAAAACGTGAGGTCATCTTTTTATTTTTTGGTCTTTTTCTTTATTATGTGTTATCATGCAAATATTTTGGAACATCTGCCAAACAGTATTTTTGAGTTTTGTAGTAATTTTGCAGTATATACAATAATAAGATATTTATTTTTAGATTTATGCTTTTATAAAAAGAAAACAGTTCATATTGATGAACTGCAAGACTGTTGTGAAACAGGTTAAATTGTTTACGAGAATGGTGCATAGTGATATGCGCCATTTTTTGTGTTATAACATGTTTCTTTTTTTTAGTTTATCATAAAATGCAGAAAATGTGTTAGTTACGGTGTGCTGTAACAAGAGATGAAACAATTGGAACATCAAGAAAACACGTTCTCTTGACAGTTTTCTACCTTTGCAGCCGTGTTCTTTAACCAAGAAGTAATAACACCTAGAAACAAACTTAATTAAAATGATACAACATGATTGAACAAGTGTTTACATTTAAACGGACAGCAGCTCTATGCCTCGTGGGAGCCTTCTGCAGCTTGAACGCACAAGCCCAGAAGATTACCGTGAAGGGTAGTATTGTTGACGGCACAGGAGAGCCACTGATTGGTGCTACTGTGAAAGTGAAGGGTGATGCCACTTCGGGTGTCATCTCCGACATGGATGGTAACTTTCAGATTACAGTACCTTCTGAAAATTCATCCCTTGTCATTACCTATATCGGTATGGAATCTAAAACGATTAAAGTAGGTAAGAAAAGACAGTTTAAAATTACCTTGACTGATGACAATACATTGGGCGAGGTAGTAGTGGTTGGTTATGGTCAGCAGAAGAAAGCCTCTGTTGTCGGCTCTATTGCACAGACAGATGCGAAAACCTTGAATCGTCATGCCGGAGTTTCTTCTTTGGGTCAGGCACTGACAGGTAATCTTCCAGGTGTCGTTACTTTCTCTTCTACAGGTATGCCAGGTGAGGAAGATCCTAAGATCGTAATCCGTACGCAGACATCTATCAACGGTTCCAATGACCCTCTCGTCCTCGTGGATGGTGTGGAGCGTGCCATGAACACCGTTGACCTTTCTTCAGTAGAGAGCATTTCCGTATTGAAGGATGCTTCTGCCACTGCCGTTTATGGTGTGAAGGGTGGTAATGGTGTCATCCTCATTACTACCAAGCGTGGTAAGGAAGGTAAGGCTGCCGTACACGTGAAGGCGAATGCTACCATGAAGGTGGTTTCCAAGTTGCCTGAGAAATATGATTCTTACGATACTTTCCGTCTTCTGAATAGAGTGGTAGAGCGCGAGCTGAACATCAGCGACGAAAAATCCTGGGGTTCTTACAAGCCAATGGCTATTATTGACAAGTATCGTAACCCTGCTAATGCAGAGGAATGGGACCGCTATCCTAACGTGGATTGGCAGAAGGAACTGTTCAACAACACAGCCATGTCTTACAATGCCAGCGTGGATGTTTCGGGAGGTACCAAACTCGTGAAATATTTTGCAGCTATTGACTTCTCTCATGAAGGTGACCTGTTCAAGGACTTCACCAGCGGTCGTGGCTATAAGTCTGGTTTCGGCTATAACCGTGTTAACATGCGTGCCAACCTGGACTTCAATCTGACCAAGACCACTCAGTTCTCTACCAACCTTTTCGGTAGTAACGGTGTCCGCCATTTCCCTTGGGACAAGGCGAGTGATTCCAGTGCCTATTGGGCTTCTGTTTATCATGCAGCTCCAGATGCCATGCGTCCTATTTATTCTGACGGAACTTATGGATACTATGGTCCACGTAAGGCCGACTGTCCTAACTCTGTGATGAGTCTTGCCCGAAGCGGTGTGGAGAACCGTACCAATACACAGATTACCACCGACTTTATTCTTACCCAGAAGCTCGATTTCCTGACCAAGGGTCTGAAGTTTGTTGCCAAGGTTTCTCTTGACAATACGATGGTAGAGGAGAAGCGTGGTATCAGCGACCAGTATATGGATCCGCAGCTGAAGTGGATTAACCCTGATGATGGCTCAGTTTCCTATGACCAGAGCGTGGATTACCATGAGTCTGTGGCATGGACCATCAATGGCGGTAAGGTAAAAACGGATGCAACTTATCGCCGTCTCTATTATCTGGCTCAGCTCGACTGGAACCGCAAGTTCGGCAATCATGAAGTGGGTGCTATGGGTGTATTCAACCGCAACGAATATGCCAACGGTTCTTCTTTCAAGCATTATCGTGAAGACTGGGTGTTCCGTGCCACCTACAACTATGCGATGCGCTACATGCTCGAGTTGAACGGATGCTACAACGGTTCTGAGAAGTTTGGTCCCGACTATCGCTTCAAGTTCTTCCCATCAGCTTCTCTCGGCTGGACTATCACCGAGGAGCCATTCATGAAGAACATCAGGAAATATGTAGATATGTTTAAGGTGCGTGCATCATGGGGTCGCATCGGTGATGATTCAACCGGAGGTTCTTATCTCTATACCGACCAGTATTCTTATGGTGGTAAGACCTATCTGGGTGGTGATGCCATTTATGATTCACCTTATACTATATATCGCCTTACCCGTATCGGAAACCCTAACGTGCGTTGGGAGACATCAGAGAAGCGCAACCTGGGTTTCGACTTCGGATTCCTGGGCGGATTGCTTACCGGTTCGCTGGATGTATTTAGCGACAAGCGTACCGATGTGCTCTTAACCGACCGTTCCATCCCTTCTTACTATGGTATGAACTATACGGTTGCCAATTTAGGTTCGGTGGATGCCAAGGGTTACGAGTTGAGCCTGAAGGTGAACAAGGCATGGAACAAGAATCTGCGTACATGGGCAAACTTCAATATGACCCATGCTACCAACGAGATTAAGTTTGCCGATGATCCAAAGCTTCAGGCAAGTTATCTGAACAAGGCGGGTTATGCCATCGGTCAGAACCAGAACAATAGTTACATTGATCATGGTTTTATCCGCAACTGGGATGATCTCTATGCCGTACCTACCTGGGGTAGCCATGATTCTGAGAAATATACGGGTGATGCCATTATTTCAGACTTCAATGGCGATGGTCAGATTACATCAGATGACAAGGCGCCTTATCAGTATACCCCTATTCCTGAGAATACCTTCAGTACTACATTGGGAGCAGAGTGGAAGGGCTTGAGCGTAACGGTACAGTTCTATGGTGTAACCAATGTTACCCGCAAGGTGAACTTCCCAACCTTTGAGCGTGAAACCCACATTGCCTTTAAGGAGGGTTCTTACTTCACGCCATCCAATCCGGGTGGAGAGTTGTCTTTGCCACGCTGGACCACAGTGGCAGACGAGGGAAATGCCGGTACCCGTTACTTCTATGACGGAGCTTTCCTGCGCCTGAAGAATGCCGAGATAGCTTATACCTTCAGGGGCGCTTGGGTAAAACGAATGCACTTGAATTCACTCCGTGTATATCTGAATGGTGACAACCTGCTGCTCTGGACCAATATGCCTGATGACCGTGAGAATAACTTCAGCGGCGACTCGGCAAATGGTGCTTATCCAACCGTACGCAGATTTAACTTAGGTTTCGACCTGACATTTTAAATGAATCGTAAATATGAAAAAGTTTATTAAAATATATACATTGCTGTTTGCGGCAGCCCTGTCTCTCTCTTCAGTATCATGTACTGATTACCTTGACAAGGCACCGGGCAGTGATATTGCCCCAACGGAGCCATATAAGAATTATACCAACTTTCAGGGTTTCTTGGAGCAGTGCTACAATGACATCCCTGGTCTTGCCTCTACATCCTGGTATCATGGCTGCTGGAACTATGGTGAGGATGAATACTGGCAACCATCAGAGGTCCGTATGCTCACTAATGCCATCGACCAGGGTAATTATTGGGCATGGGACGAGGTGCAGTATTCCCCATTCCATTCGGGCATCGACCTGGACGGCAATCATGATGTGAACCGCGATTTCAAGGGGCGCCTCTGGGGTATGTGCTGGCAGGGAATCTATACCACCAACCTGGGCTTGGAAAATCTGGGTAATCTGGTAGATGCTACCCAGGAAGAGAAGAACCTGATTGCAGGTCAGCTCTATTTCTTCCGTGCATTCTTCCATTTCCAGATTATGCAGTATTGGGGCGGTATTCCATATATCGACTTCCTGATTCCATCTGATGCTGTGTTCAACTATCCACGCCTCACCTATCAGGCATGTGCAGATAAGGCAGCCGAAGACTTCAAGAAGGCTGTTGAGTTGCTGCCTGTAGATTGGGATAAGACTACCGTGGGTAAGCAGAACGTGGGCAAGAACAAGTTCCGTCCTAACAAGATAGCAGCTCTCTGCTTCCTGGGTAAGAATTATCTGTGGGCAGGTTCGCCGCTGATGAATGAAGTAAGCAAGGAGAATCCTGACTTCAAGAATGTTAACGGATATAATAAGGAGTATTGCCAGAAGGCTGCTGAGGCATTCGGCGAGGCTTTGAAGATTAACAAGGAAACAGGACTTTACCAGTTGTCTTCTTATGATAATTACATGAACATCTTCTATACCTATGATCAGGGAACCAAGATTCCTGGTGAGAAGGAGGCTATCTTCTACGAGAATTCAAGTAACACCAACTGGGTTTGGAATCAGGTGACAGACTATCGTCCTACCAGTCTTATTGCAGGTGGTATCAAGGTTTATCCTACAGCCAACTATGTGGATTACTTCGGTATGGCAAATGGTAAGCCTATCAAGGACATCACGAAGAAGGATGCCGACAGCGGCTATGATCCGGAATATCCGTTCAAAAACCGTGACCCTCGCTTCTACGATCTCTTCATCTATGATGGTGTGAAGTGTGTGAAGAGTGCAGGACAGGATGCAGATGTGCAGTATGCTTCTCTTTATACGGGAGGAAAGTATCGTACGGCAACACCTTCCAAGGACTGCTTTACGGGATATTGCCTGAAGAAGTTCTGTGATCCATATCGTAATAAATTTGATGACGGTGGTGAGCGTGCTAAGATGATACGAGTACTCTTGAGCATGATTCGTCTGGCAGATGTTTATCTGATGTATTCCGAGTCGGTGGCTCAGGGTTATGGTTACAAGGAATCAAGCCAGGCATTCAAGCTGAGTGCCGTGGATGCCGTGAACATCGTCCGCAACCGTGCGCATGTGGATAAGATTGCTGATGAGTATCTTACCAATCTGGATGGCTTCATGAGCGAGCTTCGCCGTGAGCGTGCCGTAGAGTTGGCGTTCGAGGGACACCGTTTCACCGACCTTCGCCGCTGGCTCCTGATAGACAAGGCTCCTTACACCCAGAAGATGGCTGTTTACTTCGACCGTGCAGCCGACCAGAAGGATGTTGACCGCTACGACGATCCAAAGAAAAATCACGTGCTCAACCTGAAGGAGGAGCCATTGATTACCCGTAAGTTTACTTCAAAGCATTACTGGTTCCCATTCCTGAGAAAGGATGTCAAGATGTATCCTGAGTTCTCTCAGAACCCTGGTTGGGAATAATTAAACAATTCGAGAATTTATTATGAAACATAATATATTTAATAAGAGAATGTCATTGGCGCTAGCTTCCATGCTAGTCGCCAGTGGTGTGGCAAGCGCCCAGGAAATGGCTGACACTACCAAGGTAAACGTGGCTTTCGGTCAGGTTTCCAAGGCCGACCTGATGGGCGGTGTCAGCGAGGTGAATGTCGAAGAGCTGTTGAAAAAGGACTACAGCGCCAATGCACTCAATGATCTTCAGTCGCTCATCAGTGGTTATAACGGAAATGTTTGGGGACAGGGTGCACTTGTTCTCGTAGATGGAGCTCCCCGTGAGGCCAGCACCGTCAATGCCACCGAGGTGGAGAAGGTTACCGTGCTCAAGGGCGCTTCTGCCGTAGTACTCTATGGTGCCAAGGCTGCCAAGGGCGTAATCCTCATTACTACCAAGCGTGGTAAGGTGCAGCCATTGAGCATCGCCGCCACCGTCAATACGGGCATCTATACACCTAAGGCTTATCCTGAATATCTGGGTGCGGCTGAGTATATGTCGCTCTATAACGAGGCGATGACCAATGATGATCCTACACAGCCGCTGAAATACTCTAAGGAGCAGATCTACAATACGGCTGCAGGTACGAATCCTTACCGCTATCCGGATATGGACTTCTACAGCAGTGACTACCTGCGCAAGTTCAACAACCGTACGGATGCTACGATGGAAGTGAAGGGCGGTAGCAAATTTGCCAGATACTATGCCAACCTGGGCATGACCTACAACAACAGCCTGGTGAAGTACGGCGAGCACAAGAAGGACAAGGATTACTCCTTCCGCGTGCGTTCTAACATTGACGCTACCATCACCGACTGGCTGGGGGCTTATGTAAATGTAGGCATCAACATCTCGGACAACTATCGTGGACGTCCTGAGGACTACTGGTCAACAGCTACCAGCGTTCGTCCTAACTGGTATTCCGGCCTGTTGCCAATCTCCATGATGGATGCTAACAATTCAGCCTTGCAGCAGATGATAGCTGGCTCAAAATTCCACGTGCTCGATGGTCAGTATCTGCTGGGTGGAAACAACGATAACCAGTCTACTTTCTTCGGTGATGCGCTTGCTGCCGGCTACGTGAAGAATCACTCCCGTACCTTCAACTTTGATGTGGGTGTGAAAGCCGACTTCGATCAGTGGGTCAAGGGATTGAGCTTTGAGACAGCTTTCAGCATCGACTACTGGAACAACTACTCTGAGGCTTACAAGCTCGACTATGCCGTTTATGAGCCTACCTGGGCAAATGTGAACGGACAGGACATGATTATCGACCTGAAGAAATATGGTAAGGAATCAAGCAGTACGAGCGAGTATATCGGTGCAGCCAAATATTACCAGAACACCACCTTCCGTGCTCAGTTTGACTATAAGAATACCTTTGGCGGAGTTCACAACATAAATGCTACTTTGGCTGGCTGGGGTTACTCCAAGTCGAATTCCGTGGACGAGAATCATGAGAGTTCATCTGGCGTAAAGGGTTCTTCTTACCACCGCACCACCAATGCCAACCTTGCCCTTCGAGCAGCCTACAATTATGCTCAGAAGTACTATGCAGAGTTTGGCGGCGCCCTGGTTCATTCATCCAAGCTGGCAGAGGGTCATCGCAACGCTCTTTCTCCATCAGGAACACTGGGTTGGAGAATCGGTCAGGAGAAATGGTTCAAGAATGCACTTCCTTGCTTCGACGATTTGAAGTTGAATGCTTCTTATTCTGTGCTCAACCAGGATATCGACATTTCTGATTATTATCTCTACCAGGGATACTATAAAGTGAAGGGAGGTTACTACACCTGGAACGAAGGTGGCAACGCAGATGACACCACACTCTCCGAGCGTGGTAGCAACTACGGTCTTGATTTCGTGAAGCGTAAGGAATGGAGAGTAGGTCTGGAGGGTTCACTCCTCAACGGAACTGTAAGTTTCGACATGAACTATTTCCATCAGCTTACTTCGGGCTTGCTTACTGCGGGAACTGCTACCATCTATCCTTCATGGATGCAGAAGGACGGTTCTTTCATCACCTCCCTGAACTACAACGAGGATATGCGACAGGGCTTCGACTTCGCCGTAAACTTCAAGAAGAACATCGGCAAGGTGAAGGCACAGCTCGGACTCACAGGTATGGTGTTCGACTCAAAGGCTAACAAGCGTGAGGAGAAAAACGAATATAGCTATATGAACGCACAGGGTCAGGCTCTCGACGTGATGCGCGGATATGTTTGCGAAGGCTTCTTCACACAGGAAGACGTAGACCACATGAAGGCAAACCTCGACAAGGACGATCCTAACTTCGTGCCAAACCATACCTTCGGTGAAATCAAGGCTGGTGACCTGAAGTACAAGGATATCAACGGTGACGGCAAAATTGACAGCAACGACCAGCAGGTGATGGGTAAGTATGGATGGAGTGCAACTCCTTTCTTCTATGGTGTAAACATCACCTTGAACTGGAAGCAGTTTACCCTCTTCATCGCCGGTACAGGTCAGATGGGTGCCAAGGCATTCAAGAGTAACGACTGGATTTACAACCAGAAGAAATATACCTCTGTGGTTCGTGGACGCTGGACACCTGAGACAGCCGAGACCGCTACTTATCCACGTTTGACAGCCAAGGATAATACCAACAACTTCCGCAACTCAAACTTCTGGCTTTACAGCACAGACTGCTTCAACCTCAACAAGGTGCAGCTGACCTACGATATGCCAAAAGAGTGGTTTGAGAACAAGGTTGTGAAGGGTATGAGTGTTTACGTATTGGGCGAGAGCCTTCTCACCATCAGCAAGCATCGCAAGTATATGGAAACCAGCTATGGTTCACCACAGTGCCGTTTCTACAACCTGGGCTTGAAGATGATGTTCTAAAGGCTGATGAAATCATATCTTAGATATTGAAAAATTAGACAATAAAGAATTATGAAATTAAGAAATATATTCATGATATTGGCTTCTGCGGCATTGTTGACAGCATGTGATGATGTCTTTACTCCTGCTGCAGAAAACATGAAGGACATCAACGAGATGGAGAATGATCCTAAAATGGCCAAGGGCTTCGTGCTCACCGCTTACCGTAACTTGCCAAACTACGAGGTGGGCACAGGTACGGATGTAGCGACGGATGATGCCGTGACGAATGAGAAGGGAGCCGCCTGGTCTAAGTATGCCACAGGCTCATGGACCGTTCAGAGTTGGGATCCTACGGGCCGCTGGGACAACGACCGGAACAGCGACCTGTCTTCCATGCAGTATTTGTATATCTTCCTGAACTCAAACATTTCGAACATCGGGTTCCTGAAGAATGCCAATGAGAACAAGCTGATGCAGCGACGCCTGACAGGTGAGGCATACGGTCTTCTGGCTACTCATGCCTATTATCTGCTTCGTGCCCATGCCGGATTTGACGATGAAGGAAAGTTGCTCGGCACACAGCTCTTTGACGGATTTGTAGGTACGGATGCTGATTTCAACCAGCCTCGCAAGACATTCCAGGAGCATGTGGATTTCATTCTGGCGAACATCGAGAAGGCTGACAAGCTGCTGCCTATGGATTATGAGCCGGTGACAAGCGACGACAAGGTGCCAGCCAAGTATGATGACATTCTGAATGTGCCTGAGGTGACATCGGTTAAGGATGGCAAGATGGGTATATATAATAAGGTGATGGGCGAGAATGCACGCCAGCTGATCAACGGACTGATTCTGCGTGCCATCAAGGCTCGTACCCTGCTGCTTGCTGCAAGCCCTGCCTTCCAGGACCCTGCCCAGAACAATGTAACCTGGACACAGGCTGCCGATGCAGCTGCCGAGGTGGTTGACTATGTAGGCGGTCCATCAGGCTTGCCTTCTACAGGTCTTACCTACTACGACAACGATGCAGAGATGAGTGCCTTGAAGAATGGTTCCAATCCTCCTGAAATCATCTGGCGCACTTTCAAGAAAGATGATGAGATTGATGACGAGAAGAACAATTTCCCTCCATCACTCGACGGAAGCGGCAGAACCAATCCTACCCAGAATCTGGTAGATGCCTTCCCTGATGCCAAGGGTTATCCTATCACCGATGCACGCAGTGAATTTGATGAGAATAATCCGTATGCCAACCGTGACCCTCGTCTGGCTAAATACATTATCTATAATGGAGCAACAGCGGGAGTTGATAACAAGGTAATCAAGACAGGTAGCTCTTCGGTCCCTGACGGTATAGGCCGCAGTGATGCTTCTACCCGCACCGGTTACTATATGAAGAAGATGTTGCGCATGACTGCCAACTGTAAGCCTAGTAACACATCTAAGGTGACCAAGTATAGCTGCAAGGCACGTTTCACCGAGTTCTTCCTCGATTATGCTGAGGCTGCCAATGAGGCTTGGGGTCCTAAGAACCCTGGCACACATGCTTACTCAGCATACGATGTGATCAAGGCAATCCGCCACCGTGCAGGCTTGACAGATGATACCTATCTCGACGAGTGTGCCGGCGACAAGGCTAAGATGCGTGAGCTGATCCGCAACGAGCGCCGCCTGGAGCTTTGCTTCGAGGGATTCCGCTTCTGGGATTTGCGTCGCTGGAACCAGTTGGACAAGTTGACATCTGTTCAGGGCATCGATTGGAACAACGATACGTTTACCATCTTGCCAAATGTAGAAGAGCGCCATTTCGATAGCTATATGAACTATGGTTATATTCCATATTCAGAAGCTTTGAAGTACTCTAATCTCCATCAGAACAAGGGATGGAAATAAACCAGTTAAAAATGATAATGAAAATGAAAAGTTTTAAGTTATTAAATACAATAGGCATTGCTGCCATGACTTTGTTGATGACTGCTTCCTGCGAGAGCGGTGACAAGGAATTTGGATATGACGGAGAAACTACTGTCTATTTTGCCAATGCTGGTTATGTGCGCACCGTGGAGCTGGGTGAGGATCAGGAAGCTGACCTTACCGACGATAACAACCACATCATCAACATCAAGGCATATTGTGCCGGTGGTTATGGCAACAATAATAACGTTACCGTGGACTATATATCTGATGCCAGTCTTTGTGATGGTTATAAAATCAATGGCGCTGCCATTCAGGTGATGCCAATCAATTACTATCAGATTGAGAATCCTAACCAGTTTGTCATTGCCAAGGGACAGCAGATGGGAGGCGTAAGAGTAAAGCTTACCGATGCGTTCTTCAACGATGACAAGAGTTATGAGCAGGGCTATGTGATTCCGGTGAAGCTGACAGGTGCCCAGGGTGTTGACAAGGTGCTGGAGTCGAAGAATACTACATTCTGCCTTGTGAAGTTCGTCAATCCTTGGACTGCCACTTATCTTCGCAAGGGTAAGGATGTGAGCAACGGTAAGGAATCTCACCGTGCTTATCCATATATTGAGAAGGCTGAGGTAATCAAGGTGGTGACCAAAGGCTTGTACAAGGCACAGATGACTGTGGCTGTGAAGGATGCAAGTGGTATAGACCATCAGGTGAACGTGCTGATGACCTTCAACGGTGATGACTGCACCATCTCTTCCGGTAGTGACGGAGTTCAGGTTTCGGGTAGTGGTAAGTTTGTCAAGAACGACCAGCTCTTGGGCGAGTTTAAGCGCAACACACTCTATTTGAACTACAACATCAAGAGCGATGCCTTGGGTACGGTTGAAACCACAGATACCATGGTGGTCCGCAATCGTGGCATTGGTTTCCAGACTTTCACTCCTGAAAAGTAAGAACATTTTTAATTTGATATCAGAATTATGAAAAAAATACATAATATCCTCTTGGCCAGTGCAGCAGCTTCCATGCTGCTCACTGGTTGTGTGGAGGACTTCGATACAAGCTACCCTGCCGGCGAAAAGCCTGAGAACGTAGCGATGGACGACCTTACCAGAGGTTATGAAGTTCTGAAGAACTATACAGGCATGAAGTTGGGAGCAAACTTGACCATTGCAGATTTGAAAGCTGCCAATACTAGCTTTAGTACCGTTTTGGCGAACTTCAATGAAGTGAATGTCGTAGATGGCTTCTCCCATGCTGCTGTGGTTGCTGATGATGGTACGGTCAGTGCCGATGCTTCAAAAGATGAAGTTGATGCTGCTATTGCCGCAGGACTCGTTCCTACAGCTTCCCTTTTTGCACCTAACGCATGGAACATGACTGTGATGAAAGAGGCTACCAAGGATACTTGGGTAGATGGTGAGAATGTGGATCTCCATCAGAAGTATGATTTCGAAAGCAGTGCCATCGGTGATGTCTTCGGAACAGACAAGGATTCCAAAGTGGCAAAGGATCCGACAGGAAAGAACGGAAAGTCGCTATGCATCAAGAAGGCAGCCAAGTTCATCGAGTTTCCTGTGAATCTGCCTGAGGGTGCTTCGCTGTCAACAATCAAGACCATCTCCTTTGATTATTATTCTTCAAATGTCAAGAAGAATGTGGTTATCAGAGTAAAGGTGGGTGACAAAGCCAAGGAACTGAGAAACTTCGGTGTTCCTACCAAGGCTAAGACTTGGGAAACATTCGTGGTGGATTTGTCAAAGGTTGACTTTACTGAGGCCTTTGATGCAGATGATATGAAATCTTCCAATATTTCTCTGGTAATTGGTCAGGCAGCTGTGCCTCAGCAGGTGTATGTTGACAATATTGATATTTACGCTCCATATCAGAAGCCGGGTTATTATAAACCTCGTCCTGTAGAAGAGAAGGCTGCTGATGTAAAGAAGGCTATGTTTGCTTACGTTGATTCTGTTATACAGAACTATGGAGACAAGGTGCAGGCATGGAATGTGGCTTCCAACCTGATAGAGGATCTTTTCTACTCTCTGAAGTCTTCTGAGAACATGGTAGCTGATGGTGAGTTCTATCCTAACGACTATCTGGATGAAAACTGGGTGGCTGATGTATGCAAGGAAATCCATTCAAAGAAGGCTGATGCCAAGCTGTTCTACAGTGAGGAAAATTTGCTGACGGATGCTGAGAAGACCGAGGCTGCCATCAACTACATCAAGCAGTGGAATGAAGCAGATGCTAAGATTGAAGGTATCGACGCAAAGCTCGACGTGCCATACAACAGCAGTTCTGTGGCAGAAGCTAAGGCGAATGTCGACATTCTTCTTGCTAAGTTGAAAGCTTCAGGCTTGCAGGTTCGTCTTTCAGACATGAATGTATATCTGGCTGATGCTGGTGGAACAGTAGCCGATCAGAGCAAGGCTACATTCGAGGATTACAAGGGAATGGCTGAACTCTATGCCTATATTCTGAACAAGGCACAGGATGTGTTGGGCGACAAACTCTATGGTGTATCTTTCTCAACAATCAATCAGGGCACTACGGGTGTAGGATTGTGGAATCATTTCAATCGCCTACCTACTTACGTGGGTGTGGTTAATGGACTTCAGAAAACAGAAATAAAATGGTAAGAAGATTATTTATATTTATTTTTGGGATACTGACATTCGCAGTGGCGCAGGCTCATGAAGGGCCTGCCCTGCGAAGAGTTATCTCGCCATCCCAGCCGGTATGGATTATCCATATCGACACATGGAATTCTCCGAATCCGCAAGCCATCATCAATATGGTACCGGAAGACATCAAGCCTTACGTGATATTCAACCTCTCGCTCTCTGCTACGGAGAGTATCTGTGCGGATGGTAAGAAGGTGGTAGATTCATGGATGAAGGTATGTGCAGAGAACCGCGTATGGACGATGATACAGCCTGCCAGCGGCGGATGCAGCGCTTTTGATGACGACGACCTGGAACTCTATGAGAGCTACTATAAGAACTATCCAAACTTTCTTGGATGGAACTATGCCGAGCAGTTCTGGGGATTTGACGAGGATCGTAAGCGTGAGAACGGAACCATTCATACGCCATCTTTCCTGAAGCGACTGGAGCTCTTCACGCATCTCATGAAGTTTGCTCATCAGTATGGTGGCTATCTTTGCGTGAGTTTTACTCAGGCATGCTATTCTGCCAATATGATGCCAGTGGCATACATGAAGCGTAATGCCGAGATGAACCGTCTGCTTTCTACCGATAAGGAACATTTCATCTGCTGCGAGAAGTACACCATGAAGAATGGTTTCTATGATATCGAGAGCAACTGTCTGGGTGCTTACTTGGGTGGATATGCCGGCCAGTATGGTATTCGTTTCGATATCTGCGGCTGGATGGAAGAACAAGATAAACTGGATGAGAATGGCAATGCCATCAAGGACCCTTCGGATGCTTCAAAATTTCTGAAGGAGTATTACAATGATTTCCCTAAGGCTTGTGGAGCCATCCCTATCTTGGAGCATGTGGCATTGACAGGTGAGACGGTGATTGACGGTCCTGAGTTGGTGACGACTGATAACTTGCGTGAGATCGCAACTTCCAGGACAGCCGATGGCTATACCCATCGCAACTGGGCTTGGTTCAATCACTTTAAGAATATCAACATCGATATGTTCCGCAAGATTCTGGATGGTACTATCCGTATTCCTTCCCGTGAGGAGGTCATTGCACGTACTAAGATTTGCGTGAAGAATGACATCAAGACAAAGAATATCAATTCCAGCCAGAACGAGATGGAACCATACGTTTCTCCAAGCGGATTGTATGATGGTCTCTATCGCAGTGAGCAGGATGACAATGGTACACAGTGGCCTAACTCCACCTTGAACAACAAATGGTGGTTGAAGGTTTCAGGACGTTATCCTACCATCCCTGTGGTGTATGATCTCATCGACGAAGAAGCCAAGAAACTGCAGGTGGCTATCAAGAGCAGCGAGTATGCCAGCAACCCTACCTGGAGTAACGTGACAAGCAAGAAGGCTTATATGAATAAGCTCTTCAAACAGGAATATACGGGTGATATCTATGCTTCGCGTCTGGAGAATACTTGGGTTTGCTACAACCCTTATCAGTATAATGAGGAGCATGTTCCGTTGGCTGCCACAAAGAATGGTATGAAATTTATCCGTAAGTACTGGGTAAACAATGGACGCAGTGCCAAGGGTACATTGAAACCTGCCTACAATACCTGTAGCCAGATTAAGATGAACCTCGCTCCATATTCTTTGGTTCACATGCGTGAGTATTCAGACAAGTTGAGTCTCTACATGCAGAACTACCGTATCAAGGATGGACTTCGTTATGGTGTTGGCGATGGCAGATTACAGGATGACAAGAATCTCCCTGAGTATGCCCAGCAGACTGATACCATCATTGTGGTGGGAGCCAGTGCTCAGCCTACTATCTCTTGGAAGGATAATTCAGAGCATTCAGCAAGTACTGTTACCACAGAATGGAAGAGTGGTCAGTTCACGGTATATGTGAAGCATAATGGTCCATTGGAGTTGACCATCGGTAACTGTAAGGGCACCATGACTACAGGAAAGTTGAAGGATTCTGATGTGACTGCTGCTGTCATTGAAACTCCTGCCATGCCTGAGGCGTATGAGGGAGAGATGCAGTATGAGTTTGAAAACTTCGATTACAAGAATGTGGGTGGTTGCTATGGCAACGCTTGGAACAACGGTTTCCGTGGATACTATGGTCAGGGCTGCTTGAACCTGGGTACCCAGAAGGGGGCTTCCGTTCGTGGTTACATTCCTGTTACCAAGCCAGGCAATTACAAGGTGGCTATCCGTTATCAGGCTTCTGCAGGTGATGCCGTTGTCAAGGTTATCTGCGGCAATCAGACCAAGCAGGTTACACTGCCAAAGAATGCTTCTTCTAGCAAGGAATGGTCAGAAGTGGAATTTGACATGGACATCGCTGATGTCAAGGGAAATATGACGGTTAACTATGTGAGCGGAAAGAGAGCTGTGCTCGATTGCGTCCGCTTGAACTACAAGGGTGCCTTGACGGGTATCGCCGGTGTAACCACTGATGCCGACCAGGTAGACCATGTAGAGTATTACGACTTGCAGGGCATGCGCTTATCTGCAGCCAAGCAGGGTGTCAGTATCAAGAAAGTTTATCTTCGTAGCGGTAAGACCTATACGGAGAAGATTTATAAATAACTAGTTATTAATAACAATTTTAATTTTTACAATTATGAACACAACAATTAAGAGTTTGGCTATGGTAGCCGTAGCATTGTTTGCTGGTTTTGGTTCTGCTTCTGCACAGGAAGAGAGTGCAGATGAGGGTGTTGAATTGACTAAGGACATGTTCCACGTATGGGATGGTTTAACACAGGATGCACAACCAACTGATGAGAAGGTTTTTATGGATTGGAATGTGGGTGCAGAGAATCCAAGTGCTCCAGGTTCTGTTATCCTAGGTACATCTACAGTGGCTGAGAAAATCTATGCCGACTTGTCAGCCTATCATTACATGGTAGTTTATGGTGAAGGTTCCATAAATGATAAGGGTGAAGTTGCCAAACCTCGTTTCATGTTCAACCGTACCGTTGCAGAAGGTCAGCAGGCTAATGGAGGTATGATTGAAATCAATAACAAAGCTTTTGATGAAGGTGCTATTGTTATTGATTTGAAGAAGGACTTGGTTCGCACTGTTCCTGGCGAAGAGCCTAAAGCTGATGATTTTGCCCACTTGGTTACTATCAAGGCTTCATGGGGCGGTACTTGCCTTATTTCTTCTATCATGCTTTACAATACCCTTCCAGAGGAACTCGGAGGTGGAGCAACTGGTATCAAGAACGTTAATGTAGCAAATGATGCAGTGGTTGCAACATTCAACGCTGCTGGTGCTAAGGTAGCAGCCAATGCCAAGGGTCTTGTTATCAAGAAGTACCAGAGTGGTAAGGTTGTTAAAGTAATGAATAAGTAATGGCAGAATTTCTACTCCTTTTGTGTAACTAGGGAGTAGTCCCTAGTTCTGATGTTCGGCAAGGTATTTGTTGAATCCAGCAGATACTTTGCCGATTTTTTTTGTGTCATAACAACAGACAATTACTGAACTTTCGCATGTGGTTCAAGAACGGGCTGAAGGCCCAAAAGCTCCTAGCCCAGGGCATCGCCCTGGGTATAATAGCAATCAGCAAGGCGCCCTGTAAGGGCAAAAGCTTT